>DATMHT010000133.1:0-2743 GCA_035554795.1 Gemmatimonadaceae bacterium | reverse complement strand
GCTGTTCGCGGAGATCGCCGACACGCTGCTCCCCGACACGCCGTCGTCGCCCGGCGCGAAGGCGGCCGGCGCGGGCGCGGCGATCCAGCTCCTGCTCACCGACTGCTACGAGCCGGCGGCGCAGCAGCGCGTCGTCCGCGGGCTGCGCGAGTTCCGCGAGAGCTGTCGCGCGCGCCAGGGCGCGGACTTCACGGCGCTCGCGCGCCCGGCCCGCGAGCAGCTGCTGCGCCAGGTGGACGCCGAGGCGCGGAAGGCGCCCGCGGACACGCACTGGTTCCCGCTGGCGCGCGAGGTCGCCGAGCGCGCCTACTTCTCGAGCGAGACCGGCATGACGAAGGCGCTGCGCTACGTGCGCATCCCCGGGCACTTCACCGGATGCATGCCGCTCGAGAAGGGACAGCCCGCGTGGGGATGAGCCGTGCCTCCTCTCTGACAGGATGAGCTGCTTCGACAGGATGCACAGGATGGACAGGAGGGCCGCCTGCGCTCGAGGTCATGTGCGCTCATCCTGCTCATCCCGTCCATCCTGTCCGGGTAGTTCATCCTGTCCATCCCGTCCATCCTGTCCACGACAGCGAGCATCATGTCGAAAGTGAAGATCGGGATCGTCGGCTCGCGCTTCCAGGCCGACTGCATCGCGGCGTCGGTGAAGCTGATGCCCGACGAGGCGGAGGTCGTCGCCGTCGCGTCTCCCACGCCGGGGAACGCGGAGGCGTTCGCGCGCCGCCACGGCATTCCCGGCGTCTACACCGACTATCGCGAGCTGCTGCGCGATCCGGCGGTCGAGCTGGTGTCGGTCACGGCGCCCAACGACCTGCACGCGCGCATCACCATCGAGGCCGCGCGCGCCGGCAAGCACGTCGTCTGCGAGAAGCCGCTCTGCGTCACGCTCGAGGAAGCCGACGCGATGATCGACGCGTGCGCGAAGGCGGGCGTGCTGCTGCTCTACGCCGAGGAGCTCTTCTTCGCGCCGAAGTACGTCAAGGCGAAGCAGATGGCGGACGAGGGCGCGTTCGGGCGCGTCCATCTCGTGAAGCAGGGCGAGAAGCACTCCGGCCCGCACGCCGACTGGTTCTGGGACGTCGCGCGCTCGGGCGGCGGCGCGCTCATGGACCTCGGCTGCCACGGCATCGCCTTCTGCTGGTGGTTCCTCGGCAAGCCGAAGGTGAAGAGCGTCTACGCCCAGCTCTCGACGCAGGTGCACGCCGCGCGCACGCAGGGCGACGACGAGGCGATCACGATCATCGAGTTCGAGGGCGGCGCGATGGGCGTCGTCGAGAACAGCTGGAACCGGCCGGGCGGGATGGACGACTCGATCGAGGTGTTCGGCGACAAGGGACAGACCTACGCCGACATGCTGATGGGCAACGCGCTCCCCACCTACTCGGAGACGGGCTTCGGCTACGCGGTCGAGAAGGCGTCGTCCACCAAGGGCTGGACCTACCCGGTGTTCGAGGAGCACTGGAACTACGGCTTCCCGCAGGAGATGCGGCACTTCGCGCGCTGCGTCCGCGGCAGGGAGACGCCGATCTCCGACGGCGAGACCGGCCGCGTCGTGCAGGAGGTGCTCTACGCCGCGTATGCGTCGGCGGGGCTCGGCGCCAAGGTCACGCTCCCGTTCCGACCGAAGGGGATCGCGAAGCCCATCGACCTCTGGAAGAATCCGGAGCTCGCGCGAGCGGCGCTCTGAATGACGACTTGCTCCCGTGTGATGATCGACAGGATGAACAGGATCGACGGGATGGGAGCGGATGCGCATCCTGGGCGACCATCGTCGCAGGCATGCGACCTCGTCCTGTCGATCCTGTCCATCCTGTCGAAAACGCCACGCAACAGTCCCGCATGAACAGCACTCCACTCCGCGTCCTTCCCTCCCCCGAGGCGATCGGCGAGGAGCTCGCGACGCGGCTGCTCGAGCGCATCGAGCGCGCACGCGTTGACGGAAGGCGCTTCCTCCTCGGCTGTCCGACCGGACGGACGCCGCGACCCATCTACGGCGCGATGGCGCGACGCGTCGCCGACAGCGGCACCGACATCAGTCACCTCGTGCTGGTGATGATGGACGAGTACCTCGTGCGCGAAGGCGACACGCTCGCGTACGCGCCCGCCACCGCGCCCTGGTCGTGCCACCACTTCGCCGACGAGGAGATCGTGAACCCGTTGAACGCGGGGCTGCCGCCGGCGCGGCGGCTGCGCGCGGACGCGATCTGGTTTCCCGATCCGAGCGATCCGGCGGCCTACGACGCGCGGATCGCCGACGCCGGCGGAATCGACTTCTTCCTGCTGGCCTCCGGCGCGAGCGACGGCCACGTCGCCTTCAACCCGCCCGGCAGCCCGCGCACGAGCCGGACGCGCATCGTCGAGCTGTCCGAGGAGACGCGGCGCGACAACCTGCAGACCTTTCCCACCTTCGGGTCGCTGGACCAGGTGCCGCACCACGGCGTCGGCGTCGGCATCGCCACCATCGCCTCGGCGAAGGAAGCGGCGATGGTGGTCTGGGGCGCGGGCAAGCGGCAGACGCTCGCGCGAATGCTTCGCGCCTCGCGCTACGAACCGGACTGGCCGGCCACCATCATCCACGAGTGCGCGAACCGCGAGATCGTGTGCGACGAGGAAGCCGCGTCCGGCCCCGGCTGAGCTGCGGATAGCGCCGGGCGAAAGCACGGACCGCGGAGGGCGCGAAGCCTCTTCCTGCTCAAGAGCGTTTTCGCCGCGGATCAACGCGGATGAACGCGGATACTGC
>DATMHT010000132.1:0-4579 GCA_035554795.1 Gemmatimonadaceae bacterium | reverse complement strand
CGCGCTCAGTACCCGTCCCCGCAGCGCCGCGAAGGCGGGGTCGTCGCGCCGGAGGGTGCGGACGGCGTCGAGGAAGCCGCGCTCGAAGACGAAGTGCGACGTGCACGCCTCGCACACCGCGAGGTGCGCGGCGACGCGCTCGCGCTCGCTCTCGGGGAGCCGGCCGTCGAGGTAGTCCCAGAGCTGCCGCACGGCGTGCACGCAGTCGTCCTCGGGCGACCGCGTCCCGCTGCTCGTCGTCGTGTCCGTCGTGTCGGTCATCGGTCGCTCGGGTCGGCGGGGCGGGTGGTGGTGGCGGGCGCGCTCCGGTCGCGCGCGAGTCCCAGGTCCTGGGCGTAGGTCAGGAGCTGCTCCTGCAGCAGACGCCGCCCGCGGAAGAGGCGCGAGCGCACGGTTCCCACGGGCACGTCGAGGATCGCGGCCGCTTCCTCGTAGCCGAGCCCCTCGACGTCCACGAGCTGCACGACGGAGCGGAAGCTCTCCTGGAGGCCAGCGAGCGCGCGGGCGAGCGCGGGGGCGACGTCGAGCCGCGTGAAGAGATCGTCCACGCCGATCGCGCGCGCGTGATTGTGCAGCCGCACCGCCGCGAACGTCTCCGCGTCCGCGTCGTCGCCGACGCTGACGACGCGGCGGTCGCGGTCGCGCGCGCGCACGAAGAGGCGGCGGCAGATCGTGAACAGCCACGGGCGGCAGTCGCTTCCCGGCACGAAGGTGTGCCAGGCGCTGAAGGCGCGCAGATAGGTCTCCTGCACGAGGTCGTCCGCCTCAGCCTCGTCGCGCGCGAGCGAGCGGGCGAAGCGCGCGACGTCGGGGAGGCAGGGGAGCGCGACGCGCTCGAAGGCCGCCGCGTCGGCACTCGCGGCGCTCGCGGCGCTCGCGGCGCTCGAGGATGCCGCCTGCGTCGCGTGCGTCGCGCTCGCGTCGCCGGGCACGAACGCCGACGCGGCGACGTCACCGGCCAACGCGCGCGCCTCACCCCACCCTTCCTCGGTCATCCTCCACTCCCTCTCCGCGCGGGGGCCCCCCCACGTCAGAGTCTATGGCGCGCCGCGTACTTCGCGTCACCGAAATACCGCCGTCCGCATCGGTCCGCGCTTCCCGCGTACCGCTTCCCGCTTACCACACCGGCTCGCGCCAACCGCCCACCGTTCCAAGATGCCACTCGCGCTCCCGCGCGCCAGCCCTCGCCAACGCACGAGACCGCGCGCGCCGGGAACTCTTTGCGAGGTCGCGTCTAGGTGGGCGCACGGGCCGGCCCGGGCACCGCGCCACGATCACCGCCGACGCCGCTGTCGGACGCACGACACTCCGCCCTTCGTCGAGGCAATCTCATGCGCACATACGACCTGAAGCATCTCGCCACGCTCGCCGCACTCGCCGCCGCCGCGGCTGCGTGCTCGCCCGACCGCGCCGGCCCGACCGCGCCACCGCTCGCCAGCGCCAATGCCGTCGACGAGACCGCCGCCGGCGCCGTCTACACGCTCGACAATGGCGCCGCGGCGAACCACGTCGTCGCCTTCCGCCGCGACGCCGCGGGCGCGCTGACCTCGATCGGCTCGTTCGCCACCGGCGGCGCCGGCACGGGCGGCGCGGTGGACCCGCTCACCTCCCAGTACGCGCTCTTGTTGAGCGACGACCACCGGCTGCTGTTCGCGGTGGACGCGGGAAGCGACGACGTCGCGAGCTTCCGCGTCGCCGCCGACGGATCGCTCTCGCTCGCCGACCGCGAGCCGTCGGGCGGCGAGCGCCCGGTCAGCCTCGCCGTGCACGGCCGGCTGCTCTATGCGCTCAACGCCGGCGACAACACGCTGCGCGGCTACCGCGCCGCGGCGTCGGGGCAGCTCGTCGCGCTGCCGCACGCGAGCGCGACGCTCGCCGCCGGCGCGTCGGGGGCGGCGGCGGTGCGCTTCACGACCGACGGCCACTGGCTGATCGTGTCCGAGCGTCTGAGCAACCGGCTCGAGACCTTCCCCGTCGAGCCCGACGGCCGACTCGGCGCGCCGGTCGTCAGCGCGTCGAGCGGCAACGTCGCCTTCGGCTTCGACGTCACGCCCGCCAACGACGTCCTCGTCTCCGAGGCGGGGAGCGCGGCGGTGTCGTCGTACGCGATCGGCGCTGGCGGCGCGCTCACGCCGATCACGGCGTCGCTCGGCACGGGCGGTGCCGCCACCTGCTGGCTGATCGCCACCGCCGACGGCCGCTTCGCCTACGCCGCGAACGCCGGCACCGGTACGATCACCGGCTTCGCCGTCTCGGGTGACGGCCACCTCTCGCTGCTGAACGCCGACGGCCGCACCGGCGTCACCGGCGCCGGCACCGCGCCGCTCGATCTCGATCTCGCCGCGGGCGATCGGCTGCTCTACGTCCTCGAGGGAGGCACGGGCAACGTCGGCGGCTTCGCTGTCGGCGCGGACGGGGGCCTCACGCCGATCGGCACGATCACGGCGGGCGCGCCGGCGAGCGGGTTCCAGGGGCTGGCGGCGTACTGACGTCCTGGGACTGCACTGACAACTACGACCGCACTGACAACTACAGTCTTCAGTTCGACTGAGAGTCGTTGGCTCTTGGTGATCAGTAAGTGGTGAACAACGACGGCGCGCGGAGGCTGACCTCGGCGCGCCGTCGTTGTTCACTGACGACCACGGACGATCGACCAACAGCTCTCAGTTCAACTGAAGACTGCCGTCGTTCTCCATCGCGCCACGCTCGGATGCGATCGCCTGCGCGATCTCGTCCATCTCCGCCACGAGCTCGGCGCCGAAGTAGTACTCCAGCTCCGGCCGCACCGCCTCGTACGCCGTCGGGCCGTCGTCGCGGCAGACGAGCGTGTCGTCGGCGAGCTCCTGGGAGAGCGTCAGCGCGCCGTCGCCGAAGGTGAGCGGGAAGAGCGCCGAGACCATCGGCTTGACGAGGTGATAGTCCTGTCCCGTCTCGAGCGCGTAGGCGTGCAGCAGGCAGCCGCGCCCCGTGCGGCTCTTGAAGACGCACGTGCCGTCCACGACGCGGGTCCGCGTACCGGCGCCGCCCGGCAGATCGTCGTCGGGCTCGAGCGGGCCGGTGAACCATTCGCCGCGGGGCACGCCGACGCGCCGCTCGATCGCCGCGGCCTGCGCGAGCACGCGCCCGACGACCTCGGCGTCCGCGTCCACGCCGTAGCCGCAGCAGGCGTCGTTGCAGTAGCCGCAGGCGAGGCAGGCGGCGAAGTAGCGTCGCTCGAACACCGCACGCTCGACGCGCGCGACGACGGGGCGACCGGAGCGAGCGGTGTAGGGGCGGGAGAGTGTGATCGTGTCAGACATGCGGCCGACAAGGTAGGATGGAGGACGACGAGACGCCACGGCTGACTGAGGGGCAACGGCAGTTGGCAGTTCAACCGAGAGCTGTTGGTGACGGGTTTCCCGTCGTCGGTTGCCAACGACGGCGCTCCGGGGCATCCCTCGGCGCGTCGTCGTTGCGAACCAGGAACCAGCGACCAACAGCCAACGACTCTCCGTTGAACTGACGACTGGTGTTGGACGCTCTCGCGGCTTGACATCCGTCCGACCCCGCCGCGTCATTGCACCCATGCTCGCCCCGCTCTCTCCGCCGCGCCGCGTCCGTGTCAAAGTCTGCTGCATCGCCTCGAGGGACGAGATGCGACTCGCCGTCGCGCACGGGGTGGACGCGATCGGGCTCGTGAGCGCGATGCCGAGCGGGCCGGGGCCGATCGAGGAGGCGCGCATCGCCGAGATCGCGCGCGCCGCGCCGCCGCCGGTCGCGACGTTCCTGCTCACGTCGTTGCAGGACGCCGACGCGATCGCCGAGCAGCAGCGGCGCTGCGGCGCGAACACGGTCCAGATCGTGGACCGACTCGAGCGGGGCACGCACGCCGAGCTGCGCGACGCGATGCCGGGCGTCGGCATCGTGCAGGTGATCCACGTGACGGGGCCGGAGTCGGTGGACGAGGCGGTCGCGGTCGCGCCGCACGTGAGCGCGCTGCTGCTGGATTCGGGGCGCCCGTCGCTCGCGGTGAAGGAGCTCGGCGGCACGGGGCGCACCCACGACTGGGAGGTGAGCCGCGCGATCCGCGACGCGGTGGCCGGCGTCGCGCCCGTCTTCCTCGCCGGCGGCCTGCGCGTCGAAAACGTCGCCGACGCGATCCGCGCGGTCGAGCCGTTCGGCGTGGACGTGTGCAGCGGTCTGCGCACCGACGGCCATCTCGACGCCGCGAAGCTCGACGCGTTCATGCGCGCGGTGGACGACGCCCGATGAGACGCGCGCTGGCCGTCGTCGTCGGCGTCGTGCTGGTCGCGGCCGCGTTCTGGGCCGGCCTCCGCGTCGAGCGGCCACCGTCGCGGCTCACGACGCCCGACGAGGAGAGCGCCGCGTCGCTCGATCCCGCGCTCGGCGCCGCCGTCGCCACGCTCCGCGTGCGCGCGGCGAGCGGCGAGGTCGTGCCGTTCGCGCCGCCGCGCGGCGAGCCGGCGGTGCTGATGGTCAGCTCGGTGTCGTGCGACTACTGCGACCAGGCCCTGCGCGACGCCGCGCGGCTCGCCGGCGGCCGGCCGCTGCCGGGGCTGCGCGTGGTGACGCTCGAGGG
>DATMHT010000131.1:0-15861 GCA_035554795.1 Gemmatimonadaceae bacterium | reverse complement strand
TCGAGGGCGAAGCAGAGCGTGCCGGCGGTGGCGAAGCGGTCCGACGGCTGCACGGCGAGGTTGCGGTGGATCAACTCGGCGACGTCGGCCGGCACGTCGGGGCGCAGCGAGCGCACGTCGGGCGGCGGCCCGTTCAGACGGCGCATCATCACCGCGTGCGACGAGCCGCCGGCGAACGGCGGCTGTCCGGCGAGCATCTCGTACATCACGCAGCCGAGCGAGAACAGGTCACCCCGCCAGTCGTCGGCGCCGCGGCCGGTCACCTGCTCGGGGCTCATGTAGTCGGGCGTGCCGACGATGAGCCGGCGCCCGTCGGCCGTCGGCTCCGACGCGAGCGTGGTGGTGTTCGCGAAGCCGAAGTCCATCAGATAGGCACGGTCGCGCGCCAGCAGCACGTTGGCCGGCTTCAGGTCGCGGTGGACGATGCCGCGGGCGTGCGCGTGCTCGAGCGCGTCGGCGAGGTCGCGCGCCACGCGCAGCGCATCGGCCACCGCCAGCGGCCCGGCCGCCTGCAACCGGGCGTGGAGCGTCTCGCCGGCGATGTAGGGCATCGTGAAGAAGAGCGCCCCTTTCGCCTCGCCGGTGTGGAGCAGCGGGATGATGTGCGGATGCTCGAGCCGCCGCAGCGCCTGCATCTCGGAGAAGAAGCGCGCGACGGTCGTGTCGGTGACCGTCCCGAGCCGCATCACCTTGACGACGAGGCGCTCCTCCTCACCCTCGCGCGCGGCGAGGTAGACCCACGAGGTCGCGCCCGTGCCGATCCGCTGCCGGATGGTGAACCCGTGCGGAAGCTGGACCTCGATCGCCTCGAGGAGGTTCATGACGGATGCGTCCTGGAACCGGGCGGCGGCGGCGCGACGAACGATCCGCGTTCGGCGCCCAGTCTACGCGCCCGGCCCGCGGTCGCCCGCGGCCCGCCGCGCGGCGTCGTCGAGCGCGACGGCGTCGCGCGACGCGGCGGCGCGCGAGGCGGTGTACCGCTCGGTCAGGCCGCCGAGCGTGCTGACCCAGCGCGACGCGCGGGCGAGCGCGGCGCTCCCCTCCCCCGCACCCGGCACGTGCAGCGCGGCGAGCACGCGCTCGATCGGCCAGAAGATCGCGCGCAGCACCGCGAGCACGAGCAGCACCGCGCCCCAGAGCGGCGCGAAGATGACGAAGATGATGAGGATGAACGGCAGCAGAACGATGGGTGCGACCGGCACCAGCGTCAGCTGCATGGACGCGAATTGCGCGGGTACGAGCGGCGTGCGCGCGAGATGCGCCACGCCACCGGAGATCATCGTCGCGGGGATCATGGGCGCGGCGCCTCCGCATCCGTCGTGCCGGCCGCCGGTGGCGCGCCGCCGGGTGCCGGCCGTCGGCCGAGCGCGGCAGTGAGGCCGTCGAGCGCGTCCACGATCTCGCGCAGGTGGGCGATCATCGCGCGCGCCTCGGCCGGCACGGCCTCGCCGCGCGCGTCGGCGGCGGCGACGCGCTCCTCCAGCCCCGCGAGGTGCGCGCCGAACTCGGCGCCGCCGAGCCGCGCGGACATGTCGCGGTCGTCGTCGTCGCGCGCAGGCGCGGCGTCACGATTCGGCGCGCCGGGATTCGGCGCGCCGCGCTGCGGGATGTTGCGCTCCGGCGGGCCCGAGTGAAGTGGCTCCCACGACGGGGGATCGCTCGCGGGGAAGCTCTCGTCGCCGGCCTCGTCCACCATCTCCTCGTCGTGCTGCGGCTCCGCCGGCCGCTCGCCCGCGGTGGCCCGCCTGTCGTCCCGATCCCTGTCGCGATCCGCGCCCGGTCCCATCATCACACCCTCCAGCGGTGGAGAGGCGCGGCGCCGCGCGGTTCGCGGGCACCGGCCTCTCGCAATCCTCTTCGAAATCATGGCCGCGGCCACGGCGGCGGGCAAGGCGACGCGCGGCCGCGCTCACCCGCCGCGGCGGTTCTCGCGGACCTCGTAGTGCGCCGAGCGGTCGTCGAAGCGCGCGAGCAGCGCCCGCGCCGCCGGCGGCACGACCGCGCGCGCGTAGTCGTCGCCGGCGAACGCGCGCACGTCGTCGAACGAGTCGAACCACATGATCGTGACGAACTCGACCTCCTCGTCCGTGACGTCGCCGGTGCCGCGCCGCAGAAGCTGGATACCGCGGTAGCCGCTGATCCCGCGCGCGGCGATGCCGGCGAAGATCTCCTCCCGCAGCAGCGCCTCGTACGCGTCGGCGTTCGACGGCGCGGTCCAGCCGTGCCAGATGCGACAGATCATGACGCGCTCCTCACAGCCGGCGGCTGCGGTCGAAGGCGACGGTCGCGCCGACGCTCGGCAGCACGAACGCGCTCACGGCGACGAGCCCCCGCACCGGCCCGCACCAGCGGCAGCCGAAGGCACCGTGCCGGCCGGCGGTGATGAGCAGATAGCTCGCCGCGCCTCCGGCGAGCGTCCCGACGAGCGCCTGCGGATACGAGCCGTGCGCCGCGCCGCGGCTTCCGACGATCGCCGGCCCGACCGGCGTCAGCAGCGCCGCGCCGGTCCACGCGCCGACGTAGGCGGCGTCCGACGCCCGGTCGGGCGACGCGCCGAACCGCCGCGCGGCGCTCCGCGTCAGCAGCCCGCCGCCGACGAAGCCGACCCCCGTGCCGAGCGTACCGAGCGCGACCTGCGCCACCGCCGTGCCGGCGCCGATGCGCGACGGCTCCTGCGCCCGCGCCGGCGTCGCCGTCACGGCCGGCGCGAGGAGGGCGACGACGAGCGCCGCCACGCGGCACGACATGATCCGGCGGCGGGGCACGCTCGTCACGCGAGCGAGTGGCGCTCGACCACGCCCGTGAGCGTCGTTCCGTCCACGCCGACGTAGAGGTGCCGGTCGGTGACGGAGAGGTCGAGCTTCATGCGGCGGTCGAGCCGCGCGGCGAGCTCGGCGAGGAGCTCGCGGTCCACGGCGTACAGCTCGAGCGCGTCGGCGCGATGGATGCGCTCGCCGGCGAGCTGGCGGAGGATCTGCGCCGGGTCGCGATGCGTGTACACGGCGACGCGCGGCGCCGCCTTGCTCGCCTTGTGCAGCCGCGCCGCGTCGGGCGCGCCGACGTCGATCCACGCGCGCAGGGCACCGGTGAGATCGCGCACGGCGATCGCCGGCGCCTCGGGCTCGGCGATCCCGTTCGAGAACGCGATCCCCTCGGCGTACTCGAGGCAGTAGGCGAGCACCCGCGTCAGCAGGTACTCCTCCGTCTCCGACGGGTGCCGCGCGACGCGGAGCGCGAGCGACTCGTACACGCCGCGGTCCACGTCGGCGAGCTGGACGTCGAAGTTGTAGACGGTGGAGGAGATGGCCACGTGAGTGCCGGTGAGCGGAGAGCGGTTGGCGGTTGGCGCGATCGTTCTCAATGTAACCCCGGCGCCGACAGCCTTTCCCCTTCTACCCGCCGTGCCGCAAGCGCAGCAGCCAGTAGGCGACCATCGCCATGACCGCGATCATGAGCACGCCGAGCAGGTACTGCCGCCACGACGGCCGAACGATCGTGGGCTCTGGGGGCGGCGGCGGGACGTCGTCGTGATGCATGGACCTCGGAAGGTGGAAGGGCGGCTCTCGGCTCTCGGCTTTTCGACAGGATGAACAGGATGAACGGGATGAAGAGCACACCCACATCATGTTCATCCTGTTCATCCTGTCGAACAGTTGCCGAGAGCCGAGAGCGGTACCACGATCTACCGCCCCGATGTCGGCGGCGCCATCTGCGCCTCGAAGGCGGCCACGTCCGCGAAGTAGCGGCGCGCCGTCTCCACCGATGCCGGGTCGGTGTAGAGCTCCGCCTGCGGCCGCTCGATGAGGCGCGCGAGGAGGGCCGCGACCTCCTCGGCGGATTGGACGGCCGCGCTCGGCGGTGGGACGTCGGCTCGCGGAGCGCGGCCTTCGGCGCGCTGCTCGCGGCTCTCGGCGCGCTGCTCGCGACTTTCCGCGCGCTGCTCGCGACTCTGCGCTCTCTGTTCCTGGCTGCTGCGCTCCGCCGAGGGCCAGGCGCCGCCCGCGGACCGCCCGCCGCCCATCGCGGTCCGCGCGAAATCCGTCGCCACCAGTCCGGGCATGACGAGCGAGACGTGAACGCCGGGCGCGCGCGTGCGCAGGTCCATGCGCAGGTTCGCCGTGAGCGAGTTGAGCGCCGCCTTGGCCGCGCTGTACACCGACCGCACGCTCGCCAGCGGGACGCGGCCGAGGAAGGAGGAGACGTTGACGAGGTGCCCCGTGCCGCGCTCGACGAAGTGCGGCACCGCCGCCTGCATCCCGTAGAGCGCCGACTTGACGTTGACGGCCATGATGTCGTCGAAGTCCGCGTCGGTGAGCTCGAGCACGGGGCGGGTGATGCCGCGGCCGGCGTTGTTGACCCAGACGTCGAAGCGCCCGAACGCCTCGAGCGCCGCATCGCGCAGCCGCTCGACGTCGTGCCGCCGCGTCACGTCGGTCTCGACGGCAATGGCCGACGGCGCGCCGCGCGCCCGCGCCTCGTCGGCCACCCGGCGCAGCACGTCGCCGCGTCGCGCCGCGAGCACGAGGCTGTGCCCCGCCGCGCCGAGCTCCCGCGCCAGCGCCGCGCCGATGCCGCCGCTGGCACCGGTGATCACGACCACCCGGCTTTCTGCGTCGTCCGCCATGATCCTGTCCGTGAAGGTGCCGCGAGAATCCGATGCGAAGGTCGGGCCGGCGTGAACGGGCAAGACCAGTTGTCAGTTCAACCGAGAGCTATTGGTTGTTGGTTGGCAGTGGTCGGTATGCAACGACGGCGCGCGGAGCGATGCCCTCGCGCGCCGTCGTTGCGAACCAACCACTCTTCACCAACGACCAACAGCTCTCGGTTGAACCGATGACTGCCGTCCGCCATCGTCGCGAGCGTCGCGGGCATCAGTCCGTCACTGATACTCGGCCTGCAGCAGCGGTCGCGGATTCACCGGCGTGCCCGTCCACCACCGCGCCACGTTGCCGGGGCGCGCGATCGCGAAGTGGAGGTGGGGCAGGTTGGGCGGCGCGTTGCCCGTCGTGCCGACGACGCCGATCGGCTGGCCGCGGGCGAGCGGCTGGCCGTCGCGCAGGCCCGGCGCGTAGGCGTCGAGGTGCGCGTACATGAGGACGAAGCGCTCGCTCGAGTCGGCCGCGTACACCATGAGCCCACCCGCCTGGCTCGTGAACAGCTTGAGCACGCGGCCCGGCGTCGCTGACAGCACCGGCGTGCCGCGCGGCGCGGGGATGTCGAGCGCGTGGTGGACGTGGTCGCCGCGCGACTCGAGAAAGGTGTCGGGCAGATCGGCGGCGCGGATGCCGGCGAGGGGCATCGCCATCTCCGCGTGCAGCTCGGCCAGCTCCGCCGCGGTCGGCACGACGTCGGAAGTGTCCGCGCCGGCCGCGCCGGGGGCAGCGGCGTCCACGGTGCCGGGCGGCGTGCCGAGCCCGGTGAGCGTGTCGGCGGCGACCGCGCGAGGCGTCGTGTCGGACGGGGCGGCGGCGCTCGGCGCGGGCGCGCCCGAATCGCGCGACGCGGCGGCCGAGTCGCCCTCGGGCCGCGCGCAGGCCGCCGCGGCGGCGAGCAGCGCGATGCAGAGCGAGCGGGCGCGGCGCGGCGGCACCGGCGGTCCTACTTCCCCGCCTTGCACAGGTGCAGCAGCGCGACGTCGGCGAGGGTGCCCTTGATGGTCGTGCCGAAGCCGGGCTTCCCGACGACCTTGTGCTGCGCGATCCGGTTGTGCTTCTCGTCGAGGAAGTAGGTGTTCTCCTTCACCGCGACGGTCTGGTGCGCGCAGTCGAACATCGCGATCGTGCGCGCGCTCGTCCACGCGCCCTGCCCCGTCTGCACCGGCTCGACGAACTGCACGCGCACCGTCGCCGTGACGATGCCGTTCGCGCGCGACACGCTCTTCGGGTCGAGATAGACGGGGTTGCCCGACGACGTCGTGCCGATCTGCCGCCAGCGTCCCTTCTGCTGCGCCGCGGCGGGCGCGGACGCGACGAGCGACGCGAGGAGCGGGACGAGAAGGAGAAGCGCGAGGCGTGCGGTCCGTGGGAGCATGCCGGTCGTGGGTGCGGGTGAGGAGTGGTGCGCGAAAGCTACTCCGCCCGCGGCGCGCGTCGAGTGATCGGGCGCACGCGCCCGGCGCGTGCGCCGCCCGGCAACCGCGCGCGTCGTCAGGCCGCCGAGCCGGAATCGCCGCCGCGCATCAGCTTGCGCACGAGCCAGACCACGAGCACGACCGGCAGCACGACGAAGACGAGGAACTTGAGCGCGAGCACCGTCGCGAGCCCGATGGCGACGAGCACGATGATCGGGATGCCGAACAGCGCGAGCGTGAGGAAGGGACGGAGGGCGAACAGGCGCAGCAGCGAGGCGATCATCGGGACGGCTCCACGAATGGGATGACTCTCTCTACGCGATCCGGAGCGGCCGAAGTTTCGCCCTCGGCCGCGGCGCACGCGTCATGGGGCGGCGTCACCGGGCGCGCCGGCCGCGCCCCGGCAAGGCCGTGGCGACGAGCGCGATGACCGAGAGGAGGAGCAGCGCCGGGTAGATGAGGAGCAGGTCCACGCGGATGTCGCACTCGCCGCCGCAGAGGACGCGTCGCCGCATCCCGTACTCGTAGACGGCGTAGCACAGCCAGGTGACGCCGGCGACGAGCGCGAGCTGGCGCCGCCGCGCGGCGTAGAGGAAGAGGAACGCGGTGGCTGGCAGCAGCGCCAGCGCCGGCGCCCCGATGAGCCAGTCGCCCATCACGTGCAGTGGATCGCTCACCGTTCGGCGCGCCGTGCTAGAGCTTCTCGTAGGTGCAGCCGCGCTCCTGGACCAGCCCGACGGCCATCGTGTGCGCGGGCACGAGCCGCACGCCGGGGTTGAGCCCCCTCAGCAGGTCGGCGCGGACCTCGTCCTGGGTGCGCTGCGTCGCGGTCGCGAGCTGACGGGCCACGAAGTTGAGCGCGTTGTTGCACTGCCAGAAGAGCGTCCCCCGCGCCTGCATCGCGCGCACGGTCATGTTCGCGCCCGGCGCGCCGGCTGGCGCGTCGAGGAAGACGTTGCGCGTCGCCCACGCGTCGGAACCCGGCTCCTTGATCTTCCACCGCTCTCCGAGCGCGTAGCGCGCCCAGACCGCGTCGCCGACGTTCATCGGAAACGCGTCCACGGCGATGCCGACGATCGTATCGATCGCGGGATGCTCGAGCCCGAACACGGTCTTGTGCGCGTCGAGGAAGTTCCGCACGACGACGAGCGGTGTGCCCTTCGTGAGGTCGCTGTTGGCGCAGTCGAAGACCTGCTTGTGCTTCCCCTTCAGCGTGTCGAGCCAGGAGAGGTCCCATGGCTCCGCGGGCAGCGGCGACGGCGGGTCACCATCGGCGGCGGCGGCGAGCGCCGGCGCGGCCGAGCCGGCGGCGAGGCCCGCGGCACCGGCGGTGACGAGAGTGGCGACGAAGCGGCGACGGTCGACGGCCATGCGATCCTCCGGGTGCGAGATCCCGCAACGTGCAGCCGTCCGTGCGGGCGCGCCAGAGGAGCGGCGGTCGTCCCGGCGGCTACTCGTCCTCGATCGTCAGCCAGCCGCGGCGCACCGCCGCCGGCGCGGCGGAGAACTTCATCTCGTACGACAGACCCGCGCCCTCTTCCTCGTGCTCCTCGAAGCGAAGCGTCACGGTCACGTCGGTGCCGCGCTCGGCTCCGGCGGCGACGATCGGCACGCCGGCGCGGATGTTCTCCCGCGCGAGGCTCGTGTACGGCGCGGCGGTGCGCTCGCGCAGCGCCTCGAGCAGGTCGGCGGCAAAGGGCGGCCGCGGCGCGACGAACTCGAAGCGCACCGCGACCGGCTGGCTGGCGGCGGTGCGGACGAGCGCCGGACGCCAGGCGGCGGCGTCGCGACTGAAGTGCGACGCGACGCGGTCGGCGAGGGCGGCGAGGGCAACGGCGTTCATGACAGGAGCTCCGATGGCGTACGCGGCTGCATCAACTCACCTCCGATCGCGCGGCGGTGCGCCGCCGTCGTCCCTGGTCCACCACTGCCGAAGCGCGAGCGCCGCCATCAGCGCGGTGATCAGCGCCCCGGCGCCGAACGCCGACCGGCAGCCGAACGACGGCGCGACTCCGGGCAGTGCCCCGAAGCTGCCGCGGCAGCCCCGCGCGCCGGCCGGCGTCGCGAGGTACGCGCCGACCACCGTCATGCCGACGAGCAGCAGCGCGGCGAGACCGTTCAGGGCGCGCGGATGGCTCCACGCCCGGGCCAGCGCCGCGAGCGCCGCCACCGCGAGCGTGATGCCGACGACGTAGCCGATCGCCGGCGGCACGTGCAGCGCCGGATCGCGCACGTACGCGGCGCGCGCGATCATCGCCGCGCCGAGCCCGAAGGCGAGCGCGACGACGACGGCGGTGCGACGCGAGATGTCGGACATGGCGGCGCGAGACGGAGGACGGAGCCGGCGTCCGCGCGAAGCAGGGCGCGGCCGGCGGCGGTGGGCTTTCCTACCTGACGATCGTGACCGTGATCCGGGTCACGGGCACGCCCGCCGCTCCCGTCGCGCTCGCCATGACGCCACGCTAGCGCGCGCCGCGCGGCGCGGCGCCGCCGCTCTCGAGGAACACGGCGTCGTTGCCGATGTTGAACAGCGCGTACTTCACGTCGAGCGCGATGTTGCGGAAGCGCTCGGCGGCGTGCGCCGGGATCGGGACACGCGTGAAGAGGATGACCGCGAAAAGCTCGCCCGAGCGCAGCGCGCCGCCGAAGCCGACCACCGAGCGCACGCCATAGGGCTCGACGAAACCGGACTGCGCCGGGATGTGCGGACTGCCGAGCGCCTCCGCGACGTGGAAGACGTCGAAGCTGCGGCTGCCGGTGGCGTGGAGCAGCGGCGCGCCCGGGCGCACCACCTGCCGCACGTCGAGCCCGAAGCCGCGGAAGAGCTGCGCGATCATCGGCGCCTGCTCGACCAGCTCCTCGCTCGCCAGCGGGATCGCGCGATGTCCGCGCGAGCGGTGGCGGTCGCACCAGTCCGGCTCGTCGCCGACGGTGGCGAGCAGCGTCAGACACTTGATGCCGGGATCGCGCGGCGGTGCGCCGAGGAGCGCGTCGGCGAAGCGCTGCAGGTCGGGCTCGAGCAGGTCGTACGGGTGCGTCTTGTAGAAGCGCGCCAGCACGCACTGCCGCGTGCCGTCCTCCGCCGAGCGGAACGCGTCGTACAGGTAGCGCACGACCGCGCCGGCGGCCAGTTCCATGCAGCCGTCGCCGGCGGCCGCGGCGGCGCGCACCTCGCGCCCGCAGCGCAGCATCTCCGAGATCCCGAACTGCCGCAGATCGAAGCTCACACCCCTCCCGCACGACGGTTGCCGCAACCGGTGCCCGTCGCCCGGCCCGCTCACGAGAGTGTACGCCGCGGGCGCGGTCCGGGCCAGGTCGGGCGAAATCGCCTTGCGCGTCGGCCCACGGCGCGCAACGTTGGCGACGCGACCGCACTCATCCCTCTCTCCCTCTCCGCATCCGCCCCGTGACCGACGTCGCCGCTCTCTTCAACCGCCTCACGCTCGGCGTGTACGTCGTCGGCGTCGCGCACGGCGAACGCCGCGACGCGTTCACCGCCGCGTGGGTCATGCAGGCGTCGTACGACCCGCCGCTCCTCGTGGTGAGCGTCAGCCCGAGCAACGCCTCCTTCCCCCTGTTCCACGACGGCGGCGCCTTCACGGTGAACGTCCTGAAGCGCGGGCAGCTCGTCCACGCCCGGCACTTCGGCACCCTGTCGGGGCGCGACCGGGACAAGCTCGAGGGCTTCGCCTGGCACGCGGGCCGCGGCGGCGCGCCCGTGCTCGACGACGCGCTCGCCTACTTCGAGTGCGAGGTGACCGAGAGCCGCCCCGCCGGCGACCACGTGCTCGTCACCGGCCGCGTCGTCGGCGGCCGCGTCCTCGTCGCCGACGGGACGCCGATGCGCTACGCCGAGACCGGCGACATGGACGGCAGCAGCGCGCTCTACCCGGCGCGTCTCTGAGGGTAGGGCTGGGCTCGCGCGGCGACTTCGCGCCCGGCGACACGGCCTTCCGCAGGGTGTACAGCGGCCGGACACCGTTATTCCGACGGCGTACACGTCGCCCAACGACTCCATCGCCTGTCGGCGTCGTCATCGGACCGTAGTTCTCAGGACCGGCGGTCCACGTCGCGACTCGTTCGCCGCGCCACATCGGCGCACGGAACGTGCGAACGCGCCACTCGCCGCTCGGCCGCGACGGCGGAGAGATCCGCCCGTGGCCGCGCGGCGTACGTGTGACGTCCGGCGGAGGGTCCGCCGGACTCGCGCCGTCGGGTCGTCGCACGCCGGCGCGGACATGGGTGGTGGGGCGGCGGATGGGAGAAGGAAAGCGATGAAGAGCATTCAGGGAACGACGGCGCGGCTTCGAGTGGCCGCGCTGGGACTGGGCACCGCGCTGCTGCTCGGCGCCTGCGCGGCGGATGCGCCGACGTCGTCGGCGTTCGCGCCGGCGAGTGGGGACGCGGCGATGGCCGCGATGGGTGGAATGGGCGGCCTCGAGGAGGGCGCGCTGTACGTCGCCGAGCTGCACCCGCTCAACGCGTGGGTGCAGCAGCGCCTCGACCCCGACCCGCGCACGCCGCGCGGGGTCACCGAGGGGAAGGCGTACTTCCGCGTGAAGGACGGCATGCTCACGGCGGTCGTGGACGTGCAGGGCGCCGAGCCTAACGACTCACCGCTCCCCGAGGGGCTGCACCCGCAGCACATCCACGCCGCCTCCCAGTGCCCGCCGATGTCGGCCGACGTCAACGGCGACGGGATCGTGGACGTGATCGAGGGGCTGCCGTTCTACGGCGCGATCCTCGTGCCGCTCGACGGCGACATCTCCAACACGACGTCCGAGATCCCGACGTTCCCGATCGCGACCGGCGACAAGGGCACGTACCACTACCAGGCGTCCACCTCGCTCGCGACGCTCGAGGCGGCGATCGGTGCGCCGCTCGCCCTGCCGACGCGCCACGTCGTCGTGCACGGCGTGGACATCAACACGCCGCTCCCGCCCTCGGTGCAGTCCCTCCCCGGCCTCCCGGCGCAGATCACGCTGCCGGTGGCGTGCGGAGAGATTCGAAAGGTGAGGGGATAGGGTAGAGGGTGTAGGGTGTAGGCAGGCCGCCCGGGAAGCGTGAAGACGCTTCCCGGGCGGCTCTCCATACCCTACCCCTTACACCCTACTCCCTCCACGCGAGCTGCGTCAGCGCCACCCGGTACTCCTTCGCCTGCGCGTCGTACGCGATGCGGTAGGCGCTCGGGTAGAAGCCGGCCGGGGCGTAGCGCGGCGCCGTGGACACCGGGACGAGCTCGTCGCGCACGGCCGGGTCGGTCGCGTCGCGCTTGGCGACGATGTAGGCGCGCGTGATCATCGGCTCGTCGAAGATGAACTGGCCGTCCCACGAGCCGTAGATGAACGTCTTCGTGAAGGGACGGAACGCCTCGGGGTGGCCGGCCATCCCCTGCAGCTCGGGCGAGCGGACGTCGAGCCAGTGGAGGCCCATCTGCGGCACGGTCACCGCCGCCGGCGGCGCGCCGGCCGGCGTCGCGGCGTCGATGTAGAACGGCGCGCGGAACTCCGGCGCCGGGAAGCTCGCCGCCTTCTGCGCGAACCGCGGGTCCGTCGGCAGGATGGACGCGCGGACATCCTTCGACACCGTGTAGAAGTGGAAGTCGAAGTGCGGCAGGTCGTACACGCCGGCCGGCTCGTGCCCCATCGGGTTCCAGTCGAACTGCACGAACTTGTATGGCGTCGGGTTCTGCGCCGGCAGCTCGAGCAGGTTCATGTGCATGTTCGCCATCGGGTCGCTCGACGCGACGGGCGCCGGCAGCCCGTCGAGCGCGTCCTCGCTCATCGCCACGCCCACCTCGAGCGGCGTGCCGCCGTTCTTCGCGTCCAGCACCACGTACGTGCGGACGGTGCCGTTGCCGACCTTGACCGGCGTGCCGTACTGCCGGTGCGCGCCGGCCTGGTCGTAGCCGGCGCGGTCGGCGGCGACGTGGACGGCGCCGGCGGGGCGGGTGAGCGTGGGATCGCTGCAGGCGGCGAGGAGCATCGAGCCCGTCGCGACGAGAACGAGATGGAAGCGCGTCATGGTGTGGCCTCTGGTGTGGGTGGCCGCGCGATCGGCGGCGGTGATGTCGCACGGTCGGTGGCCCGATCCGGCGGCGACGGGACTGCACCGATCCGTCGTGCGGCGGCCTGGCGACGCGGGGATGATCGCGACCGCCTCTTACCGGGCGCCTAACGCCCGCGCCGGGCCGCGCTTACACCGATCCGGCCGCGCTTACGACGCCGCCGTAAGCGCCCCGTAAGCGGCCGCGCCTACCCTCCGTCCCATGTCGAACCCGCTCGCCGCCGCCGCCACGCCCGCCCCCGCCCTCTGCCCGCCCGAGTCCTTCGCCGAGGTCCGCGCGCGCGACCACGTCATGCGCTACCGCCGCGCGGGCGCGGGCCGGGCCGTGCTCGTGCTCTGCGGCGGCGGCGGTACCGCCGCGGACGGGACGACGCCGCTCTGGCCGGAGCTGCCCGGCGCGCTCACGAGCCGGTTCCGGCTGATCGTCCCCGAAGTCCCCGCCGCCGCCGGAGCCGACGCGGCCACCTGGCTCGTGGACTTCCTCGACGGGCTCGGCGCGGCCAGCATCGCCGTCGTCGCCACCGACCAGTTCTGCATCACGGCGCTCGAGCTGGCGCTGCTCGACGCCGACCGCGTCGCGCGCGTCGTGCTCGTGCCCGGCGGCTGCGCCGAGGCGACGGGCCTCGACGGCGCGCTGGCGGCGACGGCGCGGCGGCCCTGGCCGCTGCCGCTGCTCGTGGTGCGGCGCGGGCTCCCGGCCGGCGAGGCGCTGCCGCTCGTCACGCGCTTCCTCGCCGGCGGCATCGCGGCGGACGAGTTCGCGGCGGGTTGATGAGGCGCGTCTAAGGCCGTATCGTGTCCGCCGCGCCGACGCCGGCGCACCACGTCCGACCCGCCGTCTCGCCGCCCATGACCACCTACGAGCCGCCGAGCGCCACCGTTCTCGCCGGCGCCGAGCTCCCGGTCCACCTGACGCGCTTCGTCGGCCGCGGCCGCGAGCTCGACGATCTGGTGCGTCTCGTGAGCTCGGCGCGGCTGCTGACGCTCACCGGCGCCGGCGGCAGCGGCAAGACGCGCCTCGCCCGCGAGACGGCGCTGCGCGCGGCGGACTCGTTCGCCCGCGTCGCGTGGGCGGACCTCGCGCCGCTCGGCGAGGGCGCGCTGCTCGCCCAGCAGGTCGCGGCCGCGCTGCACGTGCCCGAGCGCCCGGGCGCGACGCCGCTCGAGCTGCTCGTCGGCGCGATCGGCGGCGAGCGCGTCCTCGTCGCCCTCGACAACTGCGAGCACCTGGTGGACGGGTGCGCCGAGCTGGCCGAAGCGCTGCTGCGCGCCTGCCCGCGTCTCACCATCCTCGCGACGAGCCGCGAGGCGCTCGGCGTCGCCAGCGAGACGGCGTGGCTCGTACCGCCGATGGCGAGCGCGGAGGCGGTGCAGCTGTTCGTCGAGCGCGCGCAGGCGACGCTGCCGGCGTTCGCGTTGACCGCGACGAACGCCGAGGCGGTGGGCGAGATCTGCCGGCGGCTCGACGGGATCCCGCTCGCGATCGAGCTGGCGGCGGCGCGCGTGCGCGTGCTCTCGCCCGAGCAGATCGCCGCGCGGCTCGACGACGCATTCCGCCTGCTCACCGCCGGCAGCCGCACGGCGCTCCCGCGCCACCGCACGCTGCGCGCGACGATGGAGTGGAGCTTCGCCCTGCTCGGCGCCCGGGAGCAGGTGCTGCTGCGGCGGCTCGCCGTCTTCGCCGGCAGCTTCACGCTCGACGCGGCCGAGGCGGTGTGCGCCGGCGCGCCCCTCGAGGCGGAGGACATCCTCGACGGCGTCTCGGCGCTCGTGGACCGGTCGCTCGTCGTCATGGAGCCGGGCGACGGCGTCGCGCGCTACCGCATGCTCGAGACGGTGCGTCAGTACGGCGTCGAGCGGCTCGCCGAGGCCGGCGAGCTCGAGGCGATGGAACGGCGGCACGCCCTGCACTTCCTCGCCGTCGTCGAGGCGGCGGCGCCCGATCTCGTCGGCGGCGAGAGCGCGCCGGGGCTCCTCGCGCGGCTCGTCGCCGAGCACGACAACCTGCGCGCCGCCTCGGCGTGGGCGGTGGCGAGCGCCGCGCGCGCCGAGCTCGGGCTGCGCTTCGTCGGCGCGATGTACTGGTTCTGGTATCTCACCGGCCAGTTCCGCGAGGCGCGCCAGCTCGTGGACCGCGCCCTCGCCCTCGACGCGTCCGACGCCAACCCGCTCTTCCTCGGCCGCGCCCTCGTCGCGAGCGCGCTGACCGCGTTCACGCAGGGGAACTACGCGCTCTCGATCGCGCAGTTCGAGACGGCGATTCCGCTGCTCCGCGCCGGCGGCGACGTGCCCGGCACCGGCGCCGGGCTGGCGAAGTACGGCGCCGCCCTGCTCGTCGGCGGCGACGTCGAGCGCGCGATCGCGACGCTCGACGAGGCGCTCGCGTTCACGCGCGACTGGCCGGCGCACGACATCGCCGTGATCTTCGCGAAGTTCTGGCGCGGCTGGGCGGCCTACGTGCGCGGCGACTACGACCTCGCCTGGGCGCTCGTGAACGACGACGTCGTCGTCGGCCGCCGCCACCGGCTGCCGACCACCCTCGCCCACTCGCTCGGCCTGATCGCGCGTATCGAGATGGCGCGCGGCAAGGTGGACGACGCGTGCGCGGTCGTGCTCGAGGCGCTGGAGCTCGAGGTCGCGAACGAGGACGCGTGGGGCGTCGCCCTCGCGATCGACGTCATCGCCCTCGCCGCGGCGCGCCGCAACCGTCCCGAGGACGCGACTCGCCTCCTCGGCGGAATCGAAGCGCACCGGCACCGGCTCGGCGTCGCGCTCCCCGGCCTCGCGCCGGCCGAGCGCGAGCAGCTCGTCGCCGATCTCCGCGCCGCGCTGGGCGATCGCTACGACGCGCTCTACGGCGCGGGGCTCGCGCTCTCGTCGGCCGACGTCGTCAGCCTCGCGCTCGCCGAGGCGGCGCGCCACACCACCGAGCACCGCGTCGTGGTGCCCGAGGAGACGCGGCCGCGGCGGGTCGGCGGCGACGGCCGCCCGCGGCTCCGCGTGCTCGCCCTCGGCGCGCTGCAGGTGTTCGTGGACGGGCGGCTCGTCGAGAGCACCGCGTGGGGCTCGGCGCGCCCGCGCGAGCTGCTCGTCCATCTGCTCATGCACCCCGACGGGCGCACGAAGGAGCAGGCCGGCCTCGCCTTCTGGCCCGACGCGAGCACCGCGCAGCTCCGCAACAGCTTCCACGTCACGCTGCACCGGCTGCGCAAGGCGCTCGGCGGCGCCGACTGGATCACGCTCGCCAACGACCGCTACCGAGTGGATCCCGAGGTCGTCGAGGAGTTCGACGTCGCCGCGTTCGAGCGTGACGTCGCCGCCGCGCGGCGTGCGGTCAAGCGCCAGCAGGAGGGCGCGAGCGCAGAGCTCGAGCAGGCACTGGCGCGCTACCGCGGCGACTTCCTCGACGGCGAGCCGGTGGGCGACTGGCACCTCGAGCACCGCGACCGCATGCAGCGCCTCTACGTGGACGCGCTGATGGAGCTCGGCGCCCGCCTCGCGAAGGAGGAGCGGCACGCGAAGGCCGCCGAGGCGTACCGCCGCGTGCTGGCGCGCGACGAGCTGCACGAGGAGGCGCTGCTCGCGCTCATGCGCTGCCACGCCGGCCTCGGCGAGCGCTCGCAGGCGCTCCGTGCCTACCGCCGCTTCGCCGAGCGGATGCGCGAGGAGCTCGAGGCCCAGCCGCAGGGTGAGACGACGCGGCTGTTCGAGCGGCTCCAGCAGGG
>DATMHT010000130.1:0-2925 GCA_035554795.1 Gemmatimonadaceae bacterium | reverse complement strand
GCCGAGCATCTCGAGCGCGGCGGCGACGAAGACGCGGGTGCCGTGGTCGAGCGCGCGCTCGTCGAGGTCGAAGCACTCGTGATGGTGCGGGTGCACGATGCCCCGCTCCTCGCAGCGCGCGCCGACGAAGAAGAAGGCGCCGGGCGCGGCCTGCTGGTACGCCGAGAAGTCCTCGCCGCCCATGCTCGGTGTCGCCTCCACCAGCGCGCCCTCGCCAAGGGCGCTGACGACGGCGCGGCGCAGGAGCGCGGTGGCGCGCTCGTCGTTGATCACCGGACGGTAGCCGGGCTCGTAGTCGAACGCGTAGCGTGCGCCGTGCGCCGCCGTCACGCCGGCGATGACGCGCTCCATCAGCTCGGGGATGCGCCTGCGCAGCGCGGCGTCGAAGGTGCGGACCGTCCCCTGCATCTTCACCGCGCCCGGGATGACGTTGTGCGTCGTCCCGCCGACGATCTGCGTCACCGAGACGACGGCCGGCTCGAGCGGGTTCACGTTGCGCGAGACGATGTGCTGGAGGTTCGTCACGACCTGCGCGGCGACCGCGATCGCGTCCACCGTCTCGTGCGGCGCGCCGGCGTGCCCGCCGCTCCCGGTGATCGTGACGTGGAAGGTGTCCGGCGCGGCCATGAGCGGGCCGGCCTTCACGGCGACACGCCCCACCGGCTCCGGCGTCCAGAGATGCGCGCCGATGACGAGGTCGACGCCCTCCAGCACGCCGGCTTTCACCAGCTCCTCGGCGCCGCCCGGGAACAGCTCCTCGGCGTGCTGGAAGATGAAGCGCACCTCACCGGCGAGATCCTGCCGCCGCGACGTCAGCACCTTCGCCGCGCCGAGCAGGACCGCCGTGTGGCCGTCGTGCCCGCAGGCGTGCATGACGCCCGGGTTTCGCGAGACGAAGTCGTGCGTGTTGCGCTCCTCGATCGGCAGCGCGTCCATGTCGGCTCGGATCGCGAGCACGGGACCGGGTCGCGCGCCCCTGAGCCGCGCGACGACGCTGGTCGCCGTCGGACGCGTGATCTCGAGCACGCCACGGCCGAAACCGGCCAGCGTGTCGGCGACGTACTGGGCGGTACGCTCCTCGTGGAAGGAGAGCTCGGGATGCTGGTGCAGATAGCGGCGCCAGGCGACGACGGCGTCGCGGACCGAGTCGACGGTTTCGGCCTCGCCAGCGGTGGCGGCTTCGACGGTAGCGGACACGCGTTCCTCCCGGTGGAAGTCCGATGATACAGCGCGCACCGTAGGGTGGGTAGGACCGCGCGTGTCTCCTCTTCGGGCACGCGCCGAGCCGCACTGGCGTCGCGTCCCCGGGGCGCGATAGCTTGCCGGCCCCGCTCCGTGTCACCGGAGCCGCCGCTGGTGCGGCCGCGCTCTCCTCCGCTCTACCCGACCGCTCTCGCCACGCGCCCCCGCGGGCGCGCGAACCGCACGCATGGGATTCTTCGCCCAGGTCGCCCTTCGGGGCACCCTCTAT
This sequence comes from Gemmatimonadaceae bacterium, assembly GCA_035554795.1. Classification (GTDB taxonomy): domain Bacteria; phylum Gemmatimonadota; class Gemmatimonadetes; order Gemmatimonadales; family Gemmatimonadaceae; genus DATMHT01. The sequence goes on along the minus strand of DATMHT010000130.1, from coordinate 1,454 downwards.
CTCCTCATCGGTCTCGCCGCCGTCCCGCTGCGCGGCCGGACCGAGATCGCCGCGCCGCCCTCCGCCCGGGCGCGCGCCTTCACCGACGCCGTGGCCGCCGCGCGACTGCGCCAGCTCGCCGACGACAGCGTCGTCGCGCCGGGCGACCGCTCGATCCTGCTCACGCACGGCCACCGCACGCGCCGCGTGTTCGTGCTGCTGCACGGCTTCACCGACTCGCCGCGGCAGTTCGCGGCGCTCGGCGAGCGGCTCTACGCCGACGGCGGCAACGTCTACATCCCGCGGCTGCCGCACCACGCCGAGCGCCGCGGCGCGGTGAGCGAGCTGGCGCGGGTCACCTCGGGTGAGCTGAGCGCGTTCGGCGACTCGGCGGTGGACGTCGCCGTCGGGCTCGGCGATTCGGTGATCGTCGTCGGGCTGAGCGCCGGCGCGACGATCGGCGCCGCCGTCGCCCAGCACCGCGACGACGTCGCCCGCGCCGTGCTCGTCGCGCCGGCGATCGCTCCAGGCGTCGTTCCGGCCCGCATGGCGACACCGCTCGTGCGCGTCGCCGCGCGGCTGCCGAACGTGCGGCGCACGGCGCGTCCGGACTCGTCGGTGGTGGACTTCGAGCAGGGGATCACGACGCACGGCCTGGCGCAGGTCTTCCGCCTCGGCGAGGGCGTGAGCGGCGACGCGGGGCGCGAGGCGCCGCGGGCGCACGACATCGTCCTCCTGCTCAACGAGAACGACCGCACCGTCTCGGGCGGCGCGGGGCTCGGCCTCGCGCGGCGCTGGTCGGACCACGGTGGGCGCGTCGTCGTCTACGAGCTGCCGAAGGCGCTCGCCCTGCCGCACAACGTGCTCGCGCCGCCGGCGCTGGGTGGCGACGCGGCGCTCGTGAACCGGGTGCTCGAGTCGCTCGCCACCGGCGCCCCGCCGCCCGACGACGCCGTCCGCTACCGCTTCCTCACGCCGCTGCCAGGAGTGGGGGAGTAGAGCGGCGCCCGGCGCTCGGCGAACGGCACCGCGGATTTCCGCGGATGGCCGCGGATACTGCCCTGTTGCTGTGCGAAAGGCGTTTTCGCCGCAGATCGACGCAGATTTGCGCAGATCGATCCAGTTGCCCAAACCATCAAAGCTCCGCTCAGCTGGCCCGGTGAGAGGAGCTCTGGTTGGTGAAGCAACCCACAGCATCTGCGTAGATCTGCGTCGATCTGCGGCGAAACGCCGTTTGCTCTCGGAGAGCAGCAGTATCCGCGGCCATCCGCGGAAATCCGCGGCGAACGCCCTTGCCGAGAGCCGAGCGCCGAGAGCCGCCCTCTCACCCCCGTTCGACGATGCGGTCGATCAGGTAGCTCGACTGCTGCAGCGCCTCGGCGGTGAACGGGCCGAAGAAGGCGCGCACCTCGGCGAACATCGCGTCGAACGCGGCCTGATCGCCGCCGCTGACGATGTCGGCGAGCTCGCGCGCC
>DATMHT010000129.1:0-5629 GCA_035554795.1 Gemmatimonadaceae bacterium | reverse complement strand
CATCGACGTCATCGACTACGACTACCCGCGGGTCGCGCGCGAGGGGGAGCCGCGCGTGAACTACCACCACACGCCCGAGGACCGGCTCGACAAGGTGAGCGCGAGGTCGCTGCAGATCGTGGGGGACGTCGCGGTCAAGCTGGTACAGTAGGCAAGGGTTCCTTTCCCCTTCCGGCACGCCCCTCTCTCGGGACGTGAGCAGGAATGAGGAATGAGGAATGAGAGGACGGGCCGGCTTCGCGCGCGCGAGCCGGCCCGTTTTTTTTGCGACCCCCGCGATGATGCGGTACGAGGGTGGAAGGGAAGGGGCGTAGCATTCCCTCATTCCTCATTCCTCATTCCTGCCATCGTCCCGAGAGAGGGACCAGAGCCGTTCATGCCACCGACCCCCGCGGAGCGCCGCGCGCTCCTCTTTCTCGCCGGCGTCGCCTGCCTCGGCGTCGGGGTGCGCGCCGCCGGGGCGGTTCGACGCGAGCCGCCGCGTCCCGAGCAGCGCTCGGCGCTCGCCCGCCAGCTCGAGGCGGTGGACTCGGCGCGGGCGGCGGGCCGGTCGAAGAAGGGCGCGGCGGGGAGACGGCAGTGGGGAGGCGCGCGCGACGGGCGCGGCCAGCGTGGAGAGCGCGGAGCGAACGGTCAGCGTCGCGAGACGAAGGCTGAGCGCGGAGTCAGCCAGACTCCACCACCCACACCGCGACCCACATACGCGGTTCCCGTCGGACCCATCGACGCCGACGCCGCGACGGCCGCCGAACTCGAAGCGCTGCCACGGGTTGGGCCCGCGCTCGCGGCGCGCATCGTGGCCGATCGCGACCGCCTCGGTCCGTTCGGGTCGCTCGAGGCGCTGGGGCGGGTTCGAGGGGTGGGGCCGGCGCTCCTTAAGATCCTCCAAGATCGCGTGACCTTCTCGGGTACACCGCGTCTTCCCCACGACATCCGGCCGCCCCCCAGGGCCGGAGTGAACGGACCCTCCGCGGCGCTCCCGACGCCGTCCGACCGCTCGCGTCGCAGACGGCGCCGGTGACCCGGGCGCCGCCGCCGGCGCGCCCCGCGTGCCGCGCGCTCGCGCGCGCCGCTCAACCTGCTCTTCACCGACCTCCCGCCCCATGGCCGCTCCCGTCGTAGCCGCTGGCAGCATCGAGCGCATCGGCGAGCTCCTTCTCCGTGAAGGCCTGATCACGAAGGAACAGCTCACCAAGGCGCTCCAGGAGCAGCAGCAGAATGGCACCCGGGTGGGGTACAACCTCATCAAGCTCGGCTTCATCCCGGAGACCGAGCTGACGAAGATGCTGGCGCGCCAGTACCGCATGCCGGCGGTGGACCTGGCGAAGTTCGCCGTGGACGTGCGGATCGCGAAGCTCATCCCCGGCGACCTGGCGACCAAGCACCTCGTCCTGCCGCTCAAGCGCGACGGCCGCACGCTGACCGTGGCGATGGCCGACCCGACGAACCTGGCGGTCATCGACGACCTCAAGTTCATCACGCGCTACGACATCTTCCCGGTCATCGCGGGCGAGTTCACGCTCCGCAACCTGATCGAGAAGTACTACGACGCGTCCGACGTCGCGATGCAGTCGCTCCTGCAGGACATCGCCGACAGCGCCGGCGACGACGTCGAGGTGATGGCCGACGAGGACGAGGAGGGCAACGCTGCCGCCGCGATGGCGGCGGCGGTGGACGACGCCCCGGTCGTCAAGCTGATCAACGCGATCCTGACCGACGCCGTGAAGCGCGGCGCGTCGGACATCCACTTCGAGTGCTTCGAGCACGAGCTGCGCGTCCGCTACCGCGTGGACGGCGCGCTCCAGGAAGTGATGAAGCCGCCGATCAAGCTCAAGGCGGCGCTGATCTCGCGCTTCAAGATCATGTCGGCGCTGAACATCGCCGAGCGTCGCGTGCCGCAGGACGGACGCATCAAGCTGAAGATGGGGAACAAGGTCATCGACTACCGCGTGTCGACCCTCCCCACGCTCTTCGGCGAGAAGGTCGTGCTCCGAATCCTCGACAAGGGGAACCTGACGCTCGACCTCGAGAAGTTCGGTATCGAGCCGCGCGCCGAGCGGGAGCTGATGGAGGCCGTCTCCAACCCGTACGGCATGGTGCTCGTCACCGGCCCGACGGGCTCGGGCAAGACGACGACGCTCTACTCGGCGCTGTCGAAGGTCAACAACATCGACGTCAACATCATGACGGCCGAGGATCCCGTCGAGTACAACCTCTTCGGGATCAACCAGGTGCTCGTCCGCAACGAGATCGGGATGACGTTCGCGGCGGCGCTGAAGGCGTTCCTCCGGCAGGACCCGAACATCATCATGGTCGGCGAGATCCGCGACCTCGAGACCGGCGGCATCGCGATCAAGGCGGCGCTCACGGGACACCTCGTGCTCTCGACGCTGCACACGAACTCGGCGCCGGAGACGGTGACCCGTCTCCTCGACATGGGGCTCGAGCCGTTCAACGTCGCGTCGGCGCTCAACCTCGTGCTGGCGCAGCGCCTCGTGCGCCGCATCTGCGGCAACTGCAAGGAGCAGTACCAGCCGGGCCCGGAGGAGTACGCGGCGGCCAAGGTGACGCCGACGACGACCTTCCGCGATCTGCGCTTCACCGAGGAGGCGGTGCGCGACGCCGTCGCCCGCGCGTCGAAGGAAGCGGCCCCGCTCATCGCCGACTTCACGATCGACTCGCCGATCAGCGCGGTGCCGTTCTTCCGCGGCCGCGGCTGCGACCAGTGCAACGGCACGGGCCTCAAGGGCCGCCAGGGTCTCTACGAGGTCATGTTCATGACCCCGAAGATCCGCAAGCTGATCCTCATGAACGTCGGCGCCGCCGAGATCAAGGACGGCGCGATCGACGACGGCATGCTGACGCTGCGCATGGACGGCTGGCTGAAAGTGCTCAAGGGAATCACGACGATGGAGCAGGTCATCCGCGAGACGTCCGTCTAACGGAATTGCCGGTCCCTCTACCCTCACGCTTCAGCAGGCGGGAAACCGGAATCAGGTATCCGTGGCCAGCATGGTACCTCATTCCCGATTCCTGCCTGCTCTCGCGTTCCGATAGAGGGACAGGAAGTCCGGAAGGGCCCGACAGAGTGACGTCCCGATCGGCTCGTCCGTCCAGTACGCAGTACCCCAACTCGACTATCAGATGACCGCACCCGCTGCCGCCGCGCCCCAGGGCGTGAACCTGCGCGCTCTCCTCGAGGAGATGATCGAGCGCGACGCGTCCGACCTGCACGTGACGGCCGGCGAGCGCCCGAAGATGCGCATCGATGGCGACATCACGAACTCGCGGATCGAGCACGTGCTGAGCCCGAAGGACACGCTGACGCTCGCGTATTCGGTGCTGACGGAGAACCAGAAGAAGCGCTTCGAGATGGACGACGAGCTCGACTTCTCGTTCGGCATCCAGAACCTCGCGCGCTTCCGCGGCAACTGCTTCAAGCAGCGCGGCTGCGTCTCGATGGTCATCCGCCAGATCCCGTTCTCGATCAAGACGTTCCAGGACCTCGGCCTGCCGCCGGTGATCGCCAAGATGGCGGAGAAGCCGCGCGGGCTCGTCCTCGTCACCGGCCCCACCGGCTCCGGCAAGTCCACGACGCTGGCGGCGATGATCGACAAGATCAACCGCGAGCGGAAGGGGCACATCATCACGGTGGAGGACCCGATCGAGTTCATCCACCGCCATCAGGGCTGCATCGTCAACCAGCGCGAGGTCGGCACCGACACGAAGAGCTTCGGCAACGCGCTCAAGTACGCGTTGCGCGAGGACCCCGACGTCGTGCTCATCGGCGAGCTCCGCGACCAGGAGACGATCGCCGCCGCGCTGACGATCGCCGAGACGGGCCACCTCGCCTTCGCGACGCTCCACACGAACAGCGCGACGGAAGCGGTGAACCGCATCATCGACGTCTTCCCGGCGCACCAGCAGGAGCAGGTGCGCACGCAGCTCCGCTTCGTGCTCGAGGGAATCGTCACGCAGACGCTGCTCCCGCGCGCGAAGGGGCGCGGCCGCGTGATGGCCGCCGAGATCCTGGTGATGACGCCGGCGATCCGCGCCCTCATCAAGGACGCGAAGATCGAGCAGATCCCCGGGATGATGCAGGCCGGCAAGAAGTACGGCATGCAGACGCTGAACGACGCGCTCTACAACCTGTACATGGCGCGCGAGGTGACGCTCGAGGAGTGCCTGCGCGTGAGCAACGAGCCGAACGACTTCCTGCGCATGACCGGCCAGCAGATGCCCGACGAGGAGGGCGGCGTGAAGGGCGGCTCGCTCGGTGCGGCTCGCCCCGGAAGTCCGGTTGGGAAACGGTAGGAACGACGCGTAGCGCGTAGCGCGTGGCGGGCCGACCAGCCGGCCGGGACGCAGCGGCCCCTTCGCTACGCGCTACGCGCTACGCTGGAAACGACGGTAGCACACCCGAGGGACACACCATGCCCAGCTTTACCTACACCGCCCGCGCCGTCAACGGCGAGCTGAAGACGGCGACGATGGATGCCGCGAACCGCGACGACGTGATCGCGCAGCTCCGGCGCCAGCGTCTGACCGTCGTCAAGGTGGACGAGAACAAGGCGGCGAAGAAGGCCAGCGGGTCGATCAAGATGCGCGACATCGTGATCTTCACGCGCCAGTTCTCGACGATGATCAACGCCGGCCTCCCGCTCGTGCAGGCGCTCGACATCCTCGCCCGGCAGAGCGAGAACAAGGTGCTGGCGGAAGTCACGCGCGCCGTCGTCTTCGACGTCGAGAGCGGCCACACCGTCGCCGACGCCCTCGGCAAGCACCCGAAGGCGTTCAACGACCTGTACGTCAACATGGTCGCCGCCGGCGAGGCGGGCGGTATCCTGGACACGATCCTGATGCGCCTGGCGACGTTCATGGAGAAGAACGACGCCCTCGTGCGCAAGGTGAAGGGCGCGATGATCTACCCCGGCGTCATCATGAGCGTCGCCGGCATCGCGATCACCGTGCTCCTCGTGTTCGTCATCCCGGTGTTCGAGAACATGTTCGGCAGCGTCGGCATCGCCCTCCCGCTGCCGACGCGCGTCGTCATCGCGATGTCGCGCTTCCTCACCGGCTACTGGTGGGCGGTCGGGGGCGGCGTCGCCGGCGGCGTCTTCCTGCTCAAGAACTACTACAAGACCAGCAACGGCCAGCTCGCGATCGACAAGCTGATGCTCAAGGTGCCGATCCTGGGCGACGTCCTCCGCAAGTCCGCCGTGTCGCGCTTCACGCGCACGCTCGGCACGCTGATCTCGTCGGGCGTGAGCATCCTCGACGGCCTCGAGATCACCGCCAAGACCGCCGGCAACCGCGTCATCTCCGACGCGATCATGGCGTCGCGCGCGTCGATCGCCGGCGGTGACACGATCTCCGCGCCGCTCCAGAAGTCCGCCGTCTTCCCGCCGATGGTCATCTCGATGATCGCCGTCGGCGAGCAGACCGGTGGTCTCGACGAGATGCTGTCGAAGATCGCCGACTTCTACGACGAGGAAGTGGACGCCGCGGTGAGCAACCTGCTCTCGATGCTCGAGCCGGTCATGATCGTGTTCCTCGGCGTCGTCGTCGGCGGCATGGTCGTCGCCATGTACCTGCCGATCTTCGACATGATCAACGCGGTGCAGTAAGC
>DATMHT010000128.1:0-10481 GCA_035554795.1 Gemmatimonadaceae bacterium | reverse complement strand
CGGCAGGTCCATGTGGTCGTAGTGGTCGTGACTGACGACCACGACGTCGATCGGCGGGAGGTCCTCGAAGCGGATCCCGGGTGCGCGGTGGCGCTTCGGTCCGAGCCAGGAGAGCGGGCTCGCGCGCTTCGACCAGATCGGGTCGGTGAGGATGTTGAGCCCGTCCGTCTGGACGAGCACCGTGGAGTGGTTCACGAAGGTGACGCGCATCGCGTCGCCCGTGACGCGCGGCGGCGGCGTGTCCGTCGGCAGCGACTGCCACTGCGTCCAGTAGCCGCGGCGGCCGAGCAGCGTAGTCGCCTCGACGCGGATGGCGTCGTCGATCTGGCGGTCCTCGAAGCGGACGGCGTTGTGGAAGCGTCGGCCGTCGAAGTGATCCGAGACGGGCCCGCGATACTTGGGCGGTGTGAGCGACGCGCACGCGGCGAGCGAGAGGGTGAGCGCGAGCGCAGCGAGCGGCCGGACGCGGTGCGCGACGGGATCGCCGTGGCGGCTGTGGGTCGGCGTCAAGCGATCGACGTGCTGGCGCTACGCGGTGGGCCGGCGAACCGCCATGCGGTCGAGCGCGGCGCGGAGTCCGCGCGCGAGCGTGACGGCGTCGTCGTTCGCCCAGAAGTGCATGAAGAAGAGGCGCGGGCTCTCGGTGAGCATGTGGCTGTGCAGCGCCGTCACCTGGATGCCGTGCTCGCGCAGCGCGCGGATGACCGGAGTCACCTCGGCGGCGGTCATGACGAAGTCGCCGGTGATCGCCGCCTTGCCGCCGCCGGTGGGCTGGAAGTTGATCGCGGTGGCGACGCCCATCGCCGGCGGGATCTCGATGCCGTGACCGGTGACGCGCTCCCGCCTGGGCACGCTCACCTGGTACACGCCGCCATTCATCTTCCCGGCGGCGCCGAGCGCGCGCGCGATCGCCGTCGTGTCGAGCTCCGTGGTGGCGGGCGTCGTGGGAGGAGCAGGCGCCGCCACGGCGACACGCGCGCTGTCGCTCACCGCGCCTGCCGCGGCAGCCTGCGGCAGCGGCGTCCCGCTCTTTCCGAGCGCCGCGCGCAGGGCGCGGGCGAGCTTCGCGGCGTCGCCGCGCGCCATGACGTGCATGTACATGATGCGCGGCGACTCGTGGAGGACGTGGTTGTGGAGCGCCGTCTGCTCGACGCCGCCCTGCTGCAGCGCGAGCATGACCGGGCCCACCTCGTCCTCGGTGAGCACGAGGTCGCCCATGACCAGCGCCGGCGCGTTCGCTCCGGCTCCGGTGCGCACGAACGCCAACCAGGAGCCGAGCGCGAGCGCGGGTCTGATCTGCACGCCGTCGACGGTGACCTGCAGGTCGCTTCTCGGAAAGCCGAACTTGAGGACGTTGCCTGGCTGCATCGTCCCCTTGCCACCGAGCGCGTCCTGGACGGCGGCCCACTCAGGGCCGCCGCGAGCGGCAGCGGCCGCTGGCTGCTGCGCGACCACCACCGATGGCGCGACGGCGAGTGCCAGGGCCGCCATGCTCGCGCGCGGCCAACGCGTCCAACGGGTGACGACGGCGTGAGCGTGCGTGCTCCGCATGGCGAACATGGGGCCTCCGTGGTGGTCGAAGGGCAGAGGCATCAAGGGCTGGGCCATTGGTGCGGGGACGGGAGACGAGGGACGTGGGACGGGAGACGCGGTAAGAACTAGCCCTCGGGCCTGGCTTCGGTGCGCCGGGGGCCCCCCCACGTCAGAGTCTATGGTGCGCGCCGAACATCGCGTCACCGAAATGCCGCCAACCGCATCGGTTCGCGCTTACCGCCCACCGCCCACCGCCCACCGCTCATCGCCCATCTGGCCTGCCCTTTGCCCCCTCGACCCCTCCCACAGTCGGAGACGTCGAGATGAAGGATCGGTCGGAGCGACAGACGCAGAAGGGCGCACAGACGCACGCCGAAGGGCAGCATGGGGAGAAGACCCGCGAGGCGATTCTCCAGCAGCTCAACGCCGACGGGCAGCGCACCGGTGACGCCGAACGGGAGCACCAGGAAGCGGTCGCGAAGCGCGAAGGGAAGCACAAGATCCACGAGGACCGCGAGCAGCACGACGAGGCGGAGAAGAACAGCGAGAAGAACCGCCTCGTTCGCGAGGGCGAGCTGGAACGGGGGACGCATTGAGATTGAGGGGAGAGGGTGTAGGGTGTAGGGTGTAGGCGGGCCGCTCGGGACATGTCCGGGCGCAGAGCTACACCCTATCCCCTGCACCCTCTCCCCTCCCCTCCGTGTCCTCTCACTCCGCCGCCCTCCGCCACCTCAAGCGCGCCGATCCCGCTCTGGCGCGCGTGATCGAGCGCATCGGCGCGTGCCTCTTCCAGGCGCGGGCCGACGGGACGCACCTCGGCGCGGTCGCGCGCGCGATCGTCTTCCAGCAGCTCTCGGGAAAGGCGGCGTCCACGATCCATGGCCGCTTCGAGGCGCTCTACGGCGGCCGCTCGCCCACCGCCAGCGAGCTGCTCGAGACGCCCGACGAGACGCTGCGTGGCGTCGGGCTGTCGCGGCAGAAGACGGCGTACCTCAAGGACCTCGCCGCGCGCGTCGTCGCCGGCGAGCTGCCGATCGAGGAGCTGCACGACCTCGAGGACGAGGCGGTGCTCGAGGCGCTCGTGCGCGTGAAAGGCATCGGCCGGTGGACCGCGCAGATCTTCCTCATGTTCCGCCTCGGTCGCCCCGACGTGCTGCCCGAGCTCGACCTCGGCGTGCAGAAGGGGCTGCAGCTCGCCTACGGGCTCGACACGCTGCCGAAGCCGCGCGAGGTCGCGCGCATCGCCGAGCGATGGGCGCCGTACCGGACCATCGCCGCCTGGTATCTCTGGCGTCTCCTCGACAATGGCGACGGCCAGGCGGGCACGCTCGGTCCGCCGCCGGCGAAGGCGGTCGTGACGGCGAAGGCGCCGACGGCGAAGCGCGCGACGGCGAAGCGAGGCGTGGCGAAGCGCGCGACGGCGAAGAGAGGCGCGACGAAAGGCGGCTCGGCGAAGAAGAGCGCCGTGACGCGTGGGCCGGCGTCGCGTGGGGCCGGGAAGCGCGCGTCGACGAAGCGCTCCGCGACGAAGAGTCCCGCGACGAAGCGTACGCGCAAGTGAGCGGGGCCGGCCGCCTGACGCGACCGGCCCCGCTCACTCACCGCGCCGCGAACGCCTAACGACGGTCGGTGTTCGGCTCGTCGAGCTTGCGCTCCGCCTTGCCGACGGCGTCCTGCACCTTCCCCTTGGCCTGATCCATCTTGCCTTCGGCCTGCAGGCTGGAGTCGCCCGTCAGCCCGCCGACGGCGTCCTTCACCTTGCCCTTCACGTCGTTCCCCTTGCCCTTCGCCGAGTTGTCGATGCCGCGCTCGGTAAGATTCCGGTCGTCCATCAGAGCCTCCTCGTAGATGCAAGCGACGAATGCTGCCGCCGGCGCCCTCGCGCGCCGGGCCCATCCGAAGGGCAAGCCGTGTGCCCGACTCGGCGATTCGTGTGCGCTGTCTCACACGCTGCGCGCGCGACCGGCTGCCGTACGCCTTCGCGCGAAACGGTAGCGATCGTCGCGACGACGGCCGCCCGCGCGGTTATTTTTCCGACCATGTCAGAGTCGTCACTCGAGGGTCATCTCCACCGCCTCTGCGGCGGGCGCTATGCGCCGGCGTCGGAGACCGTCGCCATTCGCGTCAGCGGCATGAGCGCCACGGTCGAGCGCGGCTTCTTCCGCTGCTCGAAGTGCGGCGACGAGCAGCGCACGGTCGAGCAGCGCGAGGCGGCCGAGCAGGCGGCGGTGGCCGCACTGCGCGAGACGTACGCGCTGCTCGCGCCGAAGGCGATCCGCCAGCTGCGCGAGTCCATCGGGTTGACGGCGCAGCAGCTCGGCGAGCTGCTCTACGGCACGCCGAAGGGGATCGTCGACGGGTGGGAGCGCGGGCGCTACCTGCAGAACCGCGAGACCGACGCGATGCTGCGCAGCCTCGCCGACCGCGCGACGCTGGAGCGGATGGCGGCGAAGGCTGGCGTCACGCTGCCGACGCCGGAGAGCAGCGGTACGGCGAAGGACGCCGCGTCGCGCTAGGGCGCGCGTTCTCCGGCCGATCGGCGACGGCTACGCGGCGTCCCGGTCGGCCACGAGCGCGTCGAGCTCGTGGGCGACGTCTCCGGCGTGGATCGCGTAGTGGGACGCGTACCATCGGGGAACGCCGTGCGTGAGGAGGATGATCTGCGGCGAGTCGTGCTCGATGCCGGTGCGACGCGCGATCTCGCGCGAGAGGTCGGCGTGCGCGTTGACGTCCACGACGAGCAGCGGCGCGTCGGGCCGCTGCTCGAGCAGCCGCTGCATCTCGTGACGCGCGGCGGCGCTGATGGGGCAGGTCGTGCTGTTCTTGAAGAGCAGCGCCGCCGGCGCCGAGAAGGCGGCGTCGAGATCGGCGGCGGTGACGAGCTGGGACATCGGTGTGGCTCGCGTCTGATGGGACGCACGGGTTACTCAATTCGCGCGCCAGGCACGGCGCGGCGCCGCGGACGCACGGAACGCCGGCGACGTCGCGCCGCGTTGAGCGGCCGTGTCCACCACCACGCCCGCGGGCGAGCACTTCCGTAAGCGCTCAACCATTCACGCTCCGGCGAGCACACTCTTCGCGTGGCATGCCCGGCCCGGGGCGTTCGAGCGGCTGACGCCGCCGTGGGCCCCGGTCCGGGTCGTCGCCCGCGTTCCGGGCACGGACGGCGGCAGCATCACCGGCAGGGCGCGCGTAACACTAGACGTCCCGGTCGTTCGCATTCCGTTCCTGGGCGCGGTCAGCACGCGCTGGATCGTCGAGCACCGCGACTACCTCGAAGGGAGGCAGTTCCGTGACGTACAGATCGCAGGACCTCGACTCGACCGCCTCTTCGCGTACCGGCACACCGTGACGGCCGCCGATCTGGAGCGCCACGAGTCGTTCGCCGAGCGTGGCACGCTGAAGGTCGCCATCACCGGCGCGACGGGACTGATCGGCCGCGCGCTCGTGCCCTTCCTGACGACCGGCGGCCACGAGGTGACGCGCCTCGTGCGCCGGCGGGACGCGCTCGCGCCGGGCGACACCTACTGGAACCCGGAGCGCGGCGAGATCGATGCCGCGGCCCTCGACAGCGTGGACGCGGTGATCAACCTCGCCGGCGAGACGTTGTCGGAGCGGTGGACGCCGGCGCACAAGCGCGCGATCCGCGACAGCCGCGTGAAGGGGACGGCGCTCCTCGCGCGCACGCTGGCCGGGCTGCCGAACCCGCCGAAGGTGTTCATCAGCGTCTCCGCCGTCGGCTACTACGGCGACGGCGGCGACCGCATCCTCGACGAGAGCAGCCCGGCCGGGACCGACTTCCTGGCGACCGTCGCGCGCGACTGGGAGGCGGCGGCGGAGCCGGCGGCGCAACGCGGCATCCGCGTCGTTCACCCGCGCATGGGCGTCGTCCTCGCCGCTCATGGCGGCATCCTCGAGCGACTGCTGCCGCCGTTCAAGCTCGGCATGGGCGGCAAGCTCGGAAGCGGCGCACAGTGGATGAGCTGGATCGCGCTCGACGATCTGATCGGCGCGCTCCACTTCCTGCTCTTCACGCCATCGCTCTCCGGCCCCGTCAACGTGACGTCGCCGAACCCGGTGACGAACGCGGGCCTCGCGAAGACGCTCGGCCACGTGCTCGGCCGCCCCGCGATCGCCGCCGTGCCGTCGCTCGTGCTCAAGCTGACCTTCGGCGAGATGGCCGATACGATGCTGCTCGCCGGCCAGCGCGTGCTGCCGCGAAAGCTGGAGGCCGCGGGGTTCGAGTTCCGACACCCGAAGTTGGAGGAAGCGCTGCGGTGGGAGCTGGGGAAGGGCGCGTAGCGCGTAGCGCGCAGCGCGCAGCGGGCCAGCCGCTCGGGACGTCCCGAGGCAGGTCCGCTACGCGCTACGCGCTACGCGCCCTTCAGACCTTCAACGTCGGCACCCGCTTGTTCCACCCCGTCGCCCGCTGATACGCGTTCGCGGCCTCCAGCATCGCGCCCTCGCCGTCGATCTTCCCCAGGAAGGTGAGCGACACCGGCGTGCCGTCGGGGCGGAAGCCGTTGGGAAGGATCACGGCCGGGTGGCCGGTGAGGTTGGTGGCGACGAGCTCCTTGAACTCGGTCGGCGTGACGAGCACGTCGTAGTCGGCCATCAGCTTGCCCCACTCGCGGATCGCGATCGAGCGGAGGCGGTTGGCGTTCACGTAGTCCACCGCCGGGATGAAGCGGGCGGTGCGGAAGGTGTTCGGCCAGGAGCCCTTCTCCTGCGCCGCCATCTCCTTGTCACGTCCCGAGCGCGTCAGCTCGTCGAACGCGGCCGCGCCCTCGGCGAGCAGGATGACGCGCATCGGCGCATAGGGCAGGTCGGGGAGCTCGACCGGTGTCAGCTTCGCGCCGAGCGACCGCAGCACGTCGAGCGACGCGGCGTCGAACGCCTTGTTCGGGTAGTCCTTCTCGTCGCGCTCGAAGGCGCTCTTCACGTAGCCGACGCGCAGCGATCTTAGCGTGCGGCCGGCGTCGAAGGCGTAGGGCGCGTCCACGGCGGCGGGGTCGCGGCCGTCCGCGCCGCGGATGGCGTCGAGGACGAGGGCGCAGTCCTCGACGCTGCGGCAGAGCGGGCCCGCCTTGTCCATGCTCCACGACAGCGCCATCGCGCCGGTGCGCGGCACGCGGCCGAACGTCGGCCTCAGCCCCGTCGTGCCGCAGCGGGTGGACGGCGAGGAGATCGAGCCGAGGGTCTCCGTGCCTAACGCGAACGCGACCAGCCCGGCCGCGGTGGCCGACGCCGGGCCGGCGCTGGAGCCGCTCGAGCCCTGCTCCGGCTTCCACGGGTTGCGCGTCATCCCGCCGAACCACACATCCCCCATCGCCAGCTCGCCGAGCGTGAGCTTGGCGACGAGCACCGCGCCGGCGGCGTCGAGCCGCTTCACGACCTCGGCGTCCTCGGCGATCATCTGGTCCTTGTACGGCGCCGTGCCCCACGTCGTCGGGTAGCCGGCGACGGCGAAGAGGTCCTTCGCGCCCCACGGGATGCCGTGCAGCGGGCCGCGGTAGCGGCCGGCCCTGATCTCGGCGTCGGCGGCGCGCGCCTGCTTCAGCGCCCGCTCCTCGGTGAGCGTCACGACGCACTTGAGCAGCGGGTCGTACTTCCTGAGGCGCGCGAGGTACATCTCCGTCAGCGCCAGCGACGAGACGCGGCGCGCCTTCACGAGCGCGGCGAGCTCGGTGACGGGGAGGAAGGCGAGCGCCTCGAGGTCCGACGGCACCGCCGCCCGCCGTGGCACGGCCGACGTCCGCACCGCGGGGCCCTTCGCGCCCTTCGCACGGGTCGCGCTCCGCGCCGGCGCCGGCGGCCGCGGGTCGAAGACGAGCGCCGGCGGAACCTCGTTAGGCAGCGAGACCTTGTGCAGCGCCTCGAGCAGCGCTTCCTGGCTCTTCAGCGACTCGACCATCATCGCGCGCTCGGCGTCGTCGAACTTCACGCCGGCCACCTCCTCGGCGGCGGCGATGGTGGCGGCCGTGATCTCGGCGCCGGCGCTGACCTTCGCCCAGAGCACGCCGGGGAGCAGCGTCGAGCCGAGTCCGATGCAGGAGAAGTACTGGAGGAAGGCGCGGCGGTCGCGGAGCGGCGGCGGCGTCGTCGTGGCGTGGGTAGGCATGAAGTGACGGTCGGCGGTGGGCGGTTGGCGGTGGGCGCGTGGCGAACATACGCGTCGAGCGGGCGCGGCGCTGCGCCGGCCGTGCCGCCGATGCGGGTCGGTGCCATATTGCGCCGATGCTGGCAGCCGAGCCCACCGCCACCGCGGCCCTCCTCACGACGTTAGGCGTGCTGCTCGCACTGAGCGCGCTGTTCAGCCGCGCGTCGCAGCGCGTCGGGCTGCCGGTCGCGCTCATCTTCCTCGGTATCGGCCTCGTCGCCGGCTCGGAGGGGCTCGGCGGGATCGTCTTCGACGACTACGGGCGCGCCTTCCGCCTCGGCACGATCGCGCTCGTGCTGATCCTGTTCGACGGCGGCCTCAACACGCCGGCGGCGGCCGTGCGGCAGGCGTTCCGGCCGGCCGGCGTGCTGGCGACGGCGGGCGTCGTCGGCACGGCGGGCGTTGTCGCGGCGGGGGCGCGGCTGCTCGGCTTCGGCTGGCCCGAGGCGCTGCTGCTCGGCGCGATCGTCTCGTCCACCGACGCCGCGGCGGTGTTCTCGGTGCTGCGCACGAGCGGCGTGCAGCTCAAGCGGCGCGTCGGCATGACGCTCGAGGTGGAGTCGGGGCTGAACGACCCGGTGGCGGTGATCCTCACCACGGTGCTGACGCGCAACCTGCTGCACCCGGGCACGATCGCGAGCTGGTGGGTCGCACTCGACGTCGTGCGCGAGATCGCGATCGGCACTGCGCTCGGGCTGGCCGCCGGACATGGGGGCCGGGCGCTGCTCGCCCGCGCGCGGCTACCGGCTGGCGGACTGTACCCGGTGCTGACGCTGACGATCGCTTGCCTCGCCTACGGGGTGACGACGCTCGTGCACGGCAGCGGCTTCCTCGCCGTCTACATCGCGGCGGTGGTGCTCGGCGACGGTCCGCTGCCGTACCGCGCCGGCCTGCTGCGCGTGCACGACGCGCTGGCCTGGCTCAGCCAGATCGTGATGTTCCTCGTGCTCGGGCTGCTCGCATACCCGTCGCGGGTCGCGGCGGTCGCCGGGGTCGGGCTGGTGCTGGCGCTGGTGCTCGCCTTCGTCGCGCGGCCGGCCGTCGTCGCGCTCTGTCTGCTCCCGTTCCGCGCGTACACGCGCCGCGACGTCGCGTACGTGGGCTGGGTGGGGCTGCGCGGCGCGGTGCCGATCGTGCTCGCGACGTTCCCGGTGCTCGCCGGCGCGCCCGGCGCGTCGCGCATCTTCGACGTCGTCTTCTTCATCGTGCTCGTGAACGCGCTCCTGCCCGGCGCCACCGTCGGCTGGCTGACGCGGCGATTCGACCTCGCGTCGGACGAGCCGCCGCCGGCGACGGCGGTGCTGCAGATCGAGTCGCTGCTGCCGCTCGACGGGCAGCTGCTGTCGTTCTACGTGGACGACGCGCTCGCCGTCGCCGGTGTGGCGGTGGCGGACCTCCCATTTCCCGAGGGCTCGGCGGCGACGATGGTCGTGCGCGGGCGCGAGCTGATCGCGCCCAAGGGCGGCACCGTGCTGCTGCCGGGCGACCACGTGTACGTTCTCGCGCGGCCGGAGGACGTGCCGCTGGTGCACCTCATGTTCGGGCGGCCGGAGGAGGATTGAGCCGGCGACCCGACATCGTGTCGGGGTGAAACAATCTCGACCGTCCGCTCGTCGTATCGGTTACGATGGTCGAAATCATTCTCGAGGGCGTCCTCTTCGTCGCGCTGGTCGCGACGGCGGTCGCCCTCTTCTACTGGGGGGTGCTGTACCTCACCCCCCTCGGGCGGCGGATCAGGGAGACGGAGAACCGGCGGCGCATCGACCGCGCGGCCGACCTGACCTGCCCGGTTCACGGACGGTACGCCGCGGGCGACGTCGTTCGCCTTACGACGGGAGAGCGCATGTGCCCGTCGTGCTACCAGGAGACCATGTATGGAAAGCTCGATCAGTGATCGGCTGAACGCGATGCGTGGTGGCGGGAGCGGCGGATACGCCGGGCAGGCGCCGCGGGACCTCGGCGCCAGGCTGCGCCGCATCGTCTTCGGCATCGTCGGACTCGTCGTCCTGCTCGTCCTGCTGCCGACGATGGTCACGTACGTCAACCCGGGTCACGTCGGCATCGTCATCCATCGCGCCGGCGGCGGCGTGGACGCGACGCCGCTCGGCCCGGGGCTGCACGTGCGCAACCCGCTGACGACCGGCATCGAGGAGTATCCGACGTTCATGCAGACGCTGGTGCTGACGCGCGGGGTGAACGAGGGCTCCCAGAACAACGACGAGATCAACGTCAACAGCGTCGAGGGGCAGCCGCTGTCGCTCGACGTCTCGATGTCGTTCGAGCTCGACCCGTTGAAGGTGCCGGCGCTCTACCAGACCTTCCGCACCGACATCAGCGCGATCCAGCACAGCTACGTGAAGCAGGCGATTCGGCAGGCGCTCCAGGAGGTGGTCGGCAACGAGGAGATCGCCGCGATCATCGGCCCGAAGAAGTCGGAGGCGACGAACCGCGTGCAGACGCTGCTCGAGAAGCGGCTCTCGCCCTACGGGATCATCGTGAAGCAGTTCACGATCAACGAGCTGCGCGCGCCGCAGTCGGTGATCGAGGCCATCAACACGAAGAACGTGATGCAGCAGCAGGCGCTCACGGCGCAGAACGAGCTGCAGAAGAACACCTTCCAGGCGCAGGGCGACTCGATCAAGGCCGCCGGCCGCGCGAAGGCGATCCTGACGGAAGCCGAGGCGCAGGCGAAGGCGAACGAGCTGCTCGCGCGGAGCATCACGCCGACGCTGGTGCAGTACGAGATGAGCAAGCGCTGGAACGGGCAGATGCCGCAGGTGACGGGCGG
>DATMHT010000127.1:0-7213 GCA_035554795.1 Gemmatimonadaceae bacterium | reverse complement strand
GACGCTCACCCAGGGCGGCGGTGCCGTGGGGCGGCGGCCCTTGAAGACGAACATCGCCGTCATGCGCAGCGGCGTCGGCGACTCCGCGATCAGCATCGGCCGCAGCTCGACGTCGCCGTAGCCGCTGGCGTCGTGAAAGCCGGTCCAGATCTCCGCGTGATGATGGAAGGCACGCGCGGCGGGAACGGCGGCCAGCAATGGCTCGGCGACCGGATGCGGCCCGCCCTGGGCGGCGGCCGGCCCGACGGCGGCGACGAGCAGCGCGAGGGCGCCGACGATTGGACGGCGGAGGGTCATGGCGGGGGGGAAAGGGGAGTGCTCTCGGCGCTCGGCGGTCGGACAGGATGAACAGGACGAACAGGATGGGGTGTGCTCTTCAATCCCGTTCATCCTGTTCATCCTGTCGAACAAAGGGCCGAGCGCCGAGAGCCGAGAGCCGAGAGCCGATCTCCACCGGCCGCAGCACGAGCAGCGTCGCCGGCACGTAGACGAGCCAGATCACCCATGGCTCCGCCTCGGGCCCGCAGAAGTACGCGCGGTGGCAGGTGAGGTTCGCGGCGCCGAGCGCGACCCAGCTCAGCGCGCTCATGGCGAACGCCTCGCGGCCGTTGCGCGGCACGAGCCAGAGCGGGAGCTGGTCGTAGAAGTAGAGGTTCTGCGGCACGCAGGCCATCGCCGCGACGAGCCGCCCCTCCGGCGTGCGCCACCGCAGGAGCGCGAAGAGCGCGAGGAAGCCGAACGGCCTGAGCACCGGCGCCGGATGGCGCTCGACGTGACGCACGGCGTCGAGCCACTCGGCCGGCCAGCGCGGCTGCACCGCGAGCGAGACGGCGACGACGGCCGCGACGAGCAGCGCGGCGCGCAGCGTCGGACGGTACGCGAAGAGCGCGGCGCCGAGCGTCGGCTTGCAGGCGAGCGCCCAGCCGAGCGGGGTGAGGAGCGCCGCGGCGACGAGCAGCGGCGACCACTGGGCGAGCACGGTGGCCATCGCGAACGGCGCGCTGGCGAACGCCCAGAAGCGCCAGAGACCGTCGCGGCCGAGCGCCCAGGCCATGAGCGCCGCGCTGATGCCGTAGAAGAGCGCGCCGGCGACGGTCGGAACGAGCCAGGCGAAGGGGAGCGCCGCGAACGCCGCCGGAAGCGGGTACGGGAACGGGCTCTCGTACGGGTAGTGGCCGGTGGGGCGGATCACCACGTACGGGTCGAGCCCGTCCACGAGGGCGCGAGCGGCGCGCCACGGGTAGGTGAAGTCCTTCGCCCCCATGAACGGGTAGAGCGCGAAGACGACGAACGCCGCCATGGCCGCGCCGACGCCGACGAAGATCGCGACGACGACGCGCTCGTCGGCGGTGAGGGGACGGCCGGAGAAGAGACCGGCCGGACGACGCGGAGCCTCCGCGGCGCCGGCGACGGTGGTCGTGGTGGCGGCGGCGACGCGGCCCTCGTCGTCCCGTTCGCTCAGTGCGCCCCCTTGTGCAGCTCCTGCTGGTGCTGGGCCTCCTCGGCCTCCTCGCGCACGCGCTCCTCGTGGACGGCGGTGACGGTGTGGCCGCGGTGCTCGTGCCGGAGCAGGAGATAGCGTACGAGCTGCACGACGCCGGCGAGGGCGAGGGCGAACGACGCGACGACGCTGAAGCGGTAGATCAGCGTCCGGAGCGCCATCGCCGGCCAGTCGTGAAAGTCGGCGAGCGCGGCGGCACCGATCGTCTCGCGGTGCAGCGCGATCAGCGCGAGGCTCGTCAACATCTCGGCCGCGACCTCGACGCCGACGAAGGCCGGCGCGCGCCAGGCCCACTGCCGCACCGGATAGTTGCCGAGGTGCGCCGTCGCCATGAGGCAGATGAGGACCGCGATCAGCGCGTAGAAGCCGCCGACCATCGCCCAGCTCGCGCCGGCGCGCGCGAGGATGAGCGGCCGCAGCAGACGGAGGACGACGCCGGTGACGGCGGCCATCTCCACCAGCGACAGCGAGAGCCGGCGGAAGGCGGCCGGCTCCTCGAGCTTCCAGGCGACGCTGTGGCGGGGGAAGAAGTCTGGCATGGCAAGAAGGTAGGACGTGCGCGGAGGGGCGCAATCGTGGCGCGACGCGCCCGGCTGCGTTCACCGCCGCTCCGATCCTGCTCCCATGACGACGCGTGACCTGCCCGCGACGGAACAGTCCACCTTCACGGTGACCCGGCGGACCGGCTTGCACGGTGACGCACGTCACCCCATGATGATGCGCCTCCGCGCACGCCGTTCCGCGCCGCGCTCGCGCGACGACCGCCGTGCCCCGCCCCGCTTCCCGCCAGCCGTCCGTCGGTGACGCCACCCGGCCCTCCGCGCCCCGACCCGCACCCACGCACGTCCATCGCGCCGACGCGCCGCGAGCGGCTGCTCCTCGCCGCGGCCGTCGCCGTCGTGTCGGCCGTGCTCGTCGTAGTCGTCACGGCGCACGGTCGGGGGCTGAACGCGTTCGACCAGCTGTGGGTGGGGGCGCGGGCGATGCTCGCCGGCACGGACCCGTACGCGCTCGTCGGACCCGGGCGCGCGCTCGCGCAGAAGGCGCCGAACTACTACCCGGCGACGGCGATGATCGCGGTGCTGCCGCTGGCGTGGCTCGAGCTCGAGCTGGCGCGAGCCGTCTTCTTCGGGCTGTCGGCCGGCGTGCTCGCGTTCGCGGCGACGCGCGACGGCTACGCGCGCATGCCGATGTTCCTCAGCGGGAGCTTCATGCTCGCGCTGCTGTCGCAGCAGTGGGCGCCGCTGCTGACGGCGTCGCTCTTCCTGCCGGCGATGGCGTGGGCGTACGCGGCGAAGCCGAACATCGGCCTGGCGCTGTTCGCCGCGCGGCCGACACGCGCGGCGCTCGCCTGGGCGGCCGCGGGCGCGATCGTGCTCGGCGCGGCGAGCCTCGCGCTGCGTCCGTCGTGGCCGGCCGAGTGGGTGGCGATCGCGCGCTCGGCGCCGCACATCCGCGCGCTCGTGCGGCACCCCGCCGGCCCGCTCGTGCTGCTCGCGCTGCTGCGCTGGCGACGCCCCGAGGCCCGCCTGCTCGTCGCGCTCGCGTGCGTCCCGCACTCGACGCTGTTCTACGAGGCGCTGCCGCTGCTGCTCGTCGTCCCCGAGACGGAGCGGCAGGTGCGCGCGCTGTGGGCGCTGAGCTGGATCGGGACGCTCGTGCAGATCGTCCTCGTGTTCCTGCCCGGCTACGACTTCTTCGGCGACCACGTGTACGCGGTGGGCGAGCTGATGCTCGCGCTGGTGTACCTGCCGTGCGTCATCCTCGTGCTGCGACGGCCGAACGTCGCGCCGGCCGACCTGCCGATGCCCGGCTGGGTGGAGCGCGCCGGCCGCGCGCTGTCGCGGCTGCGCGAGCGCGTCACCGCGCACGGGCCCGGCGGCGCCGCGGCGCGCGCCTGGTCGCGCGCCAACGCGCCGATCACGGTGAAGCAGCCGTGACGACCATGACGACCATGCCCGACTTCGGCGCTGCCGCTGTGCCGTCGCGCCGCGCGCGGATCGCGATCGCGGTCGCCGTCGCGCTCGCCGCGGGCGCGCTCTCGCTCGTCTGGTCGGCGAAGCTCCCCGACCTCGTGAGCGACTTCGACCACCTCTGGTACGCCGCCCGCGTCGCCGTGCACGGCGGCAACCCGTACGCGGTCATCGGGCCGGGACGCGCATTCGACTACGCGTGGGTCGAGCACTACCCGGCACCGGCGATCCTGCTCGTCGCGGCGATCGCGGCGTGGCTGCCGCTCCTCGCGACGCGGGCGGCGTTCATCGGGCTGTCGTCGGGCGCGCTCGCCTACGGCGCGACGCGCGACGGCTACGGCCGGCTGCCGCTGTTCCTGAGCGGCTCGTTCTTCATGGCCGTGACGGCGACGCAGTGGTCGCCGCTCATCACCGCGATGGCGCTCTGTCCGGCGCTCGCCGCTCTCGCGATCGCGAAGCCGAACCTCGGCGCCGCCGTCACGCTCGCGCCGCTCGACCGCCGGGCGGTGATCGCGGCGGTGGTGGGCGGCGTGGTGCTGAGCGCGGCGAGCCTCGTGTTCATTCCGGGCTGGCCGGCGGCGTGGCTCGCCAACGTGCGCGGGACGGGCCACTTCGTCGCGCCGATCCGCCACGCCGCCGGTCCGCTGCTGCTGCTCGCGCTGCTGCGGTGGCGGCGGCCCGAGGCGCGGCTGCTGCTGGCGATGGCGTGCGTGCCGCACACGACGATGGTCTACGAGACACTCGAGCTGTTCGTGGTCGCGCGGCGCCGGGTGGAGACGATGCTGCTCGCGCTGCTGTCGTGGGTCGCGTGGGTGTCGCAGATCTTCCTCAACCCGCGCGTGCCCCTCGGGCCCGGCGGCTCGCTGATGACCGACCCGCGCTACGCGGCGTACGTGCACGACGTCGGCGACGTCACGCTGGCGCTGATGTACCTGCCCTGCCTGATCATCGTCCTGCGCCGGCCAAACGAGGGAACGGTGCCGGCGTGGCTAGCGCGCGCCGCCCGTGGTGGCGAAGCACTCGTGCGGCCGCTGCTCACCCGGGCGCGCGCCGCCCGGCCCGGCGCGTGAGCGTGCCAGCGTGAGCGCGACGACCGAGGTCGGCCACGACGCGCCGAGCCCGCGCGCGCGGCTGCTCGTCGCGCTGGCCGTCGGCATTCTCGCCGCCATCGGCGTCGTCGTGCGCGTGCGGCTCGCGCCGTGGCACTCGGGATCGGGGCAGACCGACTTCGATTACATCTGGTTCGCCGGGCGCGCGCTCCTGCACGGCCAGGACCCGTATGCGCTCATCGGCCAGGGGCGCGCGTTCGAGTGGCCGTGGCCACTGTTCTATCCGCTCACGACGGTGGTCGGCGTCCTGCCGCTCGCGCTGCTCCCCGTGCGGCTGGCGAGTGCGCTGTTCACCGGCGTGTCGGCGGCGCTGCTCGCGTACGTGGTCACGCGCGACGGGTGGGAGCGGCTGGCGATCTTCGCGAGCGCGTCGGCGTTCGCGGCGCTGCAGGGCGCGCAGTGGTCGCCGCTGCTCACCGCGGCCGGCGCCGTGCCGGCGCTGTCGGTGCTGCTCGTGCTCAAGCCGAACCTGTGCGTCGCCTTCGTGGCGGCCCAGCCGACCGCGCGGCGCATCCGCGACGTGGCGATCGCGGGCGCGCTGCTCGCCGCCGTCGCGTTCGCGCTGCGACCGGGGTGGGTGACGGAGTGGCGAAGCGCGGTCGCGAGCTCGATCCACTTCCGGATCTTCCTCTTCCATCCGCTCGGCGCGGTGCTGATCCTCGCGCTGCTCCGCTGGCGCCGCTTCGACGCGCGGCTGCTGCTGGCGATGGCGTGCGTGCCCCAGACGCCGCTCATCTACGAGGCGCTGCCGCTCTTTCTCATCCCGGCGACGCGCCGCGAGATGCTCGTCCTCCTGCTGCTGTCGGCGCTCTCCGGTCCGGCGCAGGTGCTCGCCGCGCGCGGTCTCGATCCGGTGCGCGGCTCGGACATGATCGCCAACGTCATGATCGCGGCGTTCTACATCCCCTGTCTCGTCATGGTCCTGCGCCGGCCCAACGAAGGGCCCGTGCCGGCGTGGGTGGAGCGCCTCGCGGACGCGGCGCGCGCGCGCCTCGGCGGCTGGCGGCGCCGCGCGTCCGACGAGACGCGCGCGCCCGCGGTGGCGGACGAGTGATGCGACAGGCCGAGCCCGACGCCATGCCCGTGCCCGCGGCGCCGCCGTCGCGGGTCGCGCGCGCGCTCGTCGCACTGGTCGCGGGGCTGCTCGTCGCGCTGTGGAGCCACCATCATCTCGTCGTGTCGCGGTCGGTCGGCGAGGACTTCACCTGGCCCTGGCGCGCCGCGCGCGCACTGCTCGCGGGGCTCGACCCGTACGCGGTGATCCGCCCCGTCGGTCCGTTCCCGTTCGACGCGTACTTCAAGTACCCGCTCCCGGCGGCGCTCGTCGCGATCCCGTTCGCGCCGCTCTCGGGCGAGCTGGCCGGCGCGCTCTTCATCGGCCTCTCGACGGCGCTGCTGACGTGGGCGCTGACGCGCGAGAGCTGGGAGCGGTTGCCGGTTCTCCTCAGTGGCTGCTTCGCGTCGGCGGCGAAGAGCGCACAGTGGTCGCCGCTGCTCGCCGCGGCGCTCCTGCTCTCGCCGTGGAGCGTCGGGCTCGGCGCCATCAAGCCGAACCTCGGCGTGCCGATGTTCGTGGCGCGCTTCTCGTGGCGCGCGGTCGCCGTGGCGGTCGGGCTCCTCGTGCTGAGCCTCGCCGTGCAGCCCGGCTGGCCGGTGGAGTGGCTGCACGTGCTGCGCGGCGGGCTCGAGTCGCACTACCTCTCGCCGGTGGCCGGTGGTCCGGGACTTCTCGCGCTCGGGCCGCTGCTGCTGCTCGGACTGCTGCGCTGGCGTCGGCCGGAGGCACGCATGCTCGTGGCGCTCGCCTGCGTGCCGCAGGTGCCGACGTTCTACGACCAGCTCTTCCTGCTGCTGATCCCGCGCACGTTCCGGGAGTCGGCGGTGACGTCGCTGCTGAGCGTGGCGGCGTACGCGTACCTCTTCTCGCGGCCGTCGCTGACGCACGAGCGGACGGCGACGTGGATCCTCGTCACGGTGTACGCGCCGGCGCTGTTCCTGGTGCTGCGCCGCCCCAACGAGGGCGAGGTGCCGGCGTGGCTCGACCGCGCCGCTCGCGCCGCCGAGCGCCGGGTGCGCGCGCTGGCAAGACGGCGCGAGCGAGCAGCACAGTCGTGAGCGCGTCCGACGCGCGTGGCGCACCGAGGGTGAGCGGCGCGTCGGCGCCGCCTCCGTCGCGGCGCGCGCGGCTCGGCGTCGCGCTCGCCATCGGGCTCGCGAGCGGCGCGTTCACGGCGTTCTGTCTGGCGACGGCGCCCATCCCGTCGGACTTCGAGTTCTGGTGGCGCGCGGCCCGGCTGTGGACGCACGGCGTCAACCCGTACCTGCTCGCGCCGGGCGCGCCGGGCTGGCCACTGCCCGACCGTTTCTTCTATCCACTGCCCGCCGTGCTGGTCACCGTGCCGTTCGCGACGCTGCCGCTGGCGGTGGCGGGCGGGCTGATGTCGGGCGCCGCGGCGGGGCTGCTCGCGTGGGCGCTCACCGCGGAGCAGTTCGGGCTGCTCTGGCTGTTCGCGAGCCCGTCGTTCGTCATGGCGCTCAAGGTCGGCCAGTGGTCGCCGCTGCTCTGCGCCGCGGCGCTGCTGCCGGCGCTGGGCTGGCTCGCCGTCGTCAAGCCGACGATCGGCGCCGCC
>DATMHT010000126.1:0-13854 GCA_035554795.1 Gemmatimonadaceae bacterium | reverse complement strand
CCAGCCGGCGATCTGGCGCGGGCCGATCGTGATGAAGATCATCCAGCAGTTCCTCGCCGACGTGGACTGGGGGCAGCTCGACTACTTCATCGTGGACATGCCGCCCGGCACCGGCGACGCCCAGCTCTCGCTCGTCCAGGCAACGCACGTGCACGGCGCGGTGATCGTGACGACT
The DNA here is from genome assembly GCA_035554795.1 of Gemmatimonadaceae bacterium. GTDB lineage: Bacteria > Gemmatimonadota > Gemmatimonadetes > Gemmatimonadales > Gemmatimonadaceae > DATMHT01. The sequence goes on along the minus strand of DATMHT010000126.1, from coordinate 13,679 downwards.
CCGCAGGAGGTCGCCGTCGGCGACGCACTGCGCGGCGTGAAGATGTTCGAGCGCGTCGCGGTGCCGGTGCTCGGCATCGTCGAGAACATGAGCTACTTCGAGTGCCCGCACTGCGGCAAGCCGACGGCGATCTTCGGGTCGGGCGGAGGCCAGCGTCTGGCGGACGAAGTCAAGCTCCCGCTGCTCGCGCAGGTGCCGCTCTACCCGCGCATCCACGAGGGCGGCGACACCGGTCGCCCGATCGTCGCCGCCGAGCCGCAGTCGTCCGCGGCCCGTGCGCTGATCGGGCTCGCGGAGAAGGTAGCCGAGGCGGTCGGAGCGGCGGCGCAGTGAAGCTGAAGCGGGTCGGGGGTCGGGGGTCGGGGGTCGGGGCTGATGCGCTGCCAGCCCCGACCCCCGACCCTCGACCCCCGACCCCCGCCTTCATCGACGCCCCCGACGGCCTCGCGTCGGTCGCCGTCACGGGAGAGCACGACCGGCTCGCGCTCGTGCGCGAGCCGATGCACGTGGTCGTACGGCGCGTGGCGCTGCCGGCGGTCGCGTCGAACCTGCTGATGACGCTCTTCGGCTCGGTGGACGCGTTCTGGGTCGGCACGCGACTCGGCGCCGGATCGCTGGCCGCGGTGACGACGTCGCTGTTCTGGATCTGGCTCTTCGTCTCCGTCGCGGAGATGGTCAGCGTCGGCCTGACGGCGGTGGCGGCGCGGCGGCACGGCGAGCGGCGGCCGGCCGAGGCGGCGCGCGTCGCGGGCGATGCGCTCCTGTACGCGCTCGCGTTGGGCTCGGCGATCGCGGTTGGCGGCACGCACTGGCTCCCGTCGCTGTTCACGGCCATGCACGCACCGGAGTCGGTCGCGTCGCTCGGCCGCAGCTATCTCGGTACCTACCTGCTCGGCGCGCCGCTCATCTTCGGCTACTTCGCCGTGGACGCGACCTTCCGCGCCTCCGGCGACACGCGCACGCCGCTGCTGCTGCTCGCCGCGTCGGTGGCGGTGACGCTCGTGCTCGACCCGGTGCTGATCCTCGGCCTCGGCGGCGCACCACGCCTCGGCATCGTCGGCGCGGCCATCGCGACCGTCGGCACGCGCTGCGTCGCCTTCCTGCTCGGCGTCGCGCTCCTCGCGCGGCGGCGGATGCTGCGCGTTGGCGTGCCGCGGCTGCCTTCCATCGCGGCGGTGACGCGCGTCGGGCTGCCGACGGCGCTCACGGGCGTGCTGTTCAGCGCGATCTACGTCGTGCTGACGCGGACGACGACGCGCTTCGGCACGCCGGCGCTCGCCGCGCTCGGACTCGGGTTCCGTGTCGAGAGCTGGCTGTACATGGTCGGCGTCGGCTTCGGTGCGGCGGCGGCGGCGATCGTCGGCCAGAACCTCGGCGCCGGCCGCCCGGATCGCGCCGAGCGCGCGGGCTGGATCACCACCGCGTACGCGACCGTGCCGGGCGTTCTCGCGTTCGCGCTCGAGCTGCTCGTGCCGGAGCGTCTCGCCGCGATCTTCTCCCTGGATGCCGCGGTGATCGCCGAGACGGCGCGCTACCTGCGCATCGCCGCGTTCGCGCAGCTCGTCGTCTGCGCCGAGGTGGTGCTCGAAGGCGCCCTCGGTGGCGCCGGCGACACCGTGCCGCCGATGCTGACGTCGAGCGTGCTGACCGCTTCCCGTATCCCGCTCGCCGCCTGGGCCGCGAACCGCTACGGCACCGTGGGACTCTGGTGGACGATCTCGCTCACCGCGACCGCTCGGGGCCTGGCGATGATGGCGCTGTGGAAGAGTGGGCGGTGGAAGAGAAGAAGGGTGTAAGGGCCAGGGGTAGGGTGTAGGTCGGCGCCCCGGGTGGCGACCGCGCCCGACACGCACTATACCCTACAGCCTGCACCCTACACCCTACGCACCGTGTCTCCGGTCATCACCCTCCTCACCGACTTCGGCACCGCCGACGGCTACGTCGCCGAGATGAAGGGCGTGCTGCTCGCGCAGGCACCCGGCGTCACGCTGGTGGACGTGAGCCACGACCTCGGCGCGCACGACGTGGAGTGCGGACGCCTGGCGCTCGCGCGCTACTGGCGGCGCTTTCCGCCGGGGACGATTCATCTCGCGGTGGTGGACCCCGGTGTCGGCTCGGAGCGCGCCGCGCTCGCCATCGCGAGCGATGACCGGATGCTCGTCGGTCCGGACAACGGTCTGCTGTCGCCGGCGCTGCTGATGACCGGCGTGCAGGTCGTCGCGCTGCCGATCCCGCCGACGGCCGCGCCGACCTTCCACGGGCGCGACGTGTTCGCTCCGGCCGCCGCGGCCCTCGCGCGCGGCACGCCGGTCACGGCGCTCGGTGCGCCGTTCGAGACGCCGATCGTGAAGCGCACCCCCGAGCCGCGGCGCCTCGCCGACGGCTCGATCGAGGGGCAGGTGATCAGCATCGATCGCTTCGGCAACGCGATCACGAACTGCCTCGGCATCCGCGGCGGCACGATCGAGCTCGCGGGCGCATCGCTGCCACTCGCGCGCACCTACGCCGAAGCGCCGTCCGGCGCGCCCGTCGCCCTCTGCGGATCGGCCGGCCTGATCGAGGTCGCCGTGCGCGACGGCAGCGCCGCGGCGCAGCTCGGGATCGTGCGCGGGGCTCGGGTGGTGTACTGGCCGGCAACTGGCGGGTCGCGGTAAGCGGGAAGCGGGAAGGGGGAAGCGTGAACATTTCCGCTGTCATCCTGCGGGAGCGTGGCGACCGAAGGATCGCGGTACGCTCCAGCGATCCTTCGCTTCGCTCACGATGACAAACGACGCGGGGCCGGCATCCGAGCGAGATTCCGGCCCCGCGTATGTTCGTGCCTACCGCTTCCCGCTTACCCGCTTACCGCTTTGACCCCTGCGCCGCGTACGGAACCGCGCGCTCGACGCGGTCGGTCGAGGCGGTGCGGCCGGCGCCGGTGGCGACGCGGCCGGCGAGGGTCGCGCCGCGGCGTGGATGCACCGCGCCCGTGCCGTGGTGGAGCTCGGAGTTGAGCTCGCCGCCGACGAGAACCGTCAGCATCGAGAGGTACATCCACGTCAGCAGCACGATCACGCCGCCGATGGTGCCGTACATCTTGTTGTAGTTGCCGAAGTGCTGCACGTAGAGGCGGAAGAGCACCGTCAGGACGAGCCAGAGCACGGTCGTCACCGTCGCCCCGACGAGCGCCTGCTTCCGGTTCTGCTGCACGTTGGGCAGCACGATGAACACGGCCCACGCGAGTCCGATGAGGAGCGCGATCGCGATCGGGAACTGGATGACGGTCCAGATCGTCCGGGCCGCGCCGCCGACGCCAAGCCGGTCGGCGATCGCGCCGACGATGTGGTCGCCCGCGAGCAGGATCGTCGTCGCGAGCGCGAAGATCACCGCCGCGCCGATCACGCTGGCCATCGCGATCAGCTTCTGCTTCCACCACGGACGCGACTCGTTCACGTCGTACGCCGCGTTGAGCGCCGTGATGAGCGCGCTGAAGATGTTCGAGCCCGCCCACAACGCGAGCAGCGCGCCGACCGACATGATGCCGGGCGCGTTCTTCGCGAACACGACCTGATCGAGCACGCCGCTGAGCAGCGCCATCGCCTCCGGCGGGACGCTGCCCGCGAGGTGGCCGAGCAGGAACTGCAGCGTCTGGCGCTTGTCGCCGACGAGGCTCAGCAGCGGCGCGAGGAAGAGGACGATCGGGAAGAGCGAGAAGAAGAAGAAGTAGGCCGTCTGCGCGGCGAGATCGAGGACGTGGTCGTCGAGGATCTCCTTGCCCGTCTGCCTGACCAGCGGCCCGACCTTGTATCCCTTGATGATCATGCGCGACGCTCCGTCGGTGGCTGCGAACCGTCCCGAGGGGCAAACGCCAGGCCACAGAGCGGCATCGGCGGGTGGTGGATGACGCCGATGCGACAACCCAAACGACAGCGGAGCGGGCACCGTGGATCTGGTACCCGCTCCGCGCGCTCCGTCGTCGTATGCGACTCGTCTAGTCTCGCGTATCGCGATCCACGCGGAGCTTCCCGAACGTCGTCTTCGACGTGACGCGAAGCCGGCGCGTCGCGTGGTCCCAGTTCTCGCTGTAGTACGCGTCGCCGCGCTTGACGAGATCGCCGACGTCCAGCGACGCGAACAGGCGCTGCACCTCGAGGCGCACGCCGACGTCGCGCGGGACGTGCAGCTTGACGTCGCCGAGCGCGACCTGCACCGACAGCGCCATGTCCTGCTGCCACGCGCCGCCGAAGTCGAGATCCACGTCGCCGACGCCAGCCTGCACGCGCACCTCGCCCGCGTTCGCGTTGCCCAGTCCGAGCGCGCGCAGCCCGGCCGCGCCGACGCGCAGGTCGAGCGCGCGCATGCGGTCCGTGTTGGGCGTGCCGAAGCGCAGCCGCGCCTCGCTCGCGCCCGACTCGACGTGGAGCTGGTCCACCCGCAGACCGCTCAGGTCGAGATCCGCCTCGACGGCCCCGAGCTCGAGCGAGAGGTCCATCGGTACCGCCCGCGCGAGGTCGAGACGCAGCTCTCCGTTCCGATCACCGCTCGGGACGCGCGAGCTCTGTCGCTCGACGCCCACGCGCAGAGTGTGCGTCGTGGGGTAGTACGCGTACACGGGCTCGGCGCGGTCGGCGGGGTAGCTGAGCTGCATGCGGTAGAGCACCGGCGTCGTCGCGGCCCGCACGCCGAGCGTGCCCGCGCCGTAGCGGACCTCGACGCGCAGCGCGGTGCTGTCGTGCAGTTGACGGGACACGTCGAGGGACCGCATCTCGCGCTGCTGCGCGCCGAGCGGCGCCGCATGGGCGGCCAGCGCGACGGAGCAGAGAAGCACGAGAGCGAGCGGCCGCCCGGCGGGCCGCATGAAGTGCGCTCCCCGCGCCTCCGTCACCGGACCTCCTTCATCGGCGCCGGCGTCGGGCGACGCGCGGCGACGACGCCGCCGATCGGGGTCGGCGTCTGCCAGTCGGGCGGCGCGGCGGGCGACGAGGGGATCGCCGGTGCGGGCGCGGAAACAGCGGCGTCGGCGCGTCGCGTACCGGCACGCGAGAGCAGCGCGGCGCCGAAACCGACCGTCACCGCCACCCAGCTCACGGCGAACGCGAGGCCGCGGAGCACGCCGCCGATGATCGGCGACCAGGTGAACGCGGCCGCGATCACCCACAGTCCGGTGTAGACCACGACACCGGTGAAGAGGGCGCGGAGCGTCGCGCCCCGCTCGGTGAGCGCCGCGCGCACGCGGCCGCGAAGCAGCACGCCGCCCGTCACCTGCGCGATCGCGATGAAGCCGAGCGTCGCCAGCCCGGCGGCGGCGAGGGCGAAGGCGAAGATGCCGAACGGGATCAGCAGGATGCCGACGAGCGTGATCGCGAGCGCGACGACGAGCACGAGGAGCGCGGGAAGCAGCGCAAGCTGCCCGGCGACGCCCACCCAGAAGGCGCGCGAGAAGGCGCCCTCGATCGTCTCGACGACGCCCTCGAGATACCGCTCGGCGAACAGCAGCACGCCGATCCCGATCAGCGCGAGCATCACCATCCAGCCGAGCGACAGCTTGAGGGCGAGGAAGGTGGCGGCGGCCGGCGAGAGCGCGACCGCGTGCGCGGCGCGCGCCGGCGCGGCGGTGACGGCGCCGACCGGACCCTGGAGCGACCGCAGCTCGCCGTCCACCGTGCCGCCGTCGGCGCGGACGCTTCCCAGCACCGCGAGGGCGTTGCCGCGCACGTGGCCGCCGGGATGCACGACCACGTCGCCGCCGATGGCGACGGCGTCACCGGCAACGGTACCGAAGACGTCGAGGTCCCCGTGCGCGACGGCGACCGTCCCCGCGACCTCCTGGCCGGCGGGTACGACGCGGTTCCCGATGGAGAAGCTGTCGGCGGGCGGGATCGGCAGCGCGTTCGGGTCGGAGCGGACGCGCGCCACGAGGCGGGCGAGCGAGTCGCTGGCCGGAGCCGGGGCGGTGCTGGCGGATGCGGTCCCGCTCTCGGCCGCCGGCCTGGAGGCGGTCGGGGCGGGGCGCTGTTGCGCCGAGAGCGGCGTCGCGGCGAGCAGCGCCGCGAAGGGCACGCTCAGCGCGGCGCGAAGGGCGCGGCGGCGCACGCCCTACGCCCGGTGCCGACGCGCGGCCGAAGCGCCGACCGCCGCGCGCAACCCGATCGCGGCGACGGCGATGGTGGCGAGCAGCGCCGCGAGCGCGATGGCGAGGCCCGCCGTGCCGCTCGTCCGCAGCGCGTCCGCCGCCGGCTGGCCGAACGCCGCGCCGACGGTGCCGGACAGCGCGCCGACGACCATGCGGCTGGCGCGCTCGGTGACCAGATCACCGAGGAAGACGAGGACGTCGATGCGGGCCGCCAGCCAGAGCGTCACGACCGAGAGGAAGAGGCCGACCCCGCCGGCGCCGACGCCGGCGAGGATGCGCGCCGGTCGGGACTGCGGCAGCCAGCGCCGTACGGCGTCGGTCGCGGCGACGTGCGCGGGCTCGAACACCTGCACCTTCGCCATGACGCGCTCGGCGAAGAGCGGCGACGGCGTGAAGTGGGGCAGGTGCTCGAGCGCCGTCGTCAGCGCTCGCGCCTCGTCCAGCTCCGCCTGACATTGGGCGCAGCGCCGGACGTGCGCCTTCAGCGGCGTCACGCCGAAGCCGACCTCGCCGTCGAGGAGCAGGTCGATCTCGTCTGGATTCAGGTGTCTATCGGTCACGGTTCCTCCAGCGGGTCGTACGGGAGGGGATGAAAGCAAGTTTCAGGGCCTTGTGGCCCTATGTTCTCAGGTGCTCCAGGGCACGCCGCAGCTCGTGGCGGGCCCGGTGGATGTAGGTCTTGACCGTGCCGAGGGGGAGGTCGAGCGTCGCCGCGATCTCCTCGTACGACCGGCCCTCGACGTGGCGCAGCATGATGCACGAACGATACTCGGGGCGCAGCTTGGCGATCGCCTGCTCGATCGCGGAGCCCAGCTCGCGCGACTCCAGCTCCTCGAGCGCCGACTCCTGATGCACGCTGACGTCGAACGACGTCGCCTCGACCTCGGCGGCGGTGCCGGCGTGCGGCGAGCCGTCCATGCTGACCGTCTCGAGGTGCCGCTTCCGGATGTGATCGATGGCGACGTTGTTGGCGATCTTGAACAGCCAGCTGGAGAACTTGAACTCCGGCCGGTAGCGGTCGACGTGGTTCAGGACCTTGATGAAGGTCTCCTGCGCCAGATCCTCCGCCGTCTCACGGTCGCGCACCATCCGGAAGACGAGTGAGAAGACCGGTCGCTCGTAGCGCCGGATCAGCTCACGGAACGCCAGCTCGCGCCCTTGCTGGGCGAGGGCGACGACGTCCGCATCGGGGAGGTTCGCGAGCTCGAGGAGTGGAGCCATGAAGGGGGCGTGGGCGGCGGCGGGCGGCGGGCGCCGTGGCCGCGCGGCTCGGCAACAAAAGTATTGACCGGCAGGCGGACGAGCCAGCGCGAGTCGCGCGGCGCCCCGGCGACGGCTTGCCCGCCCGATCGTCCGCCGCGATGTTCCGCCATGCCTCAGCGCGATGCGGGGACCGAGGAAGACGCCGCCGCGGCGGTCGCCGCCACGAGCAGTGGCGCCGAGAAGCGTCGCTATGTCAGAGGCGTGTTCTCCGAGATCGCGCCGCGCTACGACCTGCTCAATCACCTGCTCAGCGCCAACGCGGACCGCGCCTGGCGCCGGGCCGCGCTCGCCGGGCTCGGCTGGCGCGAGAAGCCGGACGGCGTCTACCTCGATCTCTGCGCGGGGACGCTCGACGTCGGCGCGCGGCTCGCGAGGGAGCCGGGCTTCCGAGGACTGGTGATCGGCGCCGACTTCGCCGAGCCGATGCTGCGCGCCGGGCGCGGCAAGGCGCCGGCGAGTGTCGTGGCCCCGGTGGCGGCGGACGCGCTCGCGCTGCCGCTGGCCGACGGCTCGCTCGACGGCGCCATCGTGGCCTTCGGCATCCGCAACGTCGCCGACCTGGACGCCGCGCTGCGCGAGGTGCGTCGTGTGCTCGCGCCGGGCGCCCGGTTCGTGATCCTCGAGTTCTCGACGCCGCGCACGGCGGCGGTGCGCGCGCTGTACCACTTCTACTTCCACCGCGTCCTGCCGGCGGTCGGGCGCGCCGTCAGCGGCCATCCGACCGCCTACAGCTACCTGCCGAAGTCCGTGGCCAACTTCCCGGTCGAGGAGGAGCTGGCGGCCCGAATGACGCGCGCCGGCTTCGGCGCCGTGACGTGGGCGTCGCTCACGTTAGGCGTCGCCGCCATCCACGTGGGCCGGCGGTAGCGCGCGGTGAGCGAACGGAGCGAGCGCGCCGATCGCACGATCATCGGCCTGATCGCCGACACGCACGGCCTCGTGCGCGCCGAGCTGTTCGACGCGCTCGCCGGCGTCGCCTTCATCCTCCACGCCGGCGACGTCGGCGACGGCGTGCTGGAGGAGCTGGCGGCGATCGCGCCCGTGCAGGCCGTCTTCGGCAACACCGACCCGCCGGGACGGCCCGAGCTCTCCCGCGAGATCGTGCGCGAGGTCGGCGGGCTCGTGATCCACGTCAGCCACGGGCACGAGCTGGGCAGCCCGACACCGGCGAAACTGCTCGAGCGCTACGCCGGGGACGTCCTCGTCTACGGGCACACGCACCGTCAACTCGTGACGCGCGCCGGCGGCCGCCTCGTCGTGAACCCGGGCGCGGCGGGCGCGCGCCGCTTCGATCTGACGCCGAGCGTGGCGAGGCTGACGATCGCCGACGGGCACGCGGACGTGGAGCTGCTGCCGCTCGGCTAGCGCGGAAGAGGAGGACCGTCAGTGGTTCGGCCGAGCGCTGTCGAGGGTTGGCCGAAGTTCTCCATCTCGCGACGACGGCGCGTGGAGCGATGCCCCACGCGCCGTCGTCGTTCACCAACCAACAGTCGCGACCGGCCGACGACTGAAGCTTCCCTCCCGGTCACACCAGCCGAAAGTGCGACGCGGGGTACAGGTAGTCCTCGCCCGAGTCGTCGTTGATCCGGTAGAACGATCCCTTCGCCTCGACCGACAGCAGCTCGTAGATGCGGCCGAGCGTGAGATCGTGACAGCCACCCGGCTCGTCGCAGCCCGGATAGGTGAGCCACGGACGGACGCTCACGCACTGTACGAACGCTTGTGCCTGCCAGGTCGAGGCGCCCTCACTGGGCTGCCACGTCGTCGCCATTGCCGACCTCCAGCATCGAGTCTCGGCCGCGCGGCGGAGAGGAACAGCCCATCGGTGTGCTGCGTCACGCGCGGCGTGCCGACACGAGACAATGCAGGAGGCGGGCCGCGTCAGGCGCGGCGCGCGGCCGAGAGAAACGCGTCCGCCGGCCGGGTCTGGTCGAGCTCGTCGGGGAAGCGACGGAACCAGGAAGAGAGCAGCAGCAGCTCGTCGATCTCGTGGGTCGGGACCGCGGCCGTGTCGCGCTCGACGGGCGTGAAGACCTCGCGCACGCGGCCAGCGAGCTGGGTGCGGTCGCGCGCGGTACGCGGCGCCGTGCACTCCTCGCGCACGCGGCCGCGGCGAATGAGATAGACGCGGTCGTCGCCGTCGGCGCCGGGCACGGTGTACACGAACGACAGCGTCTCGACGGCGAAGCGCAGCCGCGCGAACTGCTCGCGCACCACCTCGAGACGGTGGAGCTTGTCGCGGTAGGCGGCGGCGCGCTCGAACTCCAGCGCCTCGCTGCACGCCTCCATCTGCGCGCGCAGCCCGTCGAGCGGGCCGTCGTCGCTGCCGTCGAGGAAGGCACGGGCGAGTCGCAGCCGCTCGTCGTACTCCGCCGCGGAGCAGCCGCCGACGCACGGCCCGAGGCACTTCCGGATCTCGTGACGGATGCACTGCGGCGTGCGCGAGCCGATCTGGTAGAGCTCCTGCGTGAAGAGCTCCTGCTGGTCGCTGAAGTGCATGCGCGTATCGAGCGAGCAGTCGCGCAGCCCGAGCGCGTCGCTCAGCTCGCGCACCGCGTCGCTGACGCGCGACGCGCCGACGAACGGGCCGTAGTAGTAGCCGCCGTCCTCGCTCCCGGCGCCGCGGACGACGAGCAGCTTCGGCGCCGGCCCCTTCGTCACCTTGATGAAGGAGTAGTGCCGCGCGTCGCGCTTCATGGCGACGTTGAAGCGCGGGCGGAAGCGCTTGATGAGACGCAGCTCGGTGAGCAGCGCGGCGAACTCGCTCGGCGTGTACTCCCACTCGATCGCGTGTGCCTCACGCAGGATCCGCGCACCCTTCTCCTCGGGATAGGCGCAGCGGAAGTAGCTGAGCAGCCGCGTCCGCACCTGCTTCGACTTCCCGACGTAGAGCACCTCGCCGTCCTCGGCGAGCATGCGATACACGCCGGGCCGGTCCTTGGCGTCGGCGCGGACGGCCGCGCGCATGACCAGCACGTGCTCCTCGGAGGTGGGCGGCGGCCGGAGCCGGCGCACGCGCGACGGCGGCCCGGTGATGACCTCGCCCTCGAAGCGGAGGAGCGAGGGTGGGGCGACCTCGATCTCGGCGACGGCGGAACGGCGGGTCGCGGGTCGGGGGTCGGGGCTTTCCGTCGGCACGCGCCGGACAATGGCCCCGACCCCCGTCCCCCGACCCGCTTCTCCGATCCCCCCAGGCAGTTCCAGACTCACCGCTGGCACCACGCGCAGAACACCGTGCTGCGCCCGTCGATCTCGTGGGTGTCCACGAGGCGCGCGCTGCAGCGGGGGCAGGGAAGGCCGGCGCGGCCGTAGGCGTTCAGGCGCTCGACGAACGCGCCGCGCTCGCCGCGGGCGTCGCGGTAGTCGCGGAAGCTGGTACCGCGCAGGGCGATGGACTCTTCGAGCACCGCGACGATCTCGTCGCGCAGCCGCGAGACTTCGGATGCGTCGAGGGACCGTCCCTCGCGCGACGGATCGACGCCCGCGCGCCAGAGCGCTTCGTTCGCGTAGATGTTGCCCACTCCGACCACCAGCCGCTGATCCATCAACAACTTCTTCACCGCCTGACGCGAGCCCCGAAGGAGGGCCGATAGATGCGCCGCCGAGAAGGCGGGGTCAAGGGGCTCGACGCCGAGCGCACCGGAGTACGCGGCCCAGCGGCTCGGCGGCATGAGCGCGACCGTGCCGAGCCGGCGGATGTCGCGGTAGTGGAGGGCGCGGCCGTCGCGGAGGTGGAGCGCGAGCGTCGAGTAGCGGCGCTCGTCTTCCGGCAGCGGGCGCTCCGGCGCGTCGATGAGGACGGCGCCGGTGAAGCGGGGCTGGACGACGACGCGCTCGCTCGTGGAGAGGTCGAGGACGACGAGCTTGGCGCGCCGCCACGCGCGCTCGATCGTCGCGCCGGCGACGCGGCGCGCGAGCTCGTCGGCGCTGACCTCGCGCAGCACGTCGGCGCGGGTGACGCGCACGCGCTCGATGACGCTCCCGGCGACCGCGTCGTTCAGGTCGCGGGCGATCGTCTCGGTCTCAGGTAGCTCTGGCACGGCGGGCTATCTCCCGCCAGCCGATGTCGCTGCGGTACTGCTTTCCATCGAACTCGATGCGTGAGGCGAAGCTCGTGCTGCGGCGCTGGGCCTCCTCGATCGAGTCGGCGACGGCGGTGACGGCGAGCACCCGGCCGCCGGCGGTCACGAGTCTACCCGAGGCGTCGCGCGCGGTTCCGGCGTGGAAGACGTGGACGTCGGGCTCGGAGTCGGGGATCGTGATCGGATCGCCGGTCCGCGCCTTCTCCGGGTAGCCCGCCGAGGCGAGCACGGTCGTGACGGCGTGACCGTCGATCGAGAAGTCCGGACGCCCGGCCAGCGTCTCGCCGCGTGCGACGCTCGCGAACAGGGGCGCGAGCGCGATGCCGGTGATCGGGAGCACCGCCTGCGTCTCAGGATCGCCGAAGCGGCAGTTGAACTCGACGACCTTCGGGCCGTCGCGCGTGACCATGACGCCGGCGTAGAGGAGCCCGGTGAACGGCGCGCCACGCTCGCGCAGCGCGTCGAGCGTCGGCGCGACGACCTGGTCCACGACGGCGTAGGCGCCGCTCATCGGCGACTCGACGGCGGACGACGACGACGCGCGGCCACCCGGCACGTGCAGCGAGACGGGCGCGTAGGCGCCCATGCCGCCCGTGTTCGGCCCACCGTCGCCCGCGAGCAGCCGCTTGTGGTCCTGCGCCGGCACCAGCGGCACGACGTTGACGCCGTCGGTGATCGCGAACACCGACAGCTCCTCGCCCTCCATGAACTCCTCGACGAGGATCTCGGCGCCGGCCGCGCCGAAGCCCTCGTCGCGGAGCATGTAGTCGATGGCGCGGTCAGCCTCGTCGAGCGTCGAGCAGACGATGACGCCCTTCCCGGCGGCGAGGCCCGAGGCCTTGATGACGACCGGCGCGCCGAACTCGCGCGCGGCCCGCTTGGCGGCGTCCACCTCGGTGTGCCGGTGCGCCATCGCCGTCGGTACGCCGGCCTCGAGCATCAGCTGCTTCGCGAACGCCTTCGACGTCTCGATCGTCGCGGCGGCGCGCGTCGGACCGAAGATCGGCAGCCCGCGGGCGCGGAAGCGGTCCACGACGCCCAGCGCGAGCGGTGCCTCGGGGCCGACGAGCGTGAAGTCGGGCCGCTCGTGCTCGGCGAGCGCGACCAGGCCGTCCAGGTCGGTGGCGGCGACCGGTACGCAGCGCGCGAGCTCCGCGATCCCCGGGTTGCCGGGCGCGGCGACGATCGCGAGGCCGGGCGACTCGTGCGCGAGCTTCCACGCGAGCGCGTGCTCGCGGCCGCCGGAGCCGATGATCAGGACTTTCATGGCGCGGGACGGGGGACGCGGGACGGGGGACACGGGACCGGGTGGGCGCAGGCGTGATAGCGAACGGGGAAGATAGCGACGCGTGACCGCTCACCACTTATCGTTTTCCACGTCCCTCGTCCCTCGTTCCTCGTCCCCCATCCCACGTCCCCATCACCGCTTCTTCATCGCATCCGCGAACGCGTCGCCGGCGCGGCGGAGCGTGCCGGCCACGGTGTCGGCGGCGCGGCGCGCGGCCTCGCCGTAGTAGCCGGCGGCGCTCTCGAGATCCTCCTTCAACGGCGGCTCGGCCGGCGTTTCTCCGCGTCGTGGATACTGCCCGCCGATGATGCGGCCGTAGTCGCCCGAATCCAGCCAGCGCTTGAGCTCCGCGGCGCGAACGGTGGCGAACGGGTGATCGCGGAAGGCGGTGTTCAGCACCTTGAGCACGAGGTCCCACGCGTTGCCGCCCGTCTCGTACTCGGCCGCCTGCACCAGGAACGCGTCGAGGTCCATCCGGTCGGCGTCCTTGCCCCCGGCGAACTTGAGGAAGACGCGCATGGACGTCTCGAGCTCCTGCGTGCCGAGCTGGCCGGCGCGGTCGGCGGAGAACTCCGCCTTGCGGTACCACTCGAAGAGGGCGAGCTCGATCGGCAGGAGGGCGATGCCGGCAAGCCAGGGAAGGAAGCGCGTACCGACGAGGAGGAAGAGGAGCGCGAGGGTGGTGTAGACCGCGTGCCCGCTCATCGCGTGCCCGACTTCATGGGCGAGGATCGCGCGGAGCTCCTCCGGCTCGAGGAGCTCGATCATCGACGAGTTGACGACGATGAACGGCTTGTCGAAGCCGATGCAGTAGGCGTTGACCTCGGGGTTCTGCGAGACGTACAGCTCGTAGCGCATCGGCGCGTCGAGCGTGTGCAGGACCTCGCCATACATCGCGTCGAGCGCCGGACGCTGCGTCGGCCCGATCTTCACC
>DATMHT010000125.1:0-7261 GCA_035554795.1 Gemmatimonadaceae bacterium | reverse complement strand
CGCACGGAGGTGACGCGCGGCGGCGTGCCCGGCTGGACGTGGCTCGGCCTGCGGCCGCTGCTCGACTCGCTGCGGCTGGACGCGCTCTACGTCAACTTCCTCAGCGGCTGGGAGCTCGACCTCGAGACGGCGCAGCTCCTCCGCCGCCACTTCCGCGGCCCGATCTACTGCGACCTGCACATGCTCGTCACCGCCGTGCAGGCCGACGGGCTGCGCACGCCCCGGCCGCTCCCCGACGTCGCGGCGTGGTGCGGCTGCTTCGACGTCCTCCAGGTGAACGAGGACGAGATGGCGATGATGGCGCCGGACCCGATGGCGCTCGCCGCGACGGCGATGGCGGCCGGTGTCTCGTGTCTCGTCGTGACGATGGGCAAGCGCGGCGCCGTCTACTTCGCGGCGCCCGGCTTCGATTCGCTCGCGGACCTGCCACCGCGAGCCGTGACCGGCGCCCTCGCGGCCGCGCCGCGGGGCGGGACGCGGGCCGCCTTCGGGCCGGTGCGGACCGAGCTCCTCCCGGCGGCCGCGCCGCGCGACGCGGGAATCGGGGGCGGTGATCCGACCGGCTGCGGGGACGTCTGGGGCGCGACCTATTTCTCGCGGCTGGTCGCCGGTGATAAGTTGACCGTGGCCATGCGGGCCGCGCACGCGGCCGCCGCGCGCAACGTCGAGCACCGGGGGGCCACGGGGCTGGCGAGACACCTGCGCGGCGAGCTGAGCACACCGTAGCGGCGCCCCGCGGGCGCGTGGGAGACCGGACTGGCGCCTCGATCGTCGTCCCTCGCCTCACGCCGTTCGCGGCCCCGCGCGGTTCCCTCCCCCTCCCCCTCCGTGACGACCGTCATCTCCGTCCCTCCCTCGCTCGACGACCAGACGTTCGAGCAGGTGCTGGAGCAGCTCGCGCCGTTGCCGCCCGACGCGAAGATCCTCGTCGACGCGCGCCACGCGCGCTGGGCGTCGCCCTACGGGCTCACGGCGCTGTTGACGCTCGCCCAGACCCGCACCGAGCGTCCCCGGCTCGCGCCGCCGGAGGCCGACGACACCCTCTCCTACTGGGCGCGGACGGGCTTCTTCAAGCACGCCGAGTCGCTGTTCGAGCTGACGCACGGCGTCCCGAAGTCGCGCGCCGCCGGCGAGTCCAACGTGCTGCTCGAGATCACCCACGTGGACAAGAGCGGCGACGTCCACGACGTCGTCGAGCGCATCCAGGAGAAGTCGAGGGACATCCTCCAGGGGACGCTCAATCTCGATCCGCGGGCGACGATGGGCTTCTCGATGACGCTCTCCGAGGCGTGCCAGAACATCGTCGAGCACGCCGGGAGCGGCGGCTGGGTGGCCGTGCAGACCTACCGCTGGCAGAAGCGCCTCGGCCGGCGCGTGGTCGTGATCGCGGTGTGCGACGCCGGCGTCGGCTTCCGCAAGTCGCTCGAGAGCGCGCACCTCGCGGCCGGCCAGCGGCTCAGCGACCGCTGGGACGACGCGATGGCCCTCGAGGAGGCGGTGATCCGCGGCGTGAGCCGCTTCCGCTACCGCGACGCCGGCCGTGGCCAGGGGCTTGCGGGTATTCGCCGGTACGTCGGCAAGTGGGAGAGCAAGCTGTCCGTGCGCTCGGGAACGGCGCGCATCGCCATCGTTCCGGCGTGGGACGACGCGGACGTGCCGCTCCGCGAGAAGCTCCCACCCTTTCCCGGCGCGCAGATGCAGATCACGATTCCCGAGCGAGTGACGGCGACGACGCGATGACGCCACGCGCACTGACGCATCCGGCTCCGGTGGCCGCGTGATCAACCACATTGACGTCAGCTCGGTGCTCCGCCGCACCGTCTGCGACCTGTACTCGAACCTCGTCACCCGGCCCACGGGCGCCGCGGTGCGCACCGAGATCGAGCAGCAGCTCGCCGGGTCGCGTGGCCGGACGCTGACGGTGATCGACTTCTCGAACGTCAATCTGCTCGACTTTTCCTGCGCCGACGAGATCGTCGCCAAGCTGCTGCTGCGCCATGGCGCGCGCGAGCCGCTGGCCGACGCGGGCACCGCGGCGCAAGGCGCCGATCGCGAGTGCCGGGAGAGCTACTTCATCTTCCGCGGTCTCCACGAGGCGCACCTCGACGCGATCGAGGCGGTGCTCGAGCGGCACGGCCTCGCCCTCGTCGCCGAGGCCGCGGACGGTGGCCGGCCCCACCTCGTCGGGATCGTCGACGACAGTGAGCGCGCGGCGTGGGAGACGCTGAGCCGGCTCGGCGCGGCCGCGCTGGACGAGCTGGCGAGCGCCACCGGACGCCCGCGCGACGACGCGGCGGCTCTGCTCGAGGCGCTCTGCCGCCGCCGCGTCGTGATGCGGCTCGACGAGGTGTACGTCGCGCTCGGTCCGGCGGTCGAGGGCGACGCCCGCGTGCGCCGCGCTCGTGCCGGCGGCGCCGAGGGTGATAGCGGCGCAGGCGACGCACCGGGCGCGGGGAGGACGTCGTGACGCCGGGCTCGCCGAGTGGCGGCGGCTCGCGCGGACCGGTCGGCCCGCTCGGCGCCGGCTACAGCCCGCCGCTGCAGGTGATGGGCTTCGTCTCCACGCGCCCGGGCGACGAGGAGCGCGGGCCCGAGGTGCGGATGCGCGCGGAGGAGGCATCCATCCGATTGCTCCTCGACGGTGAGATCGTCTGGGTGTATGGGCCTCGTCGCAACGAGCTCGCGACGCTGCGCGTTGACGATACGATCCCGCGCGGCGGCGTCGTGCTCCGCGACGTCGTCGGCGTCGCGCCGGCCGAGATCATCCGCGTCGTGAAGGTGAACACGGACCGGCCCCGAGTGGATCGGTTCTTCGCGTAGGCGAGCGGCGCGGGCACGGGACGGAGACGCTCGGCATCCGCTCCCTCCCCGGCTCGCCGGCCGCACGGCACGTCCTTCCTCGTTCTCGTCATGGCACGCAAAGCTGCTGCACGCCCCCAGGGCCTCTCGACGCTCGCCATCCACGGCGGCGCGCCGCACACCGACGCCGACTCGCCGGTCGCGGCGCCGCTGTACCAGTCGGTGAACTACGTCCAGGAGATCGGCACGGGCGAGGGGCTCCGCTACACGCGCTACGGCAACTCGCCGAACGCGGAGACGGTGCAGCGCCGGCTGGCGCTGCTCGAGGGCGCGGAGGCGGCGCTGGCGCTGTCGAGCGGCATGGGCGCGACCGCGTGTGCGATGCTCGCACTGCTCCGGCCCGGCGACCACGTCCTGTCGAGCTCCTGGATCTACGGCGGCACGCACCGCCTCTTCACCCAGGAGCTGGCGGCGATGGGCATCGAGGTCACCCTCGTGGATCCGCTGGAGACGCGGATCTGGCGGCGCCGCCTGAAGAAGGAGACGCGCGCGCTCTTCGTCGAGAGCCCGGTGAACCCGACCTGCCGCGTGCTCGACATGCGCCCGATCAGTCAGCTCGCGAAGGCGGAAGGGCTGGCGCTCGTCGTGGACTCGACCTTCGCGAGCCCCGTGAACTTCCGCCCGCTCGAGCACGGCGCGGACGTCGTGATCCACTCGACGACGAAGTACCTGAACGGCCATCACGACATCCTCGGCGGCGCGGTGATGGGCACCGCCTCGTACATCGAGGAAGTGCGCCAGAAGATGATGGTCTGGGGCCAGGCCCCCGACCCGTTCGCCTGCTGGCTGCTCGAGCGCGGCATGAAGACGCTCGACGTACGGGTGAAGCGCGCGAACGAGAACGCCCAGCGCGTGGCCGAGTGGTGCGAGGGGCGAAAGGAGATCAAGCGCGTGCACTACCCGGGGCTGGAGAGTCACCCCGACCACGCGATCGCGTGCGAGATGCTGGACGGCTTCGGCGCGATGATGGCGATCGAGCTCGTCGGCGGCGGCCGGGCGGCGGAGAAGTTCCTGCGCCGGCTCAAGCTCGTGACGCACGCACCCAGCCTTGGCGGCGTGGACACGCTCGTGAGCGAGCCGCGCTACACGTCGCACGCGCACATGACGAGCGAGGCCCGCGCCGCGATCGGCATCCCGGATGGCTTCATCCGCGTCAGCGTCGGCATCGAGGACGCCGAGGATCTCATCGCCGATCTGGAGCAGGCGCTGAGGTGAGCCAGGGACGCGGCCGTGAGGCCGCCGCCGGTGGCGGGAGCGGCGTCAGCGACGCGAGCATCGTCGGCGACACCGGCGCTGCGAGCGTGGTGCGCCGCGCGACACCGCCCGAGGGCACCGGCGAACGGCGACGCGTCGAGCGGCGGGGCAACAGCCGCATCGCCGACCTGTCGCTCCCCGAGTTCCGCCGGATCGTCGTCACGTCGGTGCTGTCGGCGCTCGTGCTCCTGCTCTTCTTCTGGATGGTGCGCGGCGTGCTCATCGCCGCCATCCTCGGCGTGGTGATCGCGGCATACCTGCGGCCACTGTACCGCTACGTGCTGCGGCTCGTCGGGTCGCCACCGTGGGCGGCGCTGCTTACGCTCGTCGTCATCCTGACGCCGGTCGCGGGGGCGCTCGCCTACTCCTACCTCGAGGTCGTGCGCGTCGCGCGCTACCTGGCCGAGCACCAGCACGAGATCGCCGCGCAGATCGACGCCGCGCTGTCGCGCTTCGCGCTGTTCGGCCGCCCCGACGCCACCGCCGCCGTCGAGCGCTGGGTCATCGCCGCGTCGGCGTATGGCACGGCGATCCCCGGCATCGTCCGCCGTGGCGTCGTGCGGATCTCGGTGGCGACGACGATCTTCCTGTTCACGGCGTTCTATATTTTCACCGACGCCGAGCAGGTGGTCGCCTACGTGCGCGGCAAGCTCCCCCCGCGCTACGCCGATCTCGCCGCGGCCTTCGAGACCAACGTCCGCGGCGTGCTCTACGGCGCGATCTACGCCACGCTCGTGACGCAGGCGCTCAAGTCGGGCGTGATCTTCCTGCTCAACCGGGCGTTCGGCGTTCCGCTCGCCGGCGTCCTCGCGATCCTCTCCTTCATCATCGGCTTCTTCCCGATCGTCGGCTCGTGGAGCATCTACGTGCCGGTGGCGGCGTGGCTGCTCGTCTTCCGCAACGCGCCGCTGCAGGCGACGCTGATGATCGTCATCGGCACCCTCCTCAACACGCTGTTCATCTCGATGTACCTGCGGCCCAAGCTCGCGGCGGAGCGCTCGCGCGTGCTCAACTTCTACTGGATGTTCGTCGGCCTCGTGACGGGCGTGTACACGTTCGGGCTGGCCGGCATCCTTCTCGGGCCGATCCTCATCGGCCTGCTCAAGGCGGTCGTGGACACGCTCTCCGCGACGTCGAGCTGGCGCTCGCTCGACGGCGACGACGGTGGTAGTGCCGCCGCGACGGAGGCCGCCGCTCCGTGATCCTCTTCACGAACGTCACCAAGGAGTACGCCCGCTCCGGTACGGCGCTGTCGAACGTCTCCTTTCACGTCGCCCGCGGCGAGTTCGTCTTTCTCACCGGGCCGAGTGGATCGGGCAAGAGCACGATCCTCAAGCTCGTGTACATGGACGAGCTGCCGACCGACGGCGAGGTGCGGGTGAGCGGCATCAACTCGCACGAGATCCGCCGCGCCGAGATCCCCAAGCTGCGCCGCAAGCTGGGCATCGTCTTCCAGGACTTCCGCCTGCTCGAGGATCGTACCGCGGAGGCGAACGTCGCCTTCGCGCTCGAGGTCACGGGCGCGCCGCGGAACCTGATCCCGAACAAGGTCGCGTCGCTCCTGTCGCGCGTCGGGCTCGCGTCGAAGGGGACGGCATATCCGCGCGAGCTCTCCGGCGGCGAGCAGCAGCGCGTCGCGATCGCGCGGGCGCTGGCGAACGACCCGCTCGTGCTCGTCGCCGACGAGCCCACCGGCAACCTCGACGACCGGGCGACGCGCGGCGTCTTCCAGCTGCTGCGCGAGATCAACGCCGCCGGCACCGCCGTCCTCATGGCGACGCACGACCTCGAGCTGATCCGGCGCACCGACTTCCGCACGATCGAGATCAACCGCGGCCAGGTCGTCTTCGACTCGGCGGTGGACAAGCGGCGGCTGCCGGCCGGCCGCGGCGGCGAGGTGCGCCCGTGAAGCTCGCCACCCGCGAAGTCGCCATCGCCCTGCGGCAGGCGCCGCTGCTCAGCGCGCTCAGCGTCGTCACCATCGCTTTCTCGCTCTTCGCGTTCGGCCTCTTCGGCCTCGTCGCGGTGAACCTCCGGCGCACGCTCGACAAGGTCGAGGAGCGCGTCGAGATCCGCGCCTTCGTCGCCGACGACACGCCGGTCGAGCAGATCGCCGACGCCGCCGCCGCGGTCGAGAAGTACCCCGAGGTGGCGAAGGTGGACATCGTCACCCAGGATCAGGCGCTCGAGCGCGCGAAGCGCGAGATGGGCGAGTTCAGCGACGTCTTCGAGGGGAGCTTCCTCCCCGCCTCGATCGAGCTGCGCCTCAAGGAAGGACACCGCGACCCGGCGACGGTGAAGAAGGTCGCCGAGCGCCTGAAGAGCTACGACTTCGTTGACGACGTGCGCTACGGCGAGGAGTGGGTCGAGAAGCTCTACCGGCTCCGCAACATCGCCGGCGCGGCGGGCGCGATCCTCGGCCTCGCCTTCGCCGCCGTCGCCGTGATCATCATCGGCGCGACGATCCGCATGGCGGTGCTGGCGCGGAGTCGCGAGATCTCGATCATGCGCCTCGTCGGGGCGACGGACGCGTTCGTGCGCTTTCCGTTCCTGATCGACGGGTTCCTGAAGGGGGTACTCGGCGGCACGCTCGCGCTGCTGCTCACTTGGAGCGCGAGCCGGATCATCAGCCGCTACTTCGTCGAGACGACGTTCTTCGACGCCCGCTACGCGCTGCTCGGCGTGCTCTTCGGCGCGCTCATCGGGCTGTTGGGGAGCGCGTTCTCGGTGGGAAGGCACCTCCGCCGGGTATGACGCCGGCCACGCGCGTCGGCCGGCGCATCGCGAGGGGCATCGTGGGACGTTCGCGGCGGCGGAGCGCGCTGACGTGCGCGCTGCTCGCCGTCCTGCTCGCGCTCCTCGCGCCCTCCGGCCGCCTTCACGCGCAGAGCGGGGCCGACCGCATCCGTCAGCAGCGCGAGGAGCTCGAGCGCATCCGCCGCGAGCGCGAGGAGCTGCGCCGCCGCATGAGCGAGCTGCAGGGCACGGCGCACGACCTCTCCGAGGAGGTGTCCAACCTCGACCGTCAGGCCGACGCGACGGCGCGCGCGGTCCGGTCGCTCGACACCCAGCTCGGCGCGATCAACGAGGAGGTCGAGAAGACGAGCGTCGGGCTCACGCGCGCGCAGGACGAGCTCTCGAGCAAGCG
>DATMHT010000124.1:0-7349 GCA_035554795.1 Gemmatimonadaceae bacterium | reverse complement strand
CGACACGTCGTTGCGCTCGTCGCCGTGCTTCGTGTGCGGCACCTCGGCCGTCAGCTCGGGCGACTTGACGTCCCAGAGCGGATAGCGCGAGGTCACCTTCGGGATCACCGCGAAATTGTAGTCGGGCGGC
The DNA here is from genome assembly GCA_035554795.1 of Gemmatimonadaceae bacterium. Lineage (GTDB taxonomy): Bacteria > Gemmatimonadota > Gemmatimonadetes > Gemmatimonadales > Gemmatimonadaceae > DATMHT01. The sequence continues at coordinate 7,219 of DATMHT010000124.1, read as the reverse complement.
GGCGACGGGATCGACCACTCGAGCGACGGCGCGCCCCACGGATCGTTGCCGGCGATCTCGCCGTGCTTGCGGCTGCGGAAGATGTTGTACGCGAAGATGAGACCGGCGAGTCCCTGGAGGTACGCGCCGATGGAGCTCATCAGGTTGAAGATGTCCCAGCCCTGGCCCGCGTCGTACGTGTAGATGCGGCGCGGCATGCCGAGCATGCCCGAGAAGTGCATCGGGAAGAAGGTCAGGTTCATCCCGATGTAGAACAGCCAGAAGTGCCAGGTGCCGAGGCGCTCGCTCATCAGGCGCCCGAACATCTTCGGGTAGTAGTAGTAGATCCCGCCCATGATCCCGAAGATCGAGCCGCCGAAGAGCACGTAGTGGAAATGGGCGACGATGAAGTACGTGTCGGTCTGCTGCAGGTCGGCCGGCGGCGAGGCGTGCATGACGCCGGAGATGCCGCCGATGATGAACAGGCTGACGAAGCCGGCGGCGAACTTCATCGCCGTCGTGAAGCGGATCGAGCCGCCGTGCATCGTGGAGACCCAGTTGAAGATCTTCACGCCCGTCGGGATCGCGATCAGCATCGTCGTGAGGCTGAACACGGTGTCGGCGATCGGCCCCATGCCGACGGCGAACATGTGGTGGGCCCAGACGCCGAAGCCGAGGAAGCCGATGAGGATCGTCGCGTAGACCATCACCGGGTAGCCGAAGATCGGCTTCCGCGAGAAGGTGGGGATGATCTCCGAGATCAGGCCGAACGCGGGCAGGACGAGGATGTAGACCTCGGGGTGCCCGAAGATCCAGAACAGGTGCTGCCAGAGCAGCGGGTCGGCGCCCGCCGACATCGTGTAGAAGTTCGTGCCGAAGAAGCGGTCGAACTGGAGGAAGACGAGGGCGATCGTGATCGCCGGGAACGCCATGATGATCAGGAACTGCGTCACGAAGGCGTTCCACGTGAACATCGGCATGCGCATCAGGTTCATCCCCGGCGCGCGCATGTTGATGATCGTCGTGATGAAATTGAACCCGGCGGCGAGCGACGAGATGCCGAGGATCTGCAGGCCGAGCACCCAGAAGTCGATGTTGACGCCGGGCGAGTACTGGCGCGTCGTCAGCGGGGCGTAGCCGAACCAGCCGCCGTCGGGGGCGGCGTTGAACAGGATCGGCAGCGAGATGAAGATGCCGCCGAGCAGGTAGACCCAGTAGCTGAACGCGTTGAGCCGCGGGAAGGCGACGTCGCGCGCCCCGATCTGCAGCGGGATCAGGAAGTTGAAGAACACGGCCGACAGCGGCATGACCGCCAGGAAGATCATCGTCGTGCCGTGCATCGTGAACAGCTGGTTGTACGTCTCGGCCGACACGAAATGCATGTTCGGCGCGCGCAGCTGCCAGCGAAGCACCGCCGCCTCGACTCCGCCGACGACGAAGAAGAAGAGCGCGGTGTAGAGGTAGAGCAGGCCGATGCGCTTGTGGTCCGTGGTCGCGATCCAGCTCCAGAGGCCGGTCTTCTCGCCGGCCTCGGGGCGCGCGTACACGGGTGCGGCGGCGGTGGTTGCCATTGCGGTGGATGTCTCCGGTTACAGCCGTCAGTGGGACATGGGACGCGGAACGTGGGATGAGCGGACACGGGGCGCGAGCGCCCGAGTCCGCCGTCCCATGTCCCTCGCTACTTCAAGGCCTGCAGGTACGCGACGACGTCGGCGATCTGCTGGTCGTCCAGCCCGCCGGGCGCCTTCTGCTTCGTGGTCGGGTCGATCTGCCCCTTGCCGAGCGTCGGCATCAGGGAGCCGGGCTTCATCACGCGCGCGTTCTTGATCCAGCGCGCCAGATGCTCGGCGTCGTTCGGGTACAGCGCGCCGCCGATCGTGTAGCGCGAGCCGATGTGCGTCAGGTTCGGCCCGATCACGCCCATCGCCACCGGGTTCCCCTTGATCGAGTGGCAGCCGACGCACCCGCCCATCAGGAACGCCGTCTGGCCGCGCGTCGGGTCACCCTTGAGCGCGGCGTTGAACGGGATGTCCGGCAGCGGCGTGCTCGGCAGGTTGTACTTGTTCAGCTTCTCGCGCGGGAACGCCGCATACGTCGCCGCGGCGGCGCGGAGCGTCGTGTCCGTCGGCGCGGCGGCGGTGGTCGCGGCGGCGGGAGCGCCGGGCGTGATCACCGTCGCGGGCGCGGGCTGCGTCGAAGACTTCGTCGCGGCCTGCGGCGGCGTCGGCGTCTGCGCGACCTCACCACCGCTCGTCGCCGGCTTGTTCGCCGCGGCGGGCGTCGCAGGGGCCGGAGCGGCCGCCGGAGCGGCGGGCGCGACGGCGCCGAAGGCGGCCGGCGTCTGCTGGTGCGCGGCCCAGGCGGCGAAGTCCGCCGCCGGCACGGTGAAGACGCGGAACCGCATGTTCGCGTGGCTCGCGCCGCAGTACTCGTTGCAGCTGCCGTTGAGGGCGGTGCCGCCGTCGGCCGCGAGCGAGTCGTTGACCGTGAACCAGAGGTAGTTCGTGTGGTTCGTGATCAGGTCGCGCTTGCCGCCGAGCCGCGGGATCCAGAACGAGTGCAGGACGTCGTTCGTGCGCAGCGAGAAGTTCACCGTGCGGCCGACGGGGAGGTAGAGCTCGTTCGCCGTCGTGATGCCGTACTGCGGGTAGCGGAACTCCCACCACCACTGGTGGCCGATCACCTCGACCTGGAGCGCGCTCGACACCGCCTTCGCCTGCGTGCGGAAGATCGTGCGCACGGTCGGCACGGCGATGAAGATCAGGATGACGGCGGGGATCGCCGTCCACAGGATCTCGAGCGTCGTGTTGCCGTGCACGTGGCGCGGCTCGCGCGAGCCGGGCTTGCTCCGGTAGCGGACGACCGTGTAGACCAGCAGGCCCTCGACGATCACGAAGACGAGCGTGCCGAGGAGCAGCAGCCGGTCCCAGAGACCGTCGATCGCGGTGTTGAACTCGGTCGTCGGGTGGAACGTCGAGTTCGGGTAGCCGTCGCGGCCGCACGCGGCGAGCGCGAAGGCGGAGAGTGCCGTCAGCGCCGCGATCGCGAACCAGCGGCGCGGGCGGGGATTCCTTGGCATGCCAAATCCTGGGTACCGGCGTGGTAGCGCGCCGCGGAGCCCGTGGTGGGCGGCGGCGCCTGGGAGTGTCGCTCGTCCGGCCGGCGTCGCGCGCGCGCGTGCCGCCCGGTGGCCTGCTCGAATGCTGTCGGGTCTCACGCGGTGGTGACCGCCGCGCGTGCCGCGCCCGCGTGTGGCTGGCAGAGCACGGTCAAGGTAAAAGACGTACGGCGACGAAAGCAAGCGAACTCCCACGCGCGCCGCGTTCGGGAGCCGCCGCCGCCCCCGCCGCGGCCGAAAGCACGCGTCGCCCGCCGCGCCGCGAATTGCGGGCCAGCGCGGAGCGATCGGGCCGCGCGGCCGGCGCCGACGCGTGCAGTCGTCCGCACGCTCGCGGCCCCACGTTCGTCGCCGCGAACGCCGACCGGCTCTGCCGGGAATGCGCGTGGTATCCCACGCATTGGCGCGCGCTCACGTGACGGCCATCCGCCGGACGAGCGCACGCCGGCGCGGGACGTGACGTCGCCGCGCGCGGGGCCAGCCCGATTCAGGCGGCGGTGGACGCGTCGCTCTTCGCGGCTGCCTTCGGCGACTCCTCGATCGTGTGCTTCTCGCGCACCTTCGCGTTCGCGATCTCGAGCGACTGGCGGATCTGCCCGACGGCCTCGCGCAACGAGCGCACGCGCTGCTGGTCACCGCCACCGGCACGCGACGCGACGAGGATGAGCGCCGTCGCCTGGTCGGAGATCATGCCGAACTGCCCCTTGAGCAGCCCGACCAGCGGCGCGGCGGCGCGCTTGACCTGCGGCCCGTAGTTCGACAGCGGCTCCTTCGAGCGCAGCGCGATCGCCATCCGCTCGACGATCCCGTGCACGCGCTGGAGGTGCGACGTCGCCGCTTCCAGCGTCGCCATCTTCGCCGCGCCGGCGCCGTCGAGCTTGGGTCCTGCAGACATGGTCGAATTCCGGGTAGCGGGTGGCGGGTGGCGGAGCGTCTACGTCCTGGAGTGACGCGGCCTGCGTCCGTTTCGCAACGCGCCCGCGCCGTCGCGCCGTCGCGCTACCCGCTACCCGCTACCCGCTCCCGCTACGCGCTACGCGATACGCGCTACTTCACCCGCTCCAGCCGCTCCGACACCCGCGCCCCGCGCCCGACGCGCGACTGTGGCTCCCCCTCGAGCGCGACGACGTCGGCGGCGAAGTCGTACTCGCCGGCGAACAGCGCGGCGCCCACGCCGAACGCGTCCACCGGGATGCCGTCCTCCTCGTAGGCGCGGATCTTCTCCACCGTGAAGCCGCCCGAGGCGAGGATGTGCACCTCGCCCATCCCCTCGGCGTCGAGCGCGTTTCGCACGTGCCAGACGAGCGCCGGGTTCACGCCGGCCGGCGGGAAGGCGCCCATCTCGGCGAGGATCGCGCGGTCCACGAGGTACTCCGACGTCGCGATCTGCACCCCCCAGAGCCGACCCTCGAGCCCCGACGCGGGCCCGGCGAACGCGCGCGCGACCTCGACCGCCGTGCGCACCGCGTCGTTCTCGTAGTCCACCGGCACGACCACCTGCGTCGCCGGATCGGCGCCGACGCCCGCGAGCCCGGTCGCGAAGTGACGCGCCGCCTCCGCCGTCGCGCCGCCGTACGCGGCGATGAACGAGTGCGGCAGCACCGCCGCCGGCGGCCCACCGCGCCCGCTCAGCCGGAACAGACCGTTCTGCGCCGCCAGCGCCCCCCCCACGGTCGCCGCGTGTGCGTCGCCACGCCCGGCGAGCCAGTGATCGTGCCGGCCGGGGAACACCGCCACCGGCTTGACGCGCGCGACCTCCGCCAGTCGCCGCACGTTCGTGCAGATGCGCGTCCGCCGCGCGAGCACGCCGACGCAGAGCTGCGCCAGCACCGCGACCTCGGCGTACGCCCCCTCGATCGCCAGCACCGGCTCCGCCGTCTCCACGCGATCGCCGTCGTAGAGCGCGTGCACGACGAGCCGCGACCAGTCCTCGGCGCCGGTCTTGAGCAGCGCGATCGCCTCGTCCACGCCGCACAGCACCGACGCGCGCTCGGCCGAGATCTGCACCGTGACCCGCGGCGCGCGCCCGTCGGCGACGAGCACCGCGCGGGCGAGCGCGGCTCCACTCTCCGCCACCGCCCCCCAGCCGCGCACCTGCTCGGGGGTGAAGGCGAAGCTGGAGGGATCGAGGCGTTTGCGACGTCGAGGGGGCATGGGGGAGTGCGAAGGGCCTGGGGCCGTAGGACGTAGCCTACGGTTGCAGGTGTCTGATTTGGAACGGCGGTGGGGAGCGATTCCGTGTGCAGGCTAGGCCCTGGGCCCTACGGCCCTGGGCCCTCGCCTCACCTCACCTTCCGCGGCGCCGTCATCTTCTCCGGGTTCAGCACCTCGTTCAGCTGCTCGCGCGTCAGCAGCTTGCGCTCCATCACGAGGTCGAAGACGCCGCGGCCGCTCTCGAGCGCTTCCTTGGCGATCTCGCTCGACGTCTCGTAGCCGAGCACCGGAACGAGCGCGGTGACGATGCCGATCGAGTGCTCGACGAACATGCGCATCCGGTCGGGGTTCGCCGTGATGCCGTCCACGCAGCGTGCGCGGAGCACGCCGCACGCGCTGCGCAGCATCCCGATCGCGCCGAGCAGGCGGTAGGCGATGATCGGCTCGAAGACGTTGAGCTGGAGCTGCCCGGCCTCGGCGGCGAGCGTGACCGTGACGTCGCCGCCGATGATGTCGAAGCAGACCTGGTTCACGACCTCGGGGATCACCGGGTTGACCTTCCCCGGCATGATCGAGGAGCCCGGCTGCATCGCGGGGAGGTTGATCTCGCCGAGCCCCGCGCGCGGCCCCGACGACAGCAGGCGCAGGTCGTTGCAGATCTTCGAGAGCTTCACCGCCGTGCGCTTGAGCACCCCCGAGAGCTGCACGAAGGCGCCCGTGTCGGCCGTCGCCTCGACGAGGTCGGGCGCGGTGATCAGCTCGAGCCCCGTGACCTTCGACAGGTGGCGCCGCACCAGCTCGGCGTAGCCCGGCGGCGCGTTGATGCCGGTGCCGATCGCCGTCGCGCCCATGTTGATCTCGCGGATCAGCGCCTGCGCCTCGCCGAGCCGGTCCACGTCCTCGAGCAGCGTGTGCGCGAACGCCGCGAACTCCTGCCCGAGCGTCATCGGCACCGCGTCCTGCAGCTGCGTGCGCCCCATCTTGATGTACGACGCGAACTCGCGCCCCTTGGCGAGGAACGAGTCGCACAGCTCGCGCAGCGCACCCTGCAGCCCCGTGATGGACGCGTGCAGCGCCAGCTTCACCGCCGTCGGATAGACGTCGTTGGTGGACTGGCTGAGGTTGACGTGGTTGTTCGGGTGCACGAACTGGTACTCGCCGCGTCCGTGGCCGAGCAGCTCGAGGGCGCGGTTGGCGACGACCTCGTTCGCGTTCATGTTCGTGGACGTGCCGGCGCCGCCCTGGATCATGTCCACGAGGAAGTGCTCGTGGTGGCGGCCGTCGCGGATCTCGCGCGCGGCGCGCACGATCGCCTCGGCGACGTCGGCCGGGAGGAGGCCGAGCTCGCGGTTGGCCAGCGCCGCCGCCTCCTTCACCGCGGCCAGCGCCTCGACGAGCGCCGGGAACTCGCGCAGCGGGACGCCGGTGATCGGGAAGTTCTCGAGCGCGCGCAGCGTCTGGACGCCGTAGAGCGCGTCGTCCGACACCTCGCGCTCGCCGAGCAGGTCGTGCTCGCGGCGCATGCGCGAGCCACCGAAGCCGAGCGTGCGCCCGCGGCCGACGAGCGTCGCGTCGGCGCCGCGGAGGCGGTTGGAGATCGCCCGCGCCGCCTTGCCGACCAGCGCCGCGTAGAGCGCCGGCTGCTCGTCGAGCAGCCGCCGGATGCGGTCGAGCGGGAAGACGAGCGCCTCGGTGCGCTGCAGCGTGCGCGCGGTCGTGCCGTGGCGCGAGTCGTCGAGCAGCAACCCCTCCCCCACCGCCTCGCCGGCGCCGAGCGCGACGAGGCGCACCGGCCGGCCGTCCACGCTCTTCTCGATCGCGACGCAGCCCGACGTGAGGATCGCGAAGAAGCGGCGCGGGTCGCCCTGACTGAAGAGCACCGCCTCGTTCTCGTACGTCGTCGGCACGACGCGCTCGGCGAGGCGGCGCAGATACGAGTCGGGGAAGCCCTGGAGGAAGGCGGCGCGT
>DATMHT010000123.1:0-7461 GCA_035554795.1 Gemmatimonadaceae bacterium | reverse complement strand
CCACGCGCCGCCGCCGCTGCTCGCGATCGGTGAGCGTGTCCATGAGCGGCTGCAGCCCGCCCGGCGTCACGGCGGAGACGAACACCGCGTCGAGCCCCTCGTTGCGCGCGCGCTCCTGCAGCGCGTCGAGCGTCGCCGGGTCGAGCGCGTCGATCTTGTTGAACACCTGCACCACCGGCGTGTCGTGGACGCCGATCTCGCCGAGCACCTCCTCGACGACGGCGCGCTGCTCCTCCCAGCCGGGGTGGCTCACGTCGATCACGTGCAGCAGCAGGTCGGCCTCGCGCGTCTCCTCCAGCGTGGCGCGGAACGACGCCACGAGATGGTGCGGCAGCTTGCGGATGAATCCGACCGTGTCCGTGACGAGCGCCTTCCCGTGCTCGCCGAGGTCCGCCTCGCGCGTCAGCGGATCGAGCGTCGCGAAGAGCCGGTCCTCGACGTGGACGTCCGCGCTCCCCGTCATGCCGCGCAGGATCGACGACTTCCCTGCGTTCGTGTAGCCGACGAGCGACGCCTTGAACACTCCGGCGCGCGACGACCGCTGCACGGCGCGGTTCTGCTGCACGTGCGCGAGCCGCTCCTTGAGGAGCTTGATCCGGTGGTTGATCAGGCGGCGGTCCGTCTCGAGCTGCGTCTCGCCGGGACCGCGCATGCCGATGCCGCCGCGGAACTTCTCGAGGTGGGTCCACATCCGGGTCAGTCGCGGCAGCATGTACTGCAGCTGTGCCAGCTCGACCTGCATCTTCGCCTCGCTGCTCCGCGCCCGCGTCGCGAAGATGTCGAGGATGAGCTCGGCGCGGTCCATCACGCGGCGGCCGAGCGCGTCCTCGATGTTCTTTCCCTGCGCCGGCGTCAGCTCGTCGTCGAAGATGACGAGCGTCGCGTCGCGCTCGTCGAGGCGGACGCGCAGCTCCTCGATCTTCCCCTTCCCGAGGTAGGTGGCGGAGTTGGGGCGGTCCAGCTGCTGGGTCAGCTCCCCGACGACGACCGCGCCGGCGGTGTCCGTCAGGCGGGCGAGCTCCTCGAGGTGCTCGTCCAGATGGTGCTTCGACGTCGAGCGCTTGAGCGGGGCGCCGACGAGCAGGGCGCGCTCGGCGGGCGGAGCGAGAGAGATCAGGTCGCGGGCGATGGGTCTGTCCTCGGCGATGCGATGAGAGGGAAGCGAACCGGTCGGCGGACGCCCGTGAGCGTGCGCCGACCGGAGAGCCTAACGCGTAGCGCCGCGCAGCGCGGTGTAGCGTCCGGTGCGGTCGTACGGACGCGTGAAGTTCCCGAGCGGGGTGCCGACGGTCATGTCGCCGCTGACGCGGTAGTTTACGCTGCCGGTGTTGAGCAGCTGACGGCCGGCCTCGCCGATCCCGGCGTAGGTGAAGTTGATCGGCAGTCGGACGATCGTCGAGTCGCCGCTCTGCACCGTGAACTTCTGGTCGAGCGCGCCCGAGCCGAAGCGCACGGAGTCGATCATCAGGTTGTACGTGAGGCGCGACGCATCGAGCCGGAAGTTGTTCGGGTTGTAGACGCTCAGCACGACGTCGAGCGACCCGCCCGTGAGACCCAGCCCGCTGATGCTCAGCTGCTGGAAGTTCACCACGGGCTCCTTGAACACCTTGCGGCCCAGCGTCGCGCACCCGCTCGCTCCGGCAACGGTCACCGCGGCGACCGCGAGTAGAACAGCCTTGCGCATGTAGTCTCCTCCAAAAAGAGTAAGTGCCCCGAGTCCCCGCCTCCGCCTCGCCCGCGTTCCGATTCTCGCCACCTATGTCGCGTCGCGGGAGCGGCCGCTCTCGCCACCGTCACCCCCTCCTACCCCTCCCCCGCCGCCGGTTCCGGACGGAGCCGGGTCAGGTCCGTTCCCCGCCCGCCTCCGACGGCGGCTCCGGCGCGGTCGACGGCTCGCCTCCTTCCTCCCGGGCACGGGCACGCAGCCCGTCCCACCACGCCATCCGCTTCGCCACCTCCCGCTCGAAGCCGAACGGCCCCGGGCGGTAGAACTCGGCGTCGCGCAGCTCGTCGGGGAGATACTCCTGCGGAATGAAGGCGTCCGGCGAGTCGTGCGCGTACTTGTAGCCGGCGTGGTAACCTAGCTCCTTCATCAGCTTGGTCGGCGCGTTGCGGATGTGCAGCGGCACCGCCGCCGCCGGCGTCTCGCGGGCCGCGTCGAGCGCCGCGTGCAGCGCCGCCTTCGCGCCGTTCGACTTCGGCGCCGTGGCGAGATAGATGGTCATCTCCGACAGCGGCAGATATCCCTCGGGCGCGCCCAGCATGTGGTACGCGTCGCGTGCGGCGACGGCGAGCTTGAGCGCCTCCGGATCGGCGAGCCCGATGTCTTCGGCGGCCATGGCGATCGCGCGGCGGAAGATCGTCATCGGGTCCTCGCCTCCCTCGAGCATGCGCGCCATCCAGTAGAGCGCGCCCTGCGGGTCGCTGCCGCGCAGACTCTTGTGATAGGCGGAGAGGATGTTGAAGTGCTCCTCGCCGGCCTTGTCGTGCCGCGCGAAGCGCAGCTGCATCGCCTCGCGCGCGACTTCGACGGTGATGCGTCCGCCCTCGCCGACGTGGGCCGCCGCCGCCTCCACGACCGTCAGCGCGCGCCGGGCGTCGCCGTCGGCTTCGGCCGCGATCACCGCCAGCGCGTCGTCGTCGATCGACAGCCGCATCGCGCCGAGCCCGCGCTCGCCGTCGCCCAGTGCTCGCCGGACGACGCGCGTGACGTCTGCCTCGGAGAGGGGCCGGAGCACGAACACGCGGGCGCGCGACAGCAGCGCGCCGTTGATCTCGAAGCTCGGGTTCTCCGTCGTCGCGCCGACGAGCGTCACGGTGCCGTTCTCCACCGCCGGCAGCAGGCTGTCCTGCTGGGCCTTGTTCAGCCGGTGGATCTCGTCCACGAACAGCACCGTCTGCGGCCCGCCCGACGCCATGCGCTCGCGCGCCGCCGCGAAGATCTCGCGCAGCCGCGGAACGCCCTCGCTCACCGCGCTGAAGGGCACGAACGCGCGGTGCGTCGTCGCCGCGATCAGGTAGGCGAGCGTCGTCTTGCCGGTGCCCGGCGGACCCCAGAAGATGAGCGAGCCGACCACGCCCGATTCGATCGCCTTCCGCAGCGGCTTGCCGGGCGCGAGGATCTGCTCCTGGCCGACGTACTCGTCGAGCGATCGCGGGCGCATGCGCGCCGCCAGCGGCTGCGCCGCGCGCGCCCCGTCGAAGAGCGACGGGTCGTCGGCGGCGGCCGAGCCGCGGGCGGGGCGACGGGCAGGAGGCATCGGCGGGGATCGATGCGAGGTTCGCGCCGCGGCGCCGCGCTAGAGCGCGGTCAGCGACCGCGCCGCGAAGAACAGGACGCAGCCCGTGAAGAACGCCGCCGGCAGGCGCCACCCCTTCTTCGCCTGGAACTCGGGCACGAGGTTGGACGCGGCCACGTAGAGCGTCACGCCACCCGAGAGCGCGAGTCCCCACCGGCCGAGCACCACGGCGGCATCGGTCAGCAGCACGCCGGCGATCGTCGCCGCGCCGAGCGCCGCGGCGGCCGCGATCGCCCGCCGCCGCCCCGCCCCCGCCGCCAGGAAGAGGCTAGAGATCGCCAGCCCCTCCGGGAACTTGTGCAGGAGGATGGCCAGGAAGATGACGACGCCCAGTCGCTCGCTGACCTGGAAGCCGCTCGCGATCGCGACGCCGTCCACGAAGGTGTGGAGCAGGAGGCCGACGAGCGCCGACGCGCCCACCGCCTCACTCACGGCGTGCGTCTCCTCACCGAAGTGGAAGTGCGCCGACAGGGTGTGCTGCGTGAGGTGCACCAGCAGGTAGCCGGCGAGCGCCGCCGTCGCCGCCCCCGCCCCGCCATGCGCCAGCGCCTCGGGCAGGATCTCGATCAGCGTGACCGAGATCATGAAGCCGGCGGAGACCGCGATCATCGCGTCGAGCGCGCGGACGCTCCACCGCGCGCGCGACGTCACCGCGACGGCGCCGAGGACGTTCGCGCCGGCGGCGACCGCGGCGTAGGCTAGAGCGGCGTGCCTCACGCGCCGGCGCGGGGACGGGGTGGCATCACGCGTCCTCGGCGTGCAGTCCGAGACGCTGCACCGCGGCCTCGAGCGCCGCCTCGAGCTCCGGCGACGGCGGGAACTTGCCGCGCGAGAGCTTCCAGCTCTTCGTCCGGACCGAGCGCACCTCCTGGAGTCCTTTCCCCTGGAGGATGTACAGCCAACGGTCCGTGCGCGCGTAGATGAACAGCTCGAGATGCTGGTTGAGCGTGAGCTGGTCCTCGGTGCTGAACACCGAGATCTCCACCCCGCCGGCGGCGGCCACCGGCACCTTGAGCTTCGCGACCGTCTCGCGGACGTCGGGCAGCGCGAGATTGCGGCCCGTATACGAGTGGCCGGTGCGGTGGTCCTCGATCGCGACGTCCACCGCCGGCGGCAGGTGCTCGCTCAACGCGTAGAACAGGTCGGCGACACGCTCCGCGTTCGCGACGACGTGCGCCGCGTAGTAGTCGCTCTCCTTCAGGAACGTGAATCCGTCGAGCCCCGACCGGAACCGGCGCCAGATGGACGCCTCCGGCTGCCGACCGCGGAAGAAGATCATCGCGCCGTGTCCGATGGTGGAAGTTGCCCGCCCGCGTCGAGCGTGCGCTGCAGCTCGAGCGCGAGGGCGACCAGCCGGTCGCGCGTGTTGAGCGACGGGTCGTCGAGCACGCGCTGCACCAGCGCGTGCAGAATCTTACCCAGAGTCGGCCCGGCGCGAACCCCCGCCCGCTGCAGGTCGTCGCCGTCCACGGCGAGGTCGCCGATCTCGATCGCGTCCCGATAGGCGATGCGCACCGCGCGCCGGTAGGTGGACCGCAGGCGCTCCGCCGACGGTGCGTCCGTGCCCGCGCCGCGCTCGGCCGCCCACAGCGCGCTGGCGAGCCGCAGCAGCGGAGCGATGCGCGTGCGGCCGGCGGTCGCCGCCCAGCGGCGGAGCGTCGCGTCGCTCGCGGGAGCGGTAAGCAGCGCGGCACGCATCGGCGCGCCGAGCAGCGCCCAGCGCTCGGCGAGCGCGCCGATCCAGCGGATGTCGGCGTTCGAGAAGCGGAGCGCCCGCGTCGCATGCTCGGCGTCGCGACCACCGATCGCGATGAACAGCAGCGCGATCCGGTTGAGCCGCCGTTGCGGACGGGTGCGGAGCACCGGCGCTGGCAGACAGTCGAGCGCGGCGAGCTGCACGTCGGTCATCCCGGCGAGCGGCGGTACCAGCGTCGCGAGCGCCCCGCTGTCCCGCCAGCGCCGGAGCGCGAGCGCGGGCTGCGCGACCTGCTCCATCGTCTTCTCGAGCTCCTGCTTGACGCGCTCCGGCGAGAGGCGCCCGAGGTAGGGCGCGCTGTCGGCGATCGCGCGCCAGGTCGCCGGCTCGATCTCGAAGCCGAACCTCGCGGCGAACCGGATCGCACGCAGGGCGCGCAGGCGATCCTCCCGCATGCGCTCGGCCGGCTCACCGACCGCGCGCACGACGCGACGCGCCAGGTCGTCGCGCCCGCCGAACGGGTCGCGCAGCTCGTGGCGCAGCGGCGAGTAGGCGATCGCGTTGATCGTGAAGTCGCGGCGCGCGAGGTCCTCTTCGAGCGACGCCCCGAACTCGACCACCGCGTGGCGGCCGTCGGTCTGGACGTCGCGCCGGAAGGTGGTCACCTCGTGCAGCGTTCCCGCCGCGTCGAGCACGCCGATGGTGCCATGCTCGATGCCCACCGGCACCGTCCGCCGGAAGAGGCGGCGCACCTGCTGCGGCGTGGCCGACGTCGCGAAGTCCCAGTCGAGCCCCGGATGGCCCAGCAGCGCGTCCCGCACGGCGCCGCCGACGCACCACGCCTCGTGGCCCGCCTTCTCCAGCCTGCGGGCGATCTCGACGGCCGGCTCGGGCACTTCGAGCCGCGGCGACGCGCTCACGCGACCCCTCTCGTGCGGCGACGCCATGCTCCGGCCGCGATTTCCCGCGTGCCGCGCGCCGGCGGCGCGCCGCGTGCGTCCCTTCCCCGACCCGCTATACTACGCCCATGACCGAGATGACGGATACGCTGCAGCCCATCCTCGCGCGCTCGAGCGCGTCCGACGAGTTCAAGGCCGACGTGGTCGCCTACGCGAGCTATCAGGACGCGCCGCGCATCGCGAGCGCGCGCCACGCGCCGCGCATCAAGGTGCTGCGCCTGCTGGCCCAGTTGCTGAGCGCCGAGCCCAATCTTCGAGTGGATCGCGTGATCGTCGAGGCGCTCTCCGGTTGCGCCGACTTCCGCGGCACCGCAACCGTTGACGCGGCCGGCGAGACGCGCGTCTTCGAGTTCGTGTGGGACTGCCACTGGCGCGCCCAGCAGGAGGGCTGGACCGACGCCTTCGGCCTTCCGGATCAGATCCGCGCCGCTCGCGAGTTCGGCTGGCAGTGCTTCGAGCGCTGGGCCGAGCGCGGCGCCCCGCGCGCCGGCGCCGCGATGGGCGCTCGCAGCGCCTAGCGAGGAATCGCCCGCGCGGCAACGCGCGCCCGCGGGGCCGCGTCGCTTCACGGGGCGAAGACGGCGCGCAGCGCGTCGCCGTCCAGGCCCGCGCCGAGCGCCAGCATGAGGTCCACGCGCGCCTGCTGCGGGCGTCGCGATCCGGCGAACGTCGCCCCCATCGCGGCGAGGCGCCGGCCACCGCCCGGATAACCGTAGGTCTCGCCGACGCGGCCGCGCGCCGCGCGTGAGGCGATCACCACCGGCTTGCCCGTCTCGAGCCACCGCTCGATGCCGGGCACCATCGCCGGCGGCACGTTCCCGCGGCCCATCGCGGCGACCACCACGCCGAGCGCGTCCTGGCGCGCCGCGTCGAGCAGTCGCGCGTCGCAGCCCGCCCACGCGCTGACGATGTCCACCGGTCCGCCGAGCGACGCCGGCGCGAGCAGACGCTGCGCCGGCGGAAGCGCGCGCCGGAAGATCACCTCGCCGTCGTCGAGCACGCCCACCGGGCCGAGACCGGGACTCTCGAACGCGTCGAGAAGGTGCGTGTGCGCCTTGGTCACGTCCAGCCCGGTGAAGATGCGGCCGCCCATCGCGACCATTGCCCCGTAGCTGCGCGCCTCCTCGCTCGCCGCCACCCGTGCGGCGTCGAGCAGGTTCGCCGGCCCGTCCCAACCGAGCTCGCTCGCGTTCCGCATCGCGCCGGTGAACACCACCGGCTTGTCCGCCGGCAGCGAGCGCGCGGCCAGGTAAGCGCTCTCCTCGAGCGTATCCGTGCCGTGCGTGACGACGACGCCGTCCACGTCCGCGCGCGCGAGCAGTTCGGCGATGCGGCAGCGCAGCGCCCACAGCCGCTCGGTGGTCATGTGCGGGCCGGGAAACGCTCCCCACTCCTCCACCTCGACGTCGGCGACGGCCTCCATGCCGCGCGTGGCGGCGAGAATCTCGCGGCCCGACAGCGACGGCACCGCCCCGCCCAGGGTGGCGTCGTGCCGCATCGAGATCGT
>DATMHT010000122.1:0-12710 GCA_035554795.1 Gemmatimonadaceae bacterium | reverse complement strand
ACCAGCCGCTCGCGCTGCTCGGCGCGCGACACGTGCAGGAACAGCTTGACGATCGTCACGCCATTCTCGCTCAGCATCCGCTCGAAGTCGTTGATCTGGTCGTAGCGCTTCGACCAGACCGCGGGCGGCACGATCCGGTGGACGCGCGCGACGAGCACGTCCTCGTAGTGCGAGCGATTGAAGATGCCCACCACGCCGCTCGGCGGGACGGCGTGGTGAATCCGCCAGAGGTAGTCGTGCGCCGCCTCCTCGCCGCTCGGCGCCTTGAACCCGCTCACACGCAGCGCCACGGGGTTCAGCGCGCCGAACACCTTCTTCGTCGTGCCGTCCTTGCCCCCCGCATCGCGCGCCTGCAGCACGACGAGCAGCGCCTGCTTCGACTCGGCGTGCAGCGCGTCGTGCAGGTGCGCCGCCCGCGCCAGCAGCGTGTCCGTCGCCTCGACGAGCGCGTCGTCGTCGCCGTCGCCGGGCAGGTCGCCGCGGAACGTCGCGTCCCGGTCGGCGAGCGCGGGCGGGTGCGCTGGATCCACCGCTGGCAGTATCGGCGCGCGACGGCCGCCGCGACGACCGCGCGCCGGACTCATCGCGACGACGTCGCCGTCGCGGCGCCGCGCGGCAGACGCTCGGGCATGTCCGCGACCACGTACGCCATCACCGCCATCGTCGCCACGCAGCGGGCGAGCTCGCGCGGGTCGAGCTTGTCCATCGTGTCGGCGTCGGTGTGGTGATACCAGAAGTAGCGCGACGGGTCCACCTGGAGACCCATTCCCGGCACCCCGGAGGCGACGAGCGGCGAGATGTCCGCCTCGTCCTCGCCAGCGGTCATCGTGCTCGCGCCGATGCGCGCGAGCAGCGGCGCGATGCGGCGCGCGACGGCCAGCGTCGAGTCGGTGCCGCCGACGCCGAAGCCGGTCGGCGAGAACGTGCCCGCGTCGGACTCCATGGCCAGCACGTGCCGGTCGAGCTCAGCGGCGTGCGCGGCGCGGTAGCCGATACCGCCACGCAGCCCGTTCTCCTCGTTGGTCCATAGGACGACGCGCACCGTTCGCCGCGGCCGGAGGCCGAGCCGCTTGATGAGCCGCACGGCTTCCCATGCGGCCACACTGCCGCCGCCGTCGTCCATCGCGCCCTGCCCGACGTCCCATGAGTCGATGTGTCCGCCGAGCACGACGACCTCGTCGGGTCGCTCCCGGCCGACGATCTCCGCGACGACGTTGCGCGACGGCGCGTCCGGCAGCGTCCGTGCGCCCATCTTCAGGGTCACGACGACGCGCTCGCCCCGCTCCCGCATGCGGCGCAGCAGCTCGGCGTCCTCGACCGTCACCGCCGCGCTCGGAATTCGCGCGACGGTCGAGTCGTAGCGCATGCCGCCCGTGTGCGGCGTCGAGAGCGAGTGCGGGGTGACCGAGCGAACGAGGCTCGCGACCGCGCCGACACGCGCCGCCGCCACCGCACCCGCGGTGCGATAGCGCACGACGTCACGATAGCCGAGGAATGGCGCACGGTCGGTGGGAAACGGCGCGTCGAACAGCACGATCCGGCCGCGTGCCTCCGATGCGCGCGCCGCCAGCTCGTCGAACGACCGGACGACGAGCACCTCGGCGGTTATGCCGTCGGGCGGCGTGCCGACACTGCCGCCGAGCCCGATGACGTGCAGGCGCTGCGCCCGCGGCGCGACGAGCTCGAGCGACTCGGCGCCGCGACTCCAGTGCGGAACCATCACGGGCTCGCCGCGCACGTCGTCCAGACCGTCGCGCTTCATCTCGGCGAGGATCCAGTCGATCGCTGAATCCAGGGCCGGTGTCCCGCTGAATCGGCTTCCGAACCGGTCGGTGAGCTGCGCGAGACGGCGGTAGGCGGCGCTGTCGGCGAGCGCGGCGTCGATCAACCGGTCGGCGTCGGCGCGATACGTGGTCGCGAGCGCACTGCCCGGCGGAGCCGCAGTAACGGACGCCGCGGGCGGACGGTGGGCGCAGCCGCCGACGGGCGTGACGGCGAGCACGGTGACGAGGACGCGAGCGGCGCGCGACCGGGGCAGGCGGGGTCTGAGCATGTGCGATGTCGTGTGGATCCGTGGTCAGCGCACGTCCAGTAGCTCGACATCGAAGATCAGCGTCGAGTTCGGCGGGATCGGGCCGATGCCGCGCGATCCATAGCCGAGCTGCGGCGGGATGACGAGCGTGCGCCGGCCGCCGACCTTCATGCCGCTCACGCCTTCGTCCCATCCGGCGATCACCTGCCGCGCGCCGAGGGAGAAGGTGAACGGCTCGTCGCGGTCGCGGCTGCTGTCGAACTTGTCGCCGCTCTCGAGCGTGCCCGTGTAATGCACGGAGACGCGCTTGCCGGGCGTCGCCTCGGCACCCGTGCCGACCTTCTCGTCGCGGAAGCGCAGGCCGCTTCCGGTCGTCGTCATTCCTTTGGTATCCAAGGTTCACTCCGCGTTGAGGGCCGTCGTCGCGACGCCGTCCTGTCGGCCGGCGCGGATCCGGAAGCTAACCGTCGTGTCCGATACTAGAGCCGACGGGCGCGGCGTCAATGAGGCGCCACGGCGTGGCCCGCTGGCCTGTCGAATCGCGCCGTTCGCCATCACGACGCAAACTTCTGTTGGCTACCGGTGTCGCGGATCACATCGTACGTTGCCCGGGTTCGTCGGCGCCCCACGCGGGAATGGACGTTGTCGTCGCAGGCAGGCGTCATTTCCCACGCGATGCGAGGCGTCGTTATCCGCGCTCGGCGCGGAGGTGACCATGCGTCGCCGCTCTTGGTTCTGGGTCGCCCCGACCCTTGCCCTCGTCGCCCTCGCCTGCAGCGACCGGCAGCCTTCGGAGCCCCGTCCCCCCTCGCTGCGGTCCGACGCAGCCACGTACCCGCCCTGCGCGCCCGCGCTCGCGACACTGATCGGCGGCGAGATCCAGTCGGCGTTCAACGGCACGGTGCGACAGACCGCGTCGAGCCTCTTCGGCGACGTGAAGAAAGCGTGCGGCACGCCTAACGCGACGCCGAAGATGCTGACGTACGTCAAGTACTTCACGAGTCACCTCGCCGACGTCCTGATCTCTCCTCCGGCGCCGTTCGACTCGGGACACGTCAACCACCTGTTCGAGTACGTCGGAAAGCCGCACCCGCACCTGTCGTCGCTCGCGTTCACGAGCGTCGGGGCCGTGACCGTGTGCGGCTCGACGGGCACCACCCCGTGCAGTCTCCTGACCTCCGACCGGTTGGCTGGTCTCGTCGTGGGTATCGGGGCGGTGACGGGCGACTACCTGTGGGCGATCGCGCCGTTGGCGTCGAGCACGTGCATCAGCGCCAATCTCGCGTTCCAGCCGCCGTGCTACGACTTCTCCGTCAACCCGGTGACCACCTTCAGCGGTCCGAACTGGGTCACGGTCGCGATCTGTCAGAAGGAGACCGGTGACGCCCTCGTCGACGCGCCCATCTTCCGCGCGCGACTGGCGCATCCGTCCACGACCGATCCCACGCAACCGAAGCTGACGCCGAAAGTCACGGACCCGTTCCACCTGAACCAGTGTCCCGCGTCGGTCGCGTACCTCGACCGCGCGCCGAGCACTCTGGAGCGCTTCGGCGCGAGCCTGGCGTCGCTGCTGACGCCGACGCCCGCGTTCGCCGGTCACGGCGGCGCGGCCGGACTCGCGGGGTCGTTCTCGCCATTTGGCGCCGTTGACAGCGCGGTATTCCTCGGCACCTTCACCGCGGACGTCGTCGGACAGCCGCCGAGCCCGAACGCCGACAGCTCGCGCGGCACGTGGACCACGATCGTGACGCCGCCCGGCTCGATCCTCGTGCAGAGCGCACTCGGCGATCTCACCGACAAGCCGGTGGTGCTCCAGCAGGCCGGTGGCGCGTGCACGCAGTGCGGCCCGCTCGAGCTGCGCGGCACGCTGTTCCAGAGCTCCCCCGACCAGGTCGCGCGGTCAGGCACCTACGTCGTCAGCTGGAAGGCGGTCCAGTCGAAGCCGACGGTCAAGGCCGCCCCGTTCCGCCTGCGCGCGAACGGGCCGACGGGGCCGGTCATCGCCGAGCTTAGCTTCAAGTCCGCGATGAGCGGCAGCACGCTGTACTACAACGGGACCCTGATCTCCGGCATCCCGTGGGTGCAGAACGTCGCGCAGCGCTTCGAGGTCACGATCGACTTCGACGTGCGGACGGGTCACCCCGCGCCGACGACGCGGCTGCGCATCTTCCGCGCGATCGACAACGTGCTGCAGTACACGGGCACCGACGTACCGTTCTTGAACACGTCGGCGACGAACCTCGTGCAGTTCGCCGCGGAGTTCTCGGGCATCGACGCCGGCATCATGGGCATGGACGACGTGTTCATCGGCCGGCGCGCGGATTCGCTGACGCCGTGACCAGCAAGGCGTGAGCGGAGCGGTGAGCCGGCCGGCCGGCCGTGTCTCACCGCTCGACCGCGTCGCCGCGGAGGACGCCGAGCGTCTCGACGAGCTCACGGGCCGCCGCGGCGTACGCGCGGGACGCGCGCGTCCCCGGGGCGTAGAGCGTCGCTCGCCGCGAGCGGGCGGGCGGTGCGCCCGCCACGTCGGCGGACCGGCGCGCGCCGCGCCCCATCGGTACGGTCGCCGGCGAGAGTCGCACGGCATCGCGATCGGTGAGCCGCTCGACGAGCGCCCACCGGTCCACGCTGCGCGGCAGACCGCGGGTGAGCAGCACGCGCACCTCGCCACCGCGCTCACCGTTGCGCACCGCCACGATTTCGTCGAGCGCGCGCAACGAGAGGGCCGAGCCGTCCACGGCGACGACGACGGCGTCGGCGTCGCGGAGCGACCGCGCGGTGGCGGCATCCATTCGCGGCGCCGAATCCAGAACGACGAGCGCCGGTGGCGCGGCCGGTTCGTCGTCGGGGTCCGCGAGAGGCGTCGCCAGGATCTCGAGCTTGGCGCCGCCCCGGACCGCCACCCGTGCCGCTCCCTGCCCGGTGAGGGCGCGCGCCGCGTGGCGATCGGGATCCGCGTCCCGCAGCTCGACGGTCAGGCCGAGCCCGGCGAGCGCGAGCGCCAAGTTCACCGCCACGGTCGCCTTGCAGTTGGTGGCGCCCGCTCCGGCAACCACCACCGTCTTCGTCCCGCTCATATGCTCCCGAAGCGGCCGACGCGCCGCGATGGTGGCCGGGGCGAGCGCCGCCGCCGCCCGCCGCCGGAACCCGTGCTGGTGATGGGGGTCACACGAAAAAGCCCGCCCCGGTGGCAGGGCACCGGGGCGGGCGACGCGTCGCGAACGACGCGATCAGTGGGCCTGGGTAGAGTTGAACTACCGACCTCACGCTTATCAGGCGTGCGCTCTAACCACCTGAGCTACAGGCCCTGCGAAGCTCGAAATAGTAACGGCGCCCGGAGGTCAAGTCAATCGCGCCGGGAGGCGCGCACGGTCGTCGCGACCGCGACGCCGCAGTGCTGTGCTTGATTTTTGCTCTATGGATGCCGACTGATCCGTCGAACCTCGTGGATGGGCGGAGCTCCCCAATCTCCAACATCGTCCATTGATCGCATTGCTCGTCATCATCGTCCTCGTGCTGCTGGTGTTCGCCTGGTGGTGGGTCGTCCAGCCTCACGGGCGCGACGCGCTCGGGCGCGACGCCCAGCTGCCGCTCTTCTCGGCGCGGTCGCCGGGCAGCTCGCTGCGCGTCGTCGGCGTCGGTGCGCGCCGGGAGGCCGAGGAGGAGGCGGTAACGCCTCGCACGATCCAGCCCCCTGCTTCGCCGCGACGTCCGGGCTCGAATGGTACGGCCGCGACGCCGGAGATCGTGACGCCGCTCGCCGCGAGTGCGCCGCCCTCGGCACCGCCGTCCGCGCCCCGGCCCAGCGCCCGGCCCTCGCCGGCGACCGGGGGACGGCCCCCGATCGTCTCGCCCGCGGCTCCCGCGCCATCGCTCGCCGCCGATGCTCCGGCCGCCGAGGAGCTCAAGTGGGCGCCTCCGACACGGTCGGCTCCGACCAACGGGACGGTCGAGTTCCTTCCCGGTCGTCTCGACGTGGCCCAGGGCCGCGGCGTCGCCGGTCAGGAAGTACGCTTCGTCCGCCCCTCGCGCCCGGGGGAGCGCGCCGTCGTCACGTTCGGGCGTGGGGAAGGGCCGCTCTACCGCCACGTGCAGCTCAACGTACCGACGGTGAGCCGCCTGCACGCTCGTCTTTCTCTCTACGCCGACACCGGCGGCTGGGCGGTCGAGAACCTCTCGAGCACCAACCCGACGGTCCTCAATGGCGAGGAGCTGGTCGTCGGCGCGCCGCCACGGCCGCTGCGCGAGGGCGATCGCCTCGAGATGGGTGAGGTAGTGTTCACCTACCACGCACGTTGACGCGCGACCGTGACGAGCGGCGCGAGCGAGCGGGATGATCTTTCCAGGGACTGACGCGCCGGCGGGCCTGGGCGATCTGGAGGCCGAGTACGAGCTGCTCGGGGAGCTCGGCCGCGGCGGCATGGCGGTCGTGTACCACGGACGCGAGCGCGCGACCGGACGCGAGGTCGCGATCAAGGTGCTCCGCGGCACGCACGGCGACGCCGCCGAGGCGCAGGCGCGCTTCGCCCGGGAGGCGGAGACGGCGGCGCTGTTGCAGCACCCGCACATCGTCCCGACGTACGCCGTCCGCCCCCTCAGCGGCGGCGCGCTCGCGATCGTCATGGAGTTCATCCCCGGCCGGAATCTCAAGGCCGTGGTGCGCGAAGGCGGACCGTTGGGCGTGGCGGAGGCCGTGCGCGTCATGCGCGAGATCGCGGACGCGCTCGCCTACGCGCACGAGCGCGGCGTCGTCCACCGCGACGTCAAGCCGGAGAACATCTTCCTCGACGCTCGCACCGGCGGCGCGCTGCTGTCCGACTTCGGCATCGCGCGCACGCTGCAGCACGACGCCGCCCTGACGCAGACCGGGATCGCCATCGGCACGCCGTCGTACATGTCGCCCGAGCAGATCGACGGCCGCGTCGTGGACGGGCGGAGCGACGTTTACAGTCTCGGCCTCGTCGGCTGGGAGACGCTCACCGGCCGGCAGCCGTGGGAAGGCGAGAGTCTGTACGCGGTCATCTACAAGCAGAAGCACGAGGAGCTGCCACCGCTGTCGGACTTCCGCCACGACGTCCCCGACGACCTGCGCTACGTCATCGAGCGCTGCCTCCTCAAGGATCGTGACGCGCGCTGGCAGAGCGCCGCCGCCCTCGCCTCGGCGCTCGCCGAAGGCCCTGACGCGGCGGCGGTCCGCGAGTGGCGCGCGCGCCGCTCGCGCCGGATCCGACCCGAGCTCGCGGCGGCGCTGGAGCGCGAGGCGGTCGGCTCGGATACCGTGCGCTTCCGGCGCCCCGACGCCGAGGAAGCGGTGGACGAGGCCATGGCGCGCGAGCTCGCGGATGCCGACGCGACACGGCGGCGGCGTCGCCGCGTCGCCGCCGTCGCCGCCGCGCTCCTGCTGCTCGCGGGCGGATCGGTCGTCGCCGTGCGCGCGCGTCAGGGCGCGTCCATCGACGCGCTGGAGCCCGCGCTGCCCGGCGTCACGCACACCGAAAGCGGCCGGCGCGTCGAGTCGCGCCCCGGTAATGTCGGCAACACTGGTGCGGGTGATTCGGAATCCATGGCGGCCGCGCCGATGAGCATCGCGGCGGACAGCGCCGGCCCGGTCGCGGCTGCCGGTACCGTCGCCACCGGCTCGACGGGCGACGTCGGATCGGTCGCCGTGCCGTTCGTCGGCGGTGGGGATACCGCGCTCCGCCGCGGCGCCGCGCCCGGTGCCCCGACGCGCTCCGCCACCCCGCCGCGTGCCGACGCTCGCTTCATCACTCCATCGCCGATCTTCTCCGCACCGTCCGCCGTCGCGACGACTCCCGCTCCGGTGACGGACGCGGCGCCCGCGGCTCCCGCCCTCGCCGCCCGGCCCTCGCTCGCGCTCGGCTTCGCGCGCGCGCCGCTCGCCGCCGGCGGCCGGCACACGTGCATCCTCGGCGCCCGTGGCGAAGCGCTCTGCTTCGGCGGCAACGACCGCGGCCAGCTCGGCGAGGGCGACACGTCGCCCGAGCTCTCCCCGACGCGGGTGATCGGCGCGTTCCAGGTGGTCGCGCTCGCCGCCGGCACGTCGCACAGCTGCGCCGTCGCGCGCGACGGCGGCATCTACTGCTGGGGCGCGAACGATCGTGGCCAGCTCGGCGACGCGACGACGGCGCCACGCGACGCACCGGTACGCGTCGCCGCCAACGCCGACTTCCGCGCCGTCAGCCTCGGTGCGTCGCACAGCTGCGCGCTCACACGCGGTGGCGACGTCTACTGCTGGGGCAGCAACGCGCGCGGGCAACTGGGCGACGGCACCACGACCGACCATCTCGTGCCCACGCCGGTGGAGGCGGGCGGGCGTCACTTCACCGCCCTCGCGCTCGGCTGGAACCACAGCTGCGCCCTCGATGATTCGGGTCAGGCGTACTGCTGGGGCGAGGGCAGCGCCGGCCAGCTCGGCGACGGCATGCGTGCCGGCCACGCGACGCCGACACGGGTCGCGGGCGGCGTGGCGTTCATGTCCATCACCGCCGGTGCGGCGCACAGCTGTGCGCTCACCGCCCACGGGGACGCTTACTGCTGGGGGCGCAACAGCTTCGGCCAGCTCGGTGTCGGCCGGGCTGGCGGCGACTTCGGCTCGCCGTCACGCGTGCCGAGCCCGGTCGCGTTCACCGCGCTCTCGGCGGGCGGCGTGCACACCTGCGCGCTCGCGCGCGGCGGCGACGCCTACTGCTGGGGACGGAACACGTACGGACAGCTCGGCGACGGGTCGAACGCCGACAGTCCGACGCCGACGAAGGTCGTCGGGGGGTATACCTTCGTGTACATCAACGCGAGCGGCGCGCACAGCTGTGCGGCCACCGCTGGGGGAGAAAGTCTGTGCTGGGGCTACAACATAGAGGGACAACTCGGCGACGGAACGCGGACGCACCGGTCGCGTCCCGTCCGGGTGGGAGGCTGAGCATGCGTCCCTTCCTGGCGCGACTCCATCGCCACCGATCGCTCGCCGCGCTCGTCGGCGCGATCGCGCTCGCCGCGGCGTGCTCCGATTCGTCGACGGCGCCGAAGCAGCGCGGCACCGGCGACCTCGTCGTCACGCTGTCGCCGTCGGACGTGCAGGTCGACGTCGGCTCGACGACGACGCTCACGGCGACGGTGACCGACGCGAACGGCGCGCCGGTGCGGGACGCGCGCATCTTCTGGTCGAGCGAGGATACCGCGCTCGCGACCGTCTCGGCGAGCGGCGTCGTCACGGCCCGGCAGCCGGGCGCCGTGCACATCGCCGCGAGCGTCTCCGGGCACTCGGGGATCGCCAAGGTCACGATCGTGCCTAAGGCCGTCGGGAGCGTGACGGTGACGCCGGCGAGCGCGAAGCTGACCGTCGGGACGTCCACCAATCTCGCCGTCGCCCTGTTCGACGCGGGCGGCCAGCCGCTCACCGGACGCGACGTCGCATGGAAGAGCAGCGACGAAGCCGTCGCGTCGGTGGACGCGAATGGCCGCGTGACGGCGCTCGCGCCGGGCGCGGCGATCGTGACCGCGACCAGCGAAGGGCGGAGCGCGTCCGCCGCCATCACCGTCGTCCCGGTCGCGGTCGGCGCGGTCTCGATCGCGCCGTCGAGCGCGGCGATCGTCGTCGGACAGTCCACGCAGCTCACCGCGAACGTCACCGACGTCAACGGGGCGCCGCTGCGCGACCGCTTCGTGGCGTGGAGCTCGAGCAACGACCAGATCGCGACCGTTTCGTCGTCCGGCCTGGTCGTGGCACGCGCCGTCGGGACGGTGACGATCACTGCGACGGTCGAGGCGAAGAGCGCGACGGCGAGCGTGTCGGTCGGAGCCGTGCCCGTCGGCGCCGTCACCATCTCGCCGGCGCTCATCCGCCTCAACGTCGGCGAGCAGATGACCGTGACGACGATCATCACCGACGCGAGCGGCAACGTCCTGAGCGGCCGCCCGGTGACCTTCTCGAGCGACGCGCCCGCCATCGCCACGGTCAGCGCCGGCGGCGTCGTACGCGGCGTGTCGCCGGGAACGACGACCATCCGCGCCGAGAGCGAGGGCAGGAGCGGCGTCGCGACCGTGACGGTCTCGCCCGTACCCGTCGCGTCGGTCAGCGTGAGCCCGCCGTCGGCGTCGCTCGTCGTCGGAACGACCACCACGCTCACCGCGACCGTGAAGGACGCGTCGGGCAACACGCTCAGCGGGCGCGCGGTGTCGTGGACGACGAGCAACGCGGCGGTCGCGACGGTGTCGGCGAGCGGCGTCGTCAGCGCGGTCGCGCCGGGCACGGCGATCATCACGGCGACGAGCGAGGGCAAGTCGGACCAGTCCACGATCACGGTCACGCCGGTCCCCGTCGCCAGCATCACGGTTACCCCGACGTCGGCCACGCTCGTGACCGGCCAGACGGTGCAACTGACGGCGACGGTGAAGGACGCCGCCGGCAACGTGCTCTCCGATCGCACCGTCACGTGGAGCACCAGCGATCCGTTCATCGCGCTCGTGTCGGGCAGCGGTCTCGTGACCGGCGTCAACGCCGGGACGGCGACGATCACCGCGACGGTCGAGGGCAAGCAGGCGACGGCGACGATCGTCGTCCAGCCCGTTCCGGTCGCGACGGTGACGGTGGCGCCGTCGACGGCGACGGTGACCGTCGGTCAGACCGTGCAGCTCTCGGCGACCGTGAAGGACGCGAGCGGCAACGTGCTCTCCGATCGTACGGTGACGTGGACGACGAGCGACGCGGCCGTCGCGACCGTCTCGTCGTCGGGGCTGGTGACCGGCGTCGGCGTCGGCACCGCCACGATCACGGCGACGAGCGAGGGCCACAGCGCCACCGCCGCGATCACCGTGCAGGCCGTTGCGGTGGCGTCGGTGTCGATCTCGCCCAAGAGCGCCACGGTGAAGAAGACCAAGACCGTGACGTTCACCGCCGCATGCCTCGACGCCAGCGGCAACGCGCTCGGCGGACGCGTCATCACGTTCACGACGAGCAACGCGAAGGTGGCGAAGATCAACTCCGTCACCAGCACCACCGCGACCGTGCAGGGCATCGCCAAGGGGACGGCAACCATCACGGCGACGTGCGAATCCAAGAGCGCGTCCGCGACCATCCAGGTGACCGACTGATGCGGCCAGTGACCAGATCACGGAGCGAAGACAGATCGCCGAGCCGCACGTGGACGGCGGCGGCCTGGGCCGCGGCGCTGGCGCTCGGGCTGGGCGCGGCGCCGGTGGACGCGCAGACGCTGCCGTTGAAGCGCACCTTCGTCGGCCCGCTGCCGGCGGCCTGCGGCTCGAAGCGGGCGGCGCCAGCGGTGGCGACGACGCCCGCCAAGGCGGAAGAGGCACGGCGACTGTTCGGCCTCGGACAGGAAGCGGCCGTCGTCGGCGATCACCGTGCGGCACGCGACCTCTTCCAGCAGGCGGCGCAGCTCAACGGGACGGACGAGCGGCTTCCCTACTACCTCGGCCGCTCGCTCGAGGAGCTGCAGCAGCCGCGCGAGGCGGTCGCGCAGTATTGCCGCTATCTCGCGCTCGCGCCGACCGGCTTCGATGCCGACGACGTCCGCGGCCGGCTCGACCGGCTCGCGAGCGGCGGCAAGGGCGGCACCGCGGCGGCGACGAGCGCGGCCGGCAGACGCTCGGTGGCGAGCTCGCGATTCCGCACCGCGGTGGATCTCGCGGATCGCGGCAAGCTTCCCCAGGCCGAGAGCGCGTTCGACGACGTGATCGGGCAGATGCCGAACGCAGCGGAGGCGTACTACGACCGCGGCGTGCTGCGCGCCAGGCGGAACGACTTCGGCGGCGCCGCGGCCGATTTCGACAGGTACGTGGCGCTGCGACCGGACGCCGAGGACGCCGCGGCGGTGCGCGAGCGCGTGTCGCAGCTCCGCCGCGCGGCGACGTCGCCGGGCACGGCGTTCATGGGGGGCGTCGTGATCCCCGGCTTCGGGCAGTTCTACACCGGCCGTCCGGTGCTCGGCCTGGTGGTCGCCGGCGGCGTGGCCGGGGGCGTCGCGTACGCGCTCGCCACGACCCGGGAGCCGCGCACGACCGTCTTCACGACGCCGTTCGGGGGCACCTACGAGCAGACCGATACCGTGCGGGTGCGTAACCACGTGGCCGTCGGCGCGGCGATCGCCGGCGGCGCGGCGTTGCTCGGCGCAATCGAAGGGTACGCGTTCGCGCAGCGGCGGCGGGCCGACGCCGCGCGCTTCGCGGATGCGACCATTAACGGACGAGGCGACCGGTCCCTCGCCATGCGTCTCGAGCCGGCGCTGACGCGTGCCGACGAGACGGCCGCGCCCCGTCTCGGGCTCGCGCTGCGTGGCCGTCTGACCTTCTAGCTTCGGCGGCACGCGGCCGTGCGGCCGTGCAAGCACGAACGCGAGCGCTGATGCCGCGACGCGTGGTTAAACACCAAGCCCCGGTCACTCGTGAGAGCGGCCGGGGCCTGGCATTTATGGAAATCGAATGTGACTCGTGTCGATGGCGCGACATCCGAGCGGCTTTCGTCGTGCACGACGCTTGCGCGCCGCAGACGGTTACTCGCCATGCTCCGGAAAGGAGGTGATCCAGCCGCAGGTTCCCCTACGGCTACCTTGTTACGACTTCGCCCCAGTCACGACGCTCGCCTTCGGCCGCTTGCCCCCGGGTTGCCCCGGGTTGCTGCACGGACTTCGGGCGCTCGCCGCTT
>DATMHT010000121.1:0-7211 GCA_035554795.1 Gemmatimonadaceae bacterium | reverse complement strand
GAACGGCGCCGACGTACCGCTCACCCGCGCGTCCATCCCGCGCGCGCGCAGCCGCGCCACCAGCGCCTCGGCCGGCGCGGCCGCATCGAACGCGGCGATCTGCACGGCGTAGACGACGCGTGCCGCGCCCCGCGTCGCGTCAGGCGCCGGCGCGGCCGCCGGGGCGTGAGCGTCGGCCGCCGTGGCGAGCATGCTTCGCGCGGGCGCCGGCGCGGCCGCCGACATCGCCGGCGCGGGCGCGGCCGGCTTCGTGTCGGGCACGGATGCAGCCGCGCGCTTCACGTCAGGCGCGGTTGCGGCCGCGGGCGCCGCCGTCGACACGGACGGCGCGGCCGACGCCGGCGCCGAAGTCGACGCAGCCGACGCCGCGACGACCGCCGGGAACGGGGCCGCGGGCACCTCGGTCGTCGCGGGCGCGCGGGACGCCGCGGGTGCGACGGTGACGGGCGCCGGCGCGGCGTTCGTAGGTGCGGCGTTCGGCGACACGGTCTTCGCAGCCGGCGAGGACACCGGCGAGGTCGCGACCGCGGCGGGCATCGTCGTCCGCGCCGAGGGGAGCGCGGCGCCCGCGAAGATGGAGATCGTGTCGCGTGTCACCACGCGCGCGCCGGCCGCCGAGTGCGTCTTCGTGCCGGCCGCGTCGAGCGGCGCGGTCGCGGCGGGCGCGGGCGCGCCGGCCGTGGCGGGCGGCGTGCTCGGCGCGGTCGCCGCGGCGACCGCGTGCGCCGTGTCGCGCACCGCGGCGCCGACGAACGCCGCGCCGGCCGGCGGCGCGACGCCCTTGCAGCGCGGCGCGTACGCGTCGATCTGTCCGCGCAGGGCGATCTCGTTCGGCGCGGCGCCGGCGCGCGCGGCGTCGAGCGCGGCACAGGCGTGCGGGACGTCGGCGCTCTCGAAGTAGACGCGCGCCATCCAGTACGACGCGCGCGGTCGCGCCGGGCTCGTCGGGTGCTCGAGCGT
The DNA here is from genome assembly GCA_035554795.1 of Gemmatimonadaceae bacterium. Taxonomy (GTDB): domain Bacteria; phylum Gemmatimonadota; class Gemmatimonadetes; order Gemmatimonadales; family Gemmatimonadaceae; genus DATMHT01. The sequence continues at coordinate 6,251 of DATMHT010000121.1, read as the reverse complement.
CAGCCGCTCGAGGTGCTTCACCGCCAGCGCACGGTCGCCGCGCGCCATCTCGAGCTGCGCCAGCCGCAGCAGCGCGTCGGCCGAGCGGGGCGAGAGCGGGTACTCGACGGCCAGCGTCCGGTAGTCGCGCTCGGCGTCGGCGGCGGCCGCGGCGAGCGAGGCCCGCCAGAAGATCCCTTCGGCGAACACCGGGCTCGTCGAGTCGGTGGCCGCGATGGTGGAATCCACGACGGCGCGCCCCGCCGCCCCCTGCCCCTCCGCCACGAGCCGCTGCGCGCGCGCGAAGGCGGCGGCGGCGCGCGCGGCCTCCGGCGTCGCGGCGACGCCGCGCACGACGACCGGCTGCTGGAGCTCCTGCGCCGCCACCGGGCGCTGGACGAGGGCGAGCGCCGCGAGGAGGGAGACGGCGACGCTGACGAGCGGGGACGACGGGCTGCGCATGCGGAGGGCTCTGCGGGTCCTACGGGCGTGCAACGGGCCGGGCCGTCATCTCGACGACCGGGGAGGCGGCGGGGGAACCTACTTCTACAACGAAGGGCGGGGAAAGGCCAGAGCGCGGGTCGGGGCGACGGCAGTCGTTGGTGGTTGGTGGCCGGTCGTCGGCTCCCAACGACGGCGCGCTGGAGTCAGCCTCCGCGCGCCGTCGTTGAGCACCAATCACCAGATACCAACGACCAACGACTGCCCTTCTTCTCTACGCCGCCCCGCGCTGTGTCTCTCCAGCGCATAGCGCGAGCACGAGCGAGGCGAGGATCTGTTCCTCGGACGAGATCTTCGACTCCTTGAGCGCGACGTCGGCGGCGAGGAGGAGGTCGAGGGCGCGGTCGAGGCTCGCGGCGTCCCAGCGGTCCACCGCCTTCGTCCACGCCGACGCGGCCTCGCCCCACGGGCGGCCCGGGTAGCTGCCGCCTTCCTTGAGGAGGTCGAAGTAGCCCTTCGCGAGCGCGCCCGGCGACGTGCCGCTCTGGCGCATCGCCTGCCCCCAGGCGATCGCCAGCGTCTGCGTCGCGAGCGCCATCACCACCTGCACCGCGCTCGTCTTCGGCTGCGACAGCACGTGGTCCACGAGGGCGAGCGCGCCGGTGGCGTCGCGCATCGCGACGCGGTCGAGCAGGTCGCCGAGCGTCTCGCCGCGGCGGACGCCGACGACCTCGCTCACCGCGTGCTCGTCGATCTCGCCGCCGTTCGTGTAGCTGGCGAGCTTGTCGAGCTCCGCGGCGAGCTGCGGCAGCTCGCCCCCGACCGCGCTCTGGAGCAGCGCCGCCGCCTCGTCGGTGATGGACGCGCCGAGCTCCGTGGACACGTAGTGCGCGATCCACTTCGGCAGCCGGTCGCCGGTGAGCGGCGCGAACTCGAGCGCCGTCGCGCGGTCGCAGAGCGCCTTGTCGGCCTTCGTGCCGGCCGGCGCGACGAGCAGCACGACCGTATCCGGCGACGGCCGCTCGAGGTAGCGGTCGAGCGCGGTGCGCGCGTCCTTCTTCAGCGCGGCGACGTCGCGCACGACGACCATCCGCCGCTCGGCCATCATCGGCAGCGTGCCGAGGAGGACGGCGAGCGTCTCTCCGTCGAGCTCCCCGCCACGACGCACGTCGAGGTTGAAGTCGCGCGTCGCCTTATCCACCGCCGCGTCCACGAGATCGCGCACGGCCGCTTCCTTGAGGAAGTCGTCCTCGCCGTAGAAGTAGTAGGCGGGATCGAACGCGCGCTCCTGGATCGCCTTGCGGAGGGCGCGCTGGGGGTTGGGCGGGGCCATGACACAAAGATAGGGGACACGGGTCGGGACCCGCAGGGGCTCGGGACTCGGGGCTCGGGGATCGCGGACCTCGGGAGGCTCCGTCCCGCCGGAGTTCGAAACCGGAGACCCGAAACCGCTCGCGAGTCCCGAGCCCCGAGCCCCCGGTCGCGAGTCCCGAGCCCCGAGCCCCGAGCCCCCAAGACCAGCGGGTCTCGCAGCTCACCGCCTCATCCACCGCCGCCCAACCACCGCCGCGCCCCCCGCGCCCGCCACCACCAGCCCGATCACCACCACCGTCCCCGCGACGGACGCACCGTCGGCCACGTGCAGCCGCAGCACCTTGTCCTCCGTCTCCACGCGATGATCCGCGGCGGCGGAGGCGACGCGGACGCGGGCCTCGTAGTCGCCGACGCTCGCGTCGCGCGGGGCGTGCACGACGAGGCGCACCGGACGCTCGGCGTCCACGGCGAGCGCGGGGATCGCCGGCGGCGCGAACTCGACGCGCCACCCGGGGGGCGCGTCGGCGCGGAGCTGAAGCGCGTCCAGCGCGCGGCTGCCGCTGTTGCGGACGACGACCTCGGTGACCGCCGAGTCGCCCGCGGCGAGCTCGTGATAGAGGTTAATCGCCCGCAGCTCGACGCGCGGCAGCCCGCGCGGCACCAGCTCGAGCGCGACGCGGCCGGCGTCGCCGGGTCGGCTGCCACCGCGCGACGTGTCGGCGGTGTCGTCGGCCACGTCACCGGCGCGCGCGACGACGGCGAAGCGGAGCGGCACGTCGGCGCGGACGGCGGCGGTGGCGCGCTGCGGCAGCGCGACGACGAGCTGCAGCCGCCGCGTCTCCTCGCCGTCGCCGAAGCGGATCTGCGTCAGCCGCGCCTTCGACTCCGGGTCGCGGAGCTCGTACGCGACGCCCGGCGCCATGCCGTCCACGACCAGCCGCGCCGCGTCGGCGGCGGCGAGGCGGTCCACGCGTAGGTCGAAGATCGCCTGCGCGCCGAGGTCGGCTTCCTGCGAGAGCTGCGCGGACTGCACCGCAAAGCGCGCCGCGCCGGCCGCTCCCGCCGCGCGGTCGAGGAAGACGCGCCGCTCCTCGACGCGGTCGCCGTAGCTCACCGACACGACGAGATCCGGCACGTCGCGGTACAGCTCGAAGACGATCGTCGCCGCCCGCCCGCGCCGCAGCGCCGCGACGTGGCGCTCGTACGGGATCGAGATCGTCGTGCCGTTCGCGCCCGGGTCGGCCTTGAGACTGACGAACAGGTCGCGGATGACACCGCCGCCGACGACGCGCTGCACGAGCGCGTCGAGCGAGTCACCCGTGTCGAGCGCGTCCGGCGGTGACGCGGAGTCGTCCGCGGCGGCGTAGGCGGGACGCGCGCGCGCTGCGCCTAACGCGAGCGGCCCGGCGCCCGACGACGCGTTGCGCAGCGTCAGGCGCACGGTCGTGCGGCCGTCGCGCGTGCGCTCCTTGGCGGCGCGCTCGATCGTGACGTGCGGCGCGGCGGCGGCGAGCGACTCCTCGACGTACGCGAGCCGGGCACGCTCGGCGTCCAGCCGCCGCGCGTCGAGGTCGGCGTCGCTCAGCATCCGCCGCCGGTGCAGCTCGCGCGACCGGTCGTACTCCGCCGCCGCCCGCTCGTACTCGAGCCGCGCCCGCGCCGCCGCCACCGCCGAGGAGAGCGCCGCCCGCGCCGCGCCGTCGCGCTGTGGCTGTCCGTACGCCGCCCCGCCCTGCGCGCCAGCGACGCGCCCGCCCGCGCAGAAGCCGAGCACGAGGCACGCGCTTACCGCCCACCGCTTCCCGCTCACCGCGAGGCACGCGCCCACCGCCCACCGCCTACCGCTCACCGGACTTCGTATCGCACGAACCCCACGACCGCGGCGGCGAGCAGGCCGGCGTTGCAGGCGAGCAGCCAGGCGACGTCGGGGAGCGCGGCCCGCAACGCCTCACCGGCCGACTCCGCGACGTACGCGAAGCGCGGCAGATCGGCGTACGCGGGCGGCAGGTCGGCGGGATCGCTCGGGTCCGGGCCCCACGTGACGCGAAGCCGGCCCGGCTGCCGCGCGTCGTACAGCTCGACGCCGTACACGCGGTCGAACGCCGCGCCCTCGAGCGCGCGCTGGTGGGCGCGGACCTGCGCGAGCCACCGCTCGCGCGTGCGATCCCCGGTGCCGGCCAGCTCGGCCGCCGCGAGCGCGAACGTCGCCGCCGGCGACGCGCGGCTCACGGCGGCGACGAGCGCGCGCCGCCCTCGTTCGGCGCGCTCGCGCGCGTCGTCGAGCGCGGCGAAGGCGGCGCGCTTGCGGCGGAACATCTCCTCCTCGACCGGTGCACGGGCGGCGTTGTACTCGCGCTTGAGCGCGGGCGGGAACGGACCGCTCGGGATCTCGTCGGTGCCGGCGACGCGACGCCACACGCTCGCGAGCGCGTCCACGCGATCGGCCTCGATCGCGGCGGCCGCGGCCGCCCGCTCGCGCCGCGCGAGCTCCTCGGGCTCGACCGGACGCACGCCGGCCGCGACCAGCTCCGCGGCGCGCGGCACGACGAGCACCAGCAGCACCCAGCCCACGAGCACGACGACGAGCGCGGTGCGGGCACGGTGCGTCCGCGTGCTGACGGCGATGGCGAGGGCGAGCATCGCCGACAGGTAGAGCACGGCGACGGCGACGAAGGCCAGCGCGCGCGGCCAGGTGTCCGCGTCGGCGACGGGAACGCCGCGGGCCCGGAGCACGAGCAGCGCGAGCGGCGCGCCGATCGCGAGCGGCACGAGCAGCGTGATCATCCCGCCGACGTACTTGCCGGCGACGACGTGGGCGCGCGGGACGGGGTTGGCGAGCACGGCGCGCAGGACGCCGCTCTCCGCCTCGCCGCAGACGGCGTCGGCGCCGAGGAGGATGGCGAGGAGTCCGAGCACGACCTGGACGACGAACACGAAGTCGGAACCCGCGGCGGCGCTGCTCGTCAGCGGCGGCCCGGGCGCGACGCCCTCGCTCCCGAACTGCCAGTACGCCGGCAGCGACGCGTCGTCGCCGGCGGCGAGCACGGAGAGCGGCGCTGGCGGCCGGATGGCCCGCAGCGCCTCGTCCGTGCTGACCTCGCCCGATCGCCACCCCCAGCGCGGCCCGCCGCCCGCGCGGGCGCCGTCGGCGGCCACCTCGCGCGACGAGTCGGCGGCGGTGAGCCGCGCGAGCTGCGCCTGGCGAAGCGCGTCGTGGAATGCGCGGCGGGCCTGCCAGCCGGCCGCGTTCACGTACGCCGAGAGCGGGAGGAGGACGACGGCGAGCGCACACAGCGCGAGGAAGCGCGCGCTGCGCAGGTGGTCCACGACCTCGCGGCGGGCGATGAGCCAGATCATGGAGACAGCGGGACGCGGGACATGGGACGGGGGAAGCGTGGCCCGTGCTCGTCGTCGTCCGCCATCAGCTCGAGGTAGAGCGCCTCGAGGTCGCAGTGGCGCAGCTCGTCGCGCTCGACGATGGCGACGAGGCGGCCGGCGCGCATGACGGCGGCGCGATCGGCGTACTCGCGGGCGCGGAAGACGTCGTGCGTGCACATCAGGATCGCGCGCCCGTCGGCGCGCAGTCCGGCGAGGAGCGCCATGAAGTCGGCGGCGGCGGCGGGGTCGAGCCCCGACGTCGGCTCGTCGAGCAGGAGGTTGGGCGCGTCGCGGGCGATGGCGACGGCGATGCCGAGCTTCTGGCGCATCCCCTTGGAGAACTCCCGCACCGGCCGGTCGAACGCCGCCGCCGGCAGGCCGACGCGCTCGAGCGCGTCCGCGCCGTCGCCGGCGAGCGAGCGATCGCCGCCGCCGAGCCGCGAGAAGAAGCGGAGGTTCTGCCGCGCGGTGAGCGTCGCGTAGGCGACGACGTTCTCGGGGACGAGCGCGCAGCGGCGCTTGGCGGCCACCGGGTCGGCGGCGACGACGATCCCGTCCACCTCGGCGCTGCCGGCGGTCGGACGCGTGAAGTCGAGGAAGCAGTCGAGCGTCGTCGTCTTGCCAGCGCCGTTGGCGCCGAGCAGGAAGAGGAGCTCGCCGTCGCGGACCTCGAGGTCGAGCGCGTCGAGCGCGAGCGGCGCCGAGGGCGCGTAGCGCTTGGTGAGACCCGCGGCGCGGAGCACGTCGTGGTGGTGGTGATGATGGAATCGAAGGCGGTCGCGCAGTCTCGCGGCGCGGCGTCAGTGGAGCGTCAGCACGCGGTCGGCGACGGAATCGCGCTCGGCCGGCGACACCGGCGGATGGAGCGCGGGATACGGATACGCGGCGACGGCGGCGCGGCCGCGGCGCATGAAGGCGACGTAGAGCGTGCCGCCGTCGTCGGCGACGGCGGCGATGCGCCCCGGGAGCGAGAGGCTGCTCGCGTAGGTGAGAGTGCGGCGGTCGTAGAAGTCCACGATGCGAGCGCGGAACGCGGTGGTCCCGTCGAAGGCGACGGCGATGCGCGCCGCCGAGAGGGCGACGTCGCGGGCGGCGAGCCGCGAGTCGTCGAGGCGCTCGACGCGGGTGTAGAGCGCGGA
>DATMHT010000120.1:0-19020 GCA_035554795.1 Gemmatimonadaceae bacterium | reverse complement strand
TGGGCGCGAACGCAGTCGAATACGGAGTAGACCGCGGTGCGACTACTTTATTCCCACCTTCGCGCGCCGCCGGCGCCCACCGCCCACCGCCGACCGCCCAACGTGTCCATAGACGCCGCCTTCGCCGCACCGACCGGGGCGCTCCTCATCTTCTGCCTCCGCATCGTGGACGTCTCGTGCGACACGATGCGCGTGCTGTTCGCGATTCGCGGGAAGCGGGGCATCGCCGGCGTGCTCGGCTTCGTCGAGGCGCTCGTCTGGATCTTCGCCGTCGGCAACGCGGTGCGGCACCTCGACAGTTGGCTGCACGTGCTCGGCTACGCGGGCGGCTACGCGGCGGGGACGATCGTCGGCATCTCGATCGAGAAGGCGGTCGCGTACGGGCTCACGGCCGTGCGGATCGTGTCGCGCCACGGCGGGGTCGAGATCGCCGAGTCGCTGCGCGAGCGCGGCTACGGCGTCACCGAGATGGCGGGCTTCGGCCGCGAGGGGAGCGTCGAGATCGTCAGCTCCGTCGTGCAGCGCGCCCACCTCGGCGAGGTCATGGTGATCGTGGACCGCTTCGACCCCGACGCGTTCGTGACGGTGGAGGAGCCGAAGGTGCTCCGCGGCGGCAGCGTCGCGCAGCGCGAGTGGAAGATGGGCGCCGAGCTGCCGGAGTTCTGGAGCCGGTTCCAGGGCGGGCGGTGACGGAGATGACGGTAGAGGTGGCGCGATGCGGGTCGGGGGTCGGGGGTCGGGGGTCGAGGCCTGCGCCGGGCGCGTGCCGAGCATCAGCCGCGACCCCCGACCCCCGACCCGCGCCCGCCGATTGACCTCGGCTCTCCATGCACGCCTTCCTTCGCTATCTCCGCTGGCTCTCACGCGTGTTCTACCGCGCGCTGCGCAAGCCGGTCGTGCGTGGGCTGCGGGCGCTGCCGCCCTACCGCCGCCTCGCGCATCTGCCGCGCAACGAGGTCGTCTCGGCGCGCGAGGCGGCGACGTCGGGGGGCGGGTCGTACGTCGCCGTGCACGCGCCGGCGCACGTCGCGCTTGTGGCGCCAGGCGAGAGTGCGCCCGCTCCGTTCGCGCGCATCACCTCGTTCGACGCGCCGGCGACGTTCGTCGCCGAGCTCGCGGACGCACGGCTCTTCGGCAAGGGCGTCGCGGTGATGACGGCGGACGCGCGCGCGGTGCGCGAGGCGACCGTGCACCTCAACGGCGTAATCGACGATCACAGCGTGATGCGCCGCTTTCGCCTTCCGGCGCCGCGGCGCCTGCGCGGGACGACGGCGGTGCTGTCGGCGCCCGGCGGCAACACGTACTACCACTGGCTCTTCGACGTGTTGCCGCGGCTCGAGCTGCTTCGCCTCGCCGGCCACGACCTCGCCCGCGTGGACCGCTTCGCCGTCAACTCGACGCGCCACGCCTTCCAGCGCGAGACGCTCGCGCGCTTCGGCATCGGCGCCGACCGCGTGCTCGAGAGCGACCGGCGCGTGCACGTGGAGTGCGAGCGGATGCTGCTGCCGTCGTTCCCCGGCGCGAGCGGCTTCCCGCCGCGGTGGGCGTGCGACTTCCTCGTGCGCTCGCTGCTGCCGGCCGACGACGCCGGCGCGTCGCGCGGCGCGACTTCTCCCGAGCGCATCTACGTGAGCCGGCAGCGGAGCGCGAAGCGCCGCGTCGCCAACCACGACGCACTCGAGGCGGTGCTCGCGCGTCACGGCTTCACGACCGTGTACCTCGAGGAGCACGACGTCGCGGCGCAGGCGCGCCTCTTCCGCGATGCACGCGTCGTCTTCGGCGTGCACGGCTCGGGGTTCTCGAACGTCGTCTTCTGCCGCCCGGGCGCGACGCTGGTCGAGCTCTTTCACCCGAGCGAGACGCCGAGCTACTTCTGGGTGCTGAGCCGCCAGTGCGGGCTCGCGTACCGCGCCATCGTCGCCGCTCCCGCGCCGGAGCCGCGCGCGCATCTGGACGTCACGGTGGATGTCGGCGTGGTCGAGGGGGTGTTGGCGCCGGTAGGGGGTAACGGGTAAGGGGTAAGCGGCAACGGGAACGCGGAGCCCGACCCCTTACCCGTTACCCGTTACCCGCGCCTTCCCGCAATGCGGGCATCGCGTGACGTAGCCGACCGGCGCGGTGCCGGCACCGAGCGGGAAGCCGCATTCGGCGCACCTCGCGCTCCAGCTCGCGCCCGGCGGCACGCGTCGCGACTCGGCGCGGTCCCCCTCCTCGAAGGTGGCGCGATAGAGCGCCGCGCGCTCGGCCGGCGACATGCGCGCGATCGCCTCGGGCGGCGCGGCGCCGCTCTGCAGGAGGGCGGGGAGCATGTACGGCAGCTCCATCTCCGGCGACAGCTCCGCCGCGCTCGGCGGGATCGTCTCGCGCATCGTCCGCCCGATCCAGCGCACGATGCTCCCGACCGTGCTCAGGATGAACAGCGACTCGCCGAGGTACTTGAGGGAGGCCATCGTCGAAGAGACGATTCGCGGGAGCGAGCGGTAAGCCGATCGCCGCCGACCCATGCGAACCGCAGCCGCGGGTCCTCCGCCCTTGTTGGACAGGATGAACGGGATGAACGGGATGAGGAGCATGTCCCCATCCCGTTCATCCCGTTCATCCTGTCGGATCGTCGCGAGCCGAGAGCCGAGAGCCCACAGCCGAGAGCCGCTCCTCCTACGCCGCCGCGGCCGCCGCGCCGTTCCGCGCGCGCTGGGCGTAGATGCCCGGCGCGTTCGGGCCGGGGTTGCGGCGGAGGTACATCCACAGCGCGCCGCCGATCGCGAAGGCGAGCGCGATGAGCTGCGCGGCGGTCAGGCCGGCGAAGAAGCGGTCGTCCTTCGCGCGGAAGAACTCGATGATGAACCGCTCGACGCCCGCCAGCACGCAGTAGAAGCCGAACAGCCATCCCTCGGCGTGCTTGTGATCCCGGAAGCGCCACAGGATCAGGAACATCAGGAAGCCGAGCGTCACCTCGTAGAGCTGCGTCGGATACACCGAGAGCACGGCGTCCGGGGGCGTACCCGGCGGCAGCTGCACGCCGAAGATGCGCGACATGTTCTCGGCGGTGGACGGCGGCGCGCCGTTCGGGAAGCTCACCGCCCAGCGCGAGTTCCACGGGCGCCCGTAGTCGTCGCCGACCGCCCAGCAGCCGCTGCGCCCGATCGAGTACGCGGCCGCGACCGCGATCCCGCCGACGTCGCTGATGCGCGCGAAGCTGAGCTTCTTGCGGTGGATGACGAACGCGACGGCGAGGATGCCGCCGATCAGCCCGCCCCAGAAGACGAAGCCGGCGCGCGTGAACAGCTCGCGGAAGTCGCGCGCGATGACGATCACGTAGTACAGCTTGGCGCCGAGCAGCCCGCCGATGATCGCCGCGAAGACCAGGTCGCCGATCGGCTCCGGATCGTGCCCGCGGCGCGCCAGCTCGTGCCGCGCGATGACGTCGGCGATGCCGAAGGCGAGGAGCACGGCGAGCCCGAAGCCCGTGACCTGGAACGCACCCCACTGGAAGGCGAAGGGGTGGTGGACGAACGATTCGTGGGGAGGCATGAGGGGAAGATACAGGCCGGCGAAGGATTCAGGAATCGAAATGCGGCTCTCGGCTCTCGGCTGTTCGACAGGATGAACAGGATGGACAGGATGTGGCCGTGCTCTCATCCCGTTCATCCGGTTCATCCTGTCGAATATGTGCCGAGAGCAGCCCTACCTCACCAGACCCGGAATGTCCCGGCTGGCGTATGCGTTGAGCTCCCAGCCGCTCCGCTCTCCGCGCTCGTAGCGGAAGAGGCCCGCGCGGGCGATCATCGCGGCGTTGTCGGTGGCGAGGCGCGGGGTCGGGGCGAAGACGGAGACGCCGCGTCCCTCGAGCCGCGCCCGCATCGCGCGGACGAGCGTCTGGTTGCACGCGACCCCGCCGCCGAGCACCACCTTCGTGCGGCCGAAGTCGCGCGCGGCGCGGAACGTCTTCTCGACGAGCGTCTCGACGAGCGCATCCTGGAAGGCGCGGGCGACGTCGGCTTTGCTCGGTGGGGCGGCGCTCGGCTCTCGGCGCTCGGCGCTCGGCGCCTCCGCGGCGGGCGCGCGGTGCGGCGCGTCGGCGTCGAGGCCGGCGGCACGGACGGCGTTCAGCACCGCGGTCTTCAGCCCGCTGAAGGAGACGTCGTAGTAATCCGGCTCGCCGCGCTGCTGGTTGGCGCGCAGCATCGGGCGGGCGAAGCGGAGGCGCGACGGATCGCCCTCGCGCGCGAGCGCCTCGACGTGCCGGCCGCCGGGGTAGGGGAGGCCGAGCAGCTTGGCGACCTTGTCGAATGCCTCTCCGGCGGCGTCGTCGCGCGTCGCGCCGAGGAGGCGGTACTCGCCCCACGCCGGCACGTCCACGAGCAGCGTGTGGCCGCCGGAGACGAGGAGCGCGGTGAACGGCGGCACGGCGTCGCGGTGCTCGAGCGACGGCGCGAACAGGTGCCCCTCCATGTGGTGGACGCCGACGAGCGCGGCGCCGCGCGCGTACGCGAGCGCCTTGCCGTAGCTGACGCCGACGAGCAGCGCCCCGACGAGACCGGGCGCGTGGGTCACCGCAACCGCGTCCACGTCGCCTAACGAGACACCGGCGTCGGCGAGGGCGCGCTCGACCACCGGCACGACCGCCGTCAGGTGCGCGCGCGACGCGATCTCCGGGACGACGCCGCCGAAGACGCGGTGTACGTCCTGCGACAGGATGACGAGCGAGCGCTGCGTCACGTCGTCGCCGGTGCCGTCGAGCACGGACGCCGACGTCTCGTCGCACGACGTCTCGATGCCGAGGAGGATGGGCACGCGTCGCTACTCCGGGCGCGCCGCGGTCTTCGGCGCCGCCGCTGCGGGCCGTCGCGGCGCCGCCACGGACGCGGGCGCGAGGTGCAGCGTCACGACGTGTGGCTGCACGTCGCGCACGACGGCGCTCGATCGCTCCGGCAGATCCACGTCGGTCGGCCGCAGCTCGAAGCTCACGCTGTCGGGCGTCTCGGCGGTGACGACGCGGCGGACGACGAGCGGCGCGTCGCCGAGCTTCACGAGGTCGCGGGCGCGCCCGACGACGAGCGCGCGCGCCGCCGGCGGATCGCCGACGAGCACGACGCCGCTGTCGAGGCGCGGCGCGATGTGCACCGGGACGAGCCGCTCGGCGCTCTCCTCGCTCGCGACGATGAGCCAGAGCACGACGGCGAAGAAGATCGCCGCGCCCTTGTAGGGCAGGCGATCGGTCAACGCGCGGATGATCGGGCCGCGCGCCGGCGGACGCCCCGCCGCGCCGTCGGACGGTGTCATTGGCGCGCGAAGCGGCGCGCGTCGGCCAGAAGCTGCTCGATGAGCGCGCGGTTGGCGGGCGAGTTCCAGTCGGCGGCGCCGATCACCTTCTTGCGGATCACGCCGTCCGGCCCGAGCACGAACGTCTCCGGCACACCGGTCGTCTGGTACGCCTTCTGGATGTCTCCCGACGGGTCGTGCAGGATCTGGAAGGTGAGGTTGAGCTCCTTCGCGAACTCGCGGATGGCGCGCTCCTGCCCGGGGTCGTCGATGCTCACCGCGACGACCTCGAGCCCCTTCGGCCCGTACGTCTCGTGCAGCGCCTGGATGCTCGGCATCTCGACGCGGCACGGCGCGCACCACGTCGCCCAGACGTTGAGGAGGACGACCTTGCCGCGATAGTCGGCGACGTGCATGACGACCGGCGTGCCGTGCTCGGGGATGGTCGCGGCGTGGAAGTCGGGCGCGGGCGAGCCGACGCTGACGGGAAAGATCTCCTCGCCGAGGAAGTGCGTCGCCGCGAAGAGCCCGGCGGCCAGCAGCGCGACGACGCCGAGCACGACGGTCCACTGCCCGCGCGCGGTCATGCGGTCTGCTGGCAGAGGGTGCGCAGCGCGCCGATCTCCCGCGCCGGATCGCCCGCGGAGAAGATGCCGTTGCCGACGACGAACGTGTCGGCGCCGGCGCGCCAGCAGTCGGCGATCGTCTCGCGGTTGACGCCGCCGTCCACCTCGAGCGCGGCGCGGCCGCCGGCGCGGTCGATCATCGCGCGGGCGCGGCGCAGCCGGTCGAGCGCGCCGGGGATGAACGACTGGCCGCCGAAGCCCGGGTTGACGCTCATGATGAGCAGCAGGTCGAGGTTGCCGACGATCTCCTCGACGTGGCTCAGCGGCGTCGCCGGGTTCACCACCGCGCCGGCGAGGCAGCCGACTTCCTTGATGCGCCCGATCTGGCGGTCGAGGTGCGGCGACACCTCGGTGTGGATCGTCAGCACCGACGCGCCGGCCTTGGCGAAGCTGTCGAAGTACTTCTCCGGCTCGTAGACCATGAGGTGCACGTCGAGCGGCAGGTCGGTCAGCTTCCTCACCGTCTCGATCACCTTCGCGCCGAAGGTCAGGTTCGGCACGAAGCAGCCGTCCATGACGTCCACGTGAATCCAGTCGGCGCCACCGGCTTCGCACATGGCGATCTCGTCGCCGAGCCGGGCGAAGTCCGCGGAGAGAATCGAGGGGGCGATACGAACGGTCATGACACCAAGGTAAGGGGGGGCACCTGCCTGATGCCTGGTTCCTGCGCCCTCTTGCCGGCCTCTCTGAGGGGCTGGCATCAGCAAGCAGGAACCAGGAATCAGGTGGGAACTCTACATCTGTCGGCCGGACACGGTCACTCGCACGACACTTCCCGCCGGCACGGTGTTGCCGCCGTTGGGGGTCTGGCCGGTGACGGTGTTCGGTGGCTCGAGAGCGGCGGAGTCCACGCGCGCCGGGGCGAGAGTCAGGCCGAGCTGCTCGAGCGTCGCCCGGGCCTCGGGGAGGGCGAGGCCGAGGAGGTCGGGGACGGTCACCGTCGCCGGGCCGCCGCTGACGACGAGCGCGACGGCGCTCGGGGTGGCGAGCGTCTGGCCGGCGCCGGGCGTCTCCGAGAGCACCTGGCCGCGCGGCGCGTTGCCGCGCTGCGACGTCACGTCGCCGATCTCGAAGCCCGCGTTCTCGAGCGCGACCTGCGCCTGCTGTTGCGTCAGCCCGACGACGTTCGGCACCATCGCCGTGCGCTGGCCGGCGCTCACGTCGAGCACGATCTCGGCGCCGTGCGCCTCGACCGAGCCGGGCGGCGGCGTCTGCCCGAGGACGGTGCGCTTGGGCGCGGTGACGTGGTAGCGCGTCTCGCCGAGCTTGTGACGGAAGCCGGCCGCGTCGAGCCGGCGCGATGCGTCCTCGAAGCTCAGTCCGACGACGTTCGGCACCTTCCCGTCGCTCGGCAGCAGCTCGCTCGGGAAGACGAAGAAGAAGACGACGAGGTAGGCGGCGAGAAATCCGCCGACCGCGGCGATGAAGTACGGGAGGGAGCGGCGCGTCGCTCCACGCCAGTTGACTGCCGGGCTCACGCGGGCTCCGTGAAGAGGCGGGTCGGGGTTCGGGGATCGCGGGTCGTGGCGACTACGACTCGGTGGCGGGCGCGACGGCGCGGCGGCGCAGGCGGGCGGCGAACGCGCCGTCGGTGCCGTGGCGCTGCGGCAGCACGCGGAGGCGGCCGGCGTCGAGCACCGCCTCCGGCACCGCGCCCGCGGGCGGCGGCTCGAGCGTCCACTCGTCGCGGTGCTCGGCGAGGAAGCTCTCGACCTGGGCGTCGTTCTCCTCGGGCTCGAGCGAGCAGGTGCTGTAGATCAGCAGCCCGCCCGGCCGCACCGCGCGCGCCGCGCCGCGCAGGATCGCGCGCTGGAGCGCGGCCATGACCGCGAGGTCGGAGATGCGCAGGCGCCAGCGCGCGTCGGGGTGGCGGCGGAAGGTGCCCGTGCCGGTGCAGGGGACGTCCACGAGCACCGCGTCCACCGGCGCGATCGCCGGCTCGCGCGCGTCGCCCACGAACGGGAAGACGTTGTGGACGTCGAGCCGCCGCGCGTTGGCGACGACGCGTTCGAGCCGCGCGAACGACCGGTCGGCGGTGAACACCGCGCGCGCCGTGCGCGACAGCTCCAGCGTCTTGCCGCCGGGCGCCGCGCACAGGTCGGCGACGACCGAGGCCGGCGGCACGGCGGCGTACTGCGTCACGAGCGTGGACGCCGGATCCTGGACGTAGAAGAGCCCCTGCCGGAACGCGCCGAGCTCGGTGAGCGAAACGCCGGCGTGGATGACGAGCGAGTCGCGCGCGAGCGGCGCCTCGTCCACGTGGACGCCGGCGCTCTCCAGCATCGCTTCGAGCTGCTCGCGCACCACGCCATACGGGCGGGCGACGAGCGGGGCCTCGGCGTTGTTCGCCTCGAGCAGACGGGCCGTCTCCTCCGCGCCCCACCGCGCCACCCAGCGCGCGACGAGCCAGCGCGGATGCGAGTGCGTGAGCGCGAGCGTGTCGATCGGGTCCGGCTGCCGCGCGCCGGTCGGTGCCGCGCTCGCCGGGTGCGTGAACGGATCGGGCGGCAGGGCGAGCGCCTCGTCGCCGCGCTCCTGCCGCTCGCGGTCCACGCGGCGCAGCACGGCGTTGGCGAGCTTGCTCGCGCCGATGCCGTGGCGCCGCTTCGCCAGCTCGACCGTCTGCGCGATCGCCGCGTAGGCGGGGACGCTGCGCATGTAGAGGAGCTGGTAGACGCCGAGCCGCAGCAGGTCGGTGAGGTCGGGATCGAGCCGCGCGAGGCCGCCGCGCACGCGCTCGGAGAGCAGCGCGTCGAGCCAGGCGCGCCGCCGCAGCATGCCGTAGAGGAGCTCCTGCGTCCACCGCCGGTCGCGCGCGTCGAGCGTCGCCGCTCTCCGCTCGAAGCTCGGATCGAGCAGCGCGCCGCCGCGCAGGTCGGCGAGCACGTCGGCCGAAATTGTACGGGCCTCGGTGATGCCCGCCGTCGCCGAGGGCGAAGGACGGTCCTTCATCGGGCTGGCTCCGGCAAGCAGGAATCAGGAATCAGGGTTGCATGCCGACCTGATTCCTGGTTCCTGCCTGCTCTCGCGTCCCGGGAGAGCGCCGTCATCCCCCGAGCATTCCCGATGTCGGGCTCGACGGAACCGCAATCTCCCGCTTGGGCATCCTCCCCGCGAGGTAGGCGAGCCGTCCCGCCTCGACCGCGTGGCGCATCGCGAGCGCCATGCGCGACGGGTCCTCGGCCGACGAGAGCGCCGTGTTGAGCAGCACCGCGTCCACGCCCTGCTCCATCGCGAGCGCGACGTCCGACGCTGTGCCGAGGCCCGCGTCCACCACGATCGGCGCCGAGAGGCGGTGCTTGATCGTGCGCACGTTGTACGGGTTCACGAGTCCGAGCCCCGAGCCGATCGGCGCCGCCAGCGGCATCACCGCCGACGCGCCCGCGTCCTCGAGCCGCAGCGCCGTGATCAGGTCGTCGTTCGTGTAGGCCATGACCTTGAACCCCTCGGCGGCGAGCACGCGCGTCGCCTCGATCGTGCCGGCGGGGTCGGGGAGCAGCGTCTCGCGGTCGGCGATGACCTCGAGCTTCACGAAGTCGTTGAAGCCCGCCTCGCGGCCGAGGCGCGCGTAGCGCACCGCTTCGTCGGCGGTGAAGCAGCCGGCCGTGTTGGCGAGCAGAAAGAAGCGCTTCGGGTCGAGGTGGTAGAGGATCCCCTCTTCCTTCGTGCGGTCGAGGTCCACGCGCCGCACGGCGACGGTGACCACCTCGGCGCCGCTCGCCTCGATCGCGCGCACCATCTGCTCGTTCGACGCGTACTTCCCCGTGCCGACCATGAGCCGCGACCGGAACGCGCGCCCGGCGACGGTGAAGGGGAGGTCGAGCGCCTCGGGCGTCGTGACCTTGATCGTCGTCGCCACTTTTTCAGCCTCCGCCGACGAAGTGGACCAGCTCGAGCTCGTCGCCGTCCTCGAGCGCGAGCGACGCGAAGGCGTCGCGGTCGCGCAGGATCTCGCGGTTGCGCTCGACGACGACGAGCCGCGGGTCGAGGTCGTGCGCGCGCAGCAGTTCGGCGAGCGTCTGGCCGGCCGGCAGGGTGCGCGGCTGGCCGTTGACCACCACGCGCACGACGGACGAGGCGCCGTCAGTGCCCTGCCGCGCTTCCGTCGCCGCCGCCGCCGTCCCCGTCGTTCCTGCTCGCGTCATAGGAGGAAATGTAGTCGGCCGCGGCACGTTCGGCATCGACCGCGTCCCAGATGCCGCGGATCGCGGCCGCCCCGTGTGCCCCGGCGGCGAGCAGGAGCGGCACGTGGCGCGGAAGGACGCCGCCGATGCCGATCACGGGGCAGGGTACCTCGGCGGCGATCTGCCGCAGAAAGGCCAGCCCGCGCGCCGGCGCGCCCGCGTGGCTCGCGGTCGCGAAGACGTGGCCGGCGACGAGCCAGTCGGCGCCGGCGGCGGCCGCGGCCCGCGCTTCGTCGGCCGCGTGCACGCTCGCGCCGACGCGCAGCGTCCGCCGGCTGCGCGTTCCGCGGAGCGCGAGCCGCGCGTCGCCCGTGGTGAGCGAGCGCGACGTGAGCTGCACGCCGTCGGCGTCGGCGGCGAGGGCGACGTCGAGGCGGTCGTTGATGACGAGGGCGCAGCGACTCGCCCGTGCGTCGCCGGCGAGCGAGGCGGCGAGGGCGTGCAGCGCGCGCCCGCCGAGCGACGGGGCACGGAGGTGGACCGCGCCGCGGGCGCCGAGGACGCGCATGACGCCACGGGCCCGGTCGGCGAAGTCGGGCGCGGCGACGATCTCGTCCGTCGTCACCGCGTGAATCACGGGAACGGCGGACCCCGCGGCGCGCCGGTCGGCGGCCGTCGTCGGGTCGGGTGCGGCGGACCGCGCGTCGCTCGTCACGTGCGCGGCCCCTCGCTCAGGCGCCGAAGCGATCGCCGACGGCGACGGCGCGCCCGCGCGCCCAGTCGGCCGCCGTCAGCCGTCGCTTGCCCGCGGGCTGCACCTCGAGGATGCGCACCGCGCTACCGCCGCCGCAGGCGACGAGCATCGCGTCGCCGAGCGTCAGCACCGTGCCCGGCGCGCCCGACGGCGCTTCGTCCGGCAGGTCGGCGATGACGCGGGCGCCGAACAGCTTCACCTCGGCGCCGTGGAGCGTCGTGAACGCGCCCGGCCGCGGATCGAAGGCGCGCACCGTCCGCGCGACGTCCACGGCCCCGTTGTCCCAGTGGACGCGCGCGTCCTCGCGCTCGACCTTCGGCGCGAAGGTCGCCCGGCTGTCGTCCTGCGGCGTGTCCTTCCCCGCGCCGACGCTGATGAGCGCGAGCGCCTCGACGAGCGCGAGCGCGCCGAGCTCGGAGAGGCGCTGCTGCAGCTCGCCGTAGGTCTCGTCGTCGGCGATCGGCGTCGGCGCGGCGAGGACGATCGGGCCCGCGTCGAGCGCCGGCACCATGCGCATGATCGTCACGCCGGTCTCGGTCATCCCCTGCCGGATCGCCGCCTGGATCGGCGCCGCGCCGCGGAGCTGTGGCAGGAGCGAGGCGTGGATGTTGAGCGTGCCGAGCGGCGGCAGGTCGATCACGTCCTTCGGCAGGATGTGGCCGTAGGCGACGACGACGGAGAGCTCCGGCGCGAGGTCGCGCAGCTGCGCGACGAACTCCGGCCCGCGCGGCCGCTCCGGCTGCAGCACCGGGATCCCCTCCTCGAGCGCGACGCGCTTGACGGGCGACGCGACGAGCTGCGAGCGCGACCGCCCCTGCGGCTTGTCCGGCTGCGTGACGACGCCGACGACCTCGAACCCCTCGCCGAGGAGCGCGCGGAGCGGCGGAACGGCGAAGTCGGGGGTTCCCCAGAAGAGGATTCGCAAGCGAGGTCCGATTTCACGATGAGGGTGGGTTGCGTACCTGATTCCGGATTCCTGACTCCTGAAGCCAGCCTCTCTGAGCAGCCGGCATCAGCAGGCAGGAATCCGGAATCAGGTACGCCGCGCCCTCTACAGTGCTTCCTCGTTATGCTGCTTCGCCAGATCCACGGGATCGATCGTCCGGCGCAGCGACGGGTACTTGGCGCGCTCACGCTCCCACTTCGCCATCGCCGAGCGGCGCTTGAGGACGCTCAGGTAGTCGAGGAACAGCTTGCCGTGGAGATGGTCGATCTCGTGCTGCATGCAGCGAGCGAGGAGCTCGGTGCCCTCGACCTCGAACGGCTTCCCGTCGCGATCGAGGGCGCGCACGACGACGCGCGTCGCGCGCTCGACGTCGCCGTACACCTCGGGGATCGAGAGGCATCCTTCCTCGCCCTTCGCCTTCCCCTCGGCGAGCACGATCTCCGGGTTCACGAGGGCGAGCGGCCGGTCGTCCACGTCCACGACCGTGATCCGCTCGCGGCGCCCGACCTGCGGCGCGGCGATGCCGATGCCGCGCGCCGCGTACATCGTCTCGAACATGTCGTCCATGAGGCGACGCAGCTCGTCGGTGACGGCGGCGACCGGCGTCGTCGTCTCGCGAAGCACCGGATCGCCGAGGACGTGAATCGGGAGAAGAGCCATGCGCGACGTGCTCGCGGGTCAGGCGCCCGGCTGCGACGACGACGAGCCGCCGGCCGCTGACGCGGGCGTGGTCGTCAGACGCGCGATGCGGCCACGCTCGACGATGAGCCGCGACTCCGCGCTCTTGATCGTGATGCGGTCCTCGGCGCCGGGCACTTCCGGATTCCACTGCTTGATGTGCACGACCTCGCCGACGATGCCGCCCGCCGTCACGACCTCGTCGCCGCGCTTGAGCTGGCGGATCGTCTCGTCGTGCGCCTTCCGCTGCTTCTGCTGCGGGCGGAAGATCACGAACCAGAAGATGGCGAAGATCGCGACGTACATCACGATCGTTCCCGTCATCGGGTTGCCCGCGCCGGGCGTCATGAGGAGCAGGTTCGCGGCCGGCGCCGACGTCGAGGTGGCGACGGCGGTGGTGGCGACCGTGGTGAGTGCGGCGATCGTGGCGATCATGAGAGCGGGATCAGGGGACGAGCAGCGACGGCGTGGCGGCGGACGCAGCGGCGGCGCCGGCGGCGGTCGCGCCGGCGTTGCCGTCGTGGTAGCGCGCGAGCCAGTCGCGGCTCCAGGCGTCGAAGGTGCCGGCGAGGAGCGCGGCGCGCGCGTCGCGCATCAGCGCGACGAGGAAATGTACATTGTGCAGGGAGAGAAGGCGCGCCCCGAGCATCTCGTCGGCGAGGAAGAGGTGCCGGATGTAGGCGCGCGAGAAGCGGCGGCAGGTCGCGCAGCCGCAACGCTCGTCGAGGGGCCGCGGATCCCGCCGGTGCTCGGCGCGCTTGACGTTGACCCGGCCGTCGCTCGTGAACACGGTGCCGTTGCGCCCCATGCGCGTCGGCGCGACGCAGTCGAAGAGGTCCACGCCGCGCCGCACGCCCTCGACGAGGTCCTCGGGGAAGCCGACTCCCATGAGGTAGCGCGGCCGATCGGCCGGCAGGGCTTCGTGGACCACCTCGAGCATTGCGTACATGTCGGGCTTCGCCTCGCCGACGCTCAGCCCGCCGATCCCGAAGCCGCGCCAGTCGTGCATGTCCGCAATGGCGCGCGCGGACTCGCGGCGCAGGTTCGCGTGGATGCCGCCCTGGACGATGGGGAAGAGCGCCTGTGGAGTCGGGGGTCGGGGGTCGGGGGTCGCGGAATTCTCGTTGTGGGCCCCGACCCCCGACCCCCGACCCGCCTCTTCGAGTCGTCCGAACTCCGCCAGACACCGCGCCAGCCACCGTACGCTCCGCTCCATCGCCTCCCGCGCCAGCGGCTCCGGCGACTGGCCGGGGACGACGTGGTCGAACTGCATGATGACGTCGGCGCCGAGGTTGCGCTCGATCTGCATCACGCTCTCGGGGGTGAAGCGGCGCTTCGAGCCGTCGAGGTGGCTGCGGAACTCGACGCCGTCCTCGTCGATGCGCCGCAGCGTCTCGAGCGAGAAGACCTGGAATCCGCCCGAGTCGGTGAGGATCGGGCCGTCCCACGCCATGAAGCGGTGCAGCCCGCCGAGGTCGCGCACGACGTCATCGCCCGGCCGCAGGTGCAGGTGGTAGGCGTTTGCGAGGATCATCTGCGCGCCCATCACCCGCAGCTCGTCGGGGTCGAGCGCCTTGACCGTCGCCAGCGTGCCGACCGCCATGAACGCCGGCGTCTCCACCGCCCCATGCGGCGTCGTGAAGACACCGGCGCGGGCCGGGGAGGCGGGAGGAGTGAGCAGCGAGAAGGAGAAACTCACAGGCAATGAGCGCGTGGGGGGTGGGGGGTGACGGGTGGGAAGTGCCGCTCGGGATGTCCCGAGGGAGTGCCCACCCGCCACCCCCCACCCGCCACCCGCATCACAGGATCTCCACCGTCGCCACCGCCGCGTCCTTCGAGCAGGAGTAGCCCATGCGGAGCCGGCCGGCGACGGTGTCGTTCTTCACGTCGGCGGCGGGGGGGGCGGCGAAGTGCATGCGCGCGGCGACGGCGCCGAACACCTTGTCCATCTGGTCGTCGCTGCTCGACTGCGTGATGCGGGCGCGCACGACGTCGCCCGAGCGGTCGAGGTCCACACCGACGTTCGCCGCGCCCGACGGCTTGCTCGCGCCGAGGAGCCGCGGGCACTCCGCGCGCAGTACCGCGTCGAGCTGGTCGCGCGCGTCGTCGCTCGTCAGCCGCGGCTGCCCCGGCGTCGGCAGGAAGTAGGTGGACGTCTGCGTGACGCAGCCGCCGAGCGCGAGGAGCGCGAGGGCACCCAGGAGCAGCGACGACCTCGACCCCCGACCCCCGACCCCCGACCCGCCGCTACACCACCACCATCGCGTCGCCGTACGAGTAGAACCGGTACCCCGCATCGATCGCCTCCCGGTAGGCGCGCATCGTGAGCTCATACCCCGCGAAGGCGGCTACCAGCATGAGCAAGGTCGAGCGCGGAAGATGAAAATTGGTGACCAGTTTGTCCACGCCCCGGAAGCGATGGCCCGGCCGGATGAAGATGGACGTCTCGCCGCTCGCCGCCCGGAACGTCCCGTCGTCGCCGGCGACGCTCTCGAGGGTGCGGCAGCTCGTCGTCCCCACCGCCCACACGTGTCCGCCGGCCGCGCGCGTCGCGTTGAGCGCCGCCGCCGCGTCGGCCGAGAGCGCGTACCACTCCTCGTGCATCACGTGGCGGTCGAGCTCCTCGACGTCCACCGGCTTGAACGTCCCCGCGCCGACGTGCAGCACCAGCTCGACGCGCCGCACGCCGCGCGACTCGAGCCGCGCCAGCAGCTCGGGGGTGAAGTGGAGCCCCGCCGTCGGCGCCGCGACCGAGCCGCGCTCGCGCGCGTACACCGTCTGGTAGCGCTCGACATCGGCGGCGTCGTCGCCGTGGTGGATGTAGGGCGGCAGCGGCACGTGACCGAAGCGCTCGATCGCCTCGTCGGCGGCGAGCGGCGTGACGAGCCGCACGACACGCGTCCCGCGATCGGTCGCGTCGAGCACCTCGACGCTCAGCTCCGGCGACACATGGACGACGCGGCCCGGCTTCAGCTTCGCGCCCGGCTGCACCATCGCCTCGTACACACGCTCGCCGCGCGCCAGCAGCGGCTTGAGGAGAAACACCTCCGCCGGCGCCCCGGAGTCGCGCTTCCCCAGCAGCCGCGCGCGCACGACGCGCGTCGTGTTGACGACGAGCGCGTCGCCCGGGGGAATGAGCTCGGCGAGGTCGCGGAAGCGGCGGTGCGCGATCGTCCCCGCGGCGCGGTCGACGATCATGAGCCGGCTCTCGTCGCGGCGCTCGGCGGGCGTCTGCGCGACGAGCGCGGGCGGGAGGTCGAAGTCGAAGTCGGAAGTGCGGTCGAGGGGCGGCACGCATGAAAGGTAGACGAGTCGCGGGGCCGGGACAGCGAGTGAGAAACGCGAATGGGCGTTTGCGTCTCCTACTCCAGCGCCCCGCGTCGTGCTCGGCTCGTTCCGCTAGGGCACGACCCTCCCCCCACGACGGAGACTTCGATGTCTCGCTTCAAGGCAGTGGCACGCCTACTCGCGGTCTGCACCGTCGCCGCGTTCGCGGCCTGCGACCGTGACCCGGTCGGTCCGGCAGCGGGCTCCCCCAACGCTCCACGCGCCACGCTGTCATCGGCCGGCGGCGGTGTCGTCCCGATGGTCAGCGCCGGATTCGCGCAGTCGTGCGCGCTCTTCGCCGCCGGCACCGTCCAGTGCTGGGGCGCGTACGCCTATCTCACGCCGGCCCTGGCGAATCAGATCGAGGTGTCGGCCGGCAGCGACAACGCCGCGAGCTGCGCGCTGTCCGCGGCTGGCATACCCACGTGTTGGGGCACCGACGCCAATGGCGTGCTGACCGGCGGGGTTAACCTGTGGGGTCTCGTGCACATCAGCGTCGGCTACTCGCACGCCTGTGCGGTCTCGAACCGAGGCGGCGTCTATTGCTGGGGAGACGACTCCTACGGCCAGACGGACGTTCCGGTCGGTCTGAGCGGCGTCGTGCAGGTGAGCGCCGGCATCTACCACACGTGCGCGTTGAAGGGCGACGGCACCGTCGTGTGCTGGGGCAGCGACCTCGCGGAGTCGGTCGCGCCGCCGCCCGGCCTGTCGGGGGTCACCCAGGTGAGCGCCAGCGGCTTTCATAGCTGCGCCCGCAAGAGCGACGGGACGGTCGCGTGCTGGGGGGCGGATAACGTCGGCGAGACCGCGCCGCCCGCCGGTCTCGTGCACGTCGCCGAGGTGAGCGTCGGCTTCCGCTTCTCCTGCGCGCGCCTCGACGACGGCACGGTCACGTGCTGGGGGGCGAACCAGAGGGGCGCTCCGACCGGCCCGCCGTCCGGCCTCACCGGTGTCGTACAGCTGAGCGCGGGCCTCTACCACGTCTGCGCGCGACGGAGCGACGGCACGGTGGCCTGCTGGGGCGCGAACGATTACGGCCAGTTCGTGCCGTCCGACGTGAACCTGCTCCTGCCGCAGTACGTGACGATCACGTCCACGCCCCCGTCTCCGGCGACTTTTGGCGGCAGCTACGTGCTCATCGCCACGGCCGGAGGCTCGGGCAATCCGGTGGTGTTCGCGTCGACCACGCCGGGCGTCTGCGCGGTCTCGGGCGCGACCGTTACGTTCGTGGGCATTGGCTATTGCCTGCTCACCGCCGACCAGGCGGGCGACGCGAACTACGCCCCGGCACCCGAGGCCGTGCAGGGATTCACGGTGCAGCAGGCCACGCAGACCATCACGTTCTCGACGGCCGCGCCGAACCCCGCTTACGTCGGAACGACCTACACCGTGAACGCCACGGGCGGCGGGTCGGGCAACGCGGTGACGTACGGGACACTCACGCCGGCCGTGTGCACGGCCGCGGGCAGCATCGTCAGCCTGAACGCCACGGGCCTGTGCACCGTCGCCGCCAACCAGGCGGGCAACGCCAATTACCTGGCGGCCGTGCAAGTGACGCAGAACTTCACGGTCTCGAAGATTCCGCAGTCGATCACCTTCACGTCGCCGACGCCGAATCCGGCGCTGCTCGGCGCGAGCTTCGTCGTCGGCGCGACCGGAGGCGCGTCGGGCAATCCGGTCGTCTTCTCGTCGCTCACGCCGGCGGTGTGCGTGCTCTCGGGCACGACGGTGAGCCTGATCGGCGTCGGCAGCTGCACCGTCGCCGCGGACCAGGCGGGGAACGCGACCTACCTGGCCGCGGTCCAGGTGACGCGGAGCGTGCAGGTCGTCTTCCCGTTCACGGGCTACGACGCCTTCGCCAACCTGCCCACGCTCAACCAGGCGCGCGCGGGCAGCACGATCTCGCTCGACTTCTCCCTCGGCGGCGACCGCGGCCTCGCCGTGCTTGGCACTGGCTCGCCGACGTCCGTCGCTCTGCCCGACTGCGGCACGACGCCGAGCGGTCTCGAGGCGCCGCGCTCGGTGACCAACCGCACGCTCTCGTACAACAAGCGCACCGGCAACTACTCGCTCTCGTTCAGCAGCGACAAGGCCTGGCTCGGCACCTGCCGCCAACTCGTCATGCGCCTTGCCGACGGCACGGAGCACCGGGCGAACTTTCAGTTCGTGAAGTAGCGGTCGGTGGTTGGTGGGGGGGCGGTGGACACGAACGTAGGAGGGGCCAGCATCGGTGCACTGATGCCGGCCCCTCGACTTGCGCCCACCGCCCGCCGCTAGAACAATCCGCCCTGCACGCTCGCGCTCCCCGGCGGCGTGTAGCCGAAGTGCCGGTACGCGATCGGCGTCGCGACGCGGCCGCGCGGCGTGCGCTGGAGGAATCCGTTCTGCACGAGGAAGGGCTCGTACACCTCCTCGATCGTCCCAGCGTCCTCGCCGACCGCCGCGGCGATCGTCGAGATGCCGACCGGACCGCCGTCGAACTTCTCGATGATCGCCTTGAGGACGCGCGCGTCCATGTCGTCGAGCCCGAACTCGTCCACGTCGAGCAGCTCGAGCGCCTGCTTGGCGACGTCGCGCGTGATCCGGCCGCTCGCCTTCACCTGCGCGAAGTCGCGGACGCGGCGGAGAATCCGGTTCGCCACGCGCGGCGTCCCGCGCGAGCGGCGCGCGATCTCGAGCGCGCCGTCGAGATCGATGTCCGCCTTCAGCACCTCGGCGGTGCGCCGGACGATCAGCTCGAGGTCCTCGGTGGGGTAGTAGTTCAGCCGCTGCTCGATGCCGAAGCGCGCGCGCATCGGCGCCGTGAGCATGCCGAGCCGCGTCGTCGCGCCGATGAGCGTGAACGGCGCGATCGGCATCGAGATCGTCTGCGCCTTCGGACCCTCGGAGAGGCGGATGTCGATCTTGTAGTCCTCCATCGCCGGATAGAGGAACTCCTCGATCACCGGCCGCAGCCGGTGGATCTCGTCGATGAAGAGGATGTCGCGCTCGCGCATGTTCGTCAGCGTCGCGACGAGATCGCCCGGCTTCTCGAGCGCGGGTCCCGACGTCGTGCGGATGTTGACGCCCAGCTCGCGCGCGATCAGCTCGGCGAGCGTCGTCTTGCCGAGCCCGGGCGGGCCGAAGAACAGCGTGTGGTCGAGCGTCTCGCCGCGGGCCATCGCGGCGTCGATGTAGATCCGCAGACTCTCCTTCACGCGCTGCTGCCCGATGAACTCGAGCAGCTTCTGCGGGCGGAGCGAGAGCTCGACGACCGACTCGTCGGAGAGGACTTCGGGAGTGGTGATCTCGGCGCGCGTCATT
>DATMHT010000119.1:0-3218 GCA_035554795.1 Gemmatimonadaceae bacterium | reverse complement strand
GCCGGGTTGCCCAGTGTTCGGCAGGTAGACGTAGGCGAGCTTGCCGTTCGACAGCGAGTCCACGATGCGCCGGTTGCGCTCGACCCAGGCGCGCGTGCGCAGCCCCTGCTCGTTCGCGACCGGGATCACCGTCACCTGCCGCGCGCCGGCCATCGTCGGGCGCGAGTTCACGGTCAGCACCGTCTGCCGGTTCGCCGTGCCGTCCAGCAGCCGGTAGATGTTGTCCGGCGCCTTGAGCTCCTCGCCGTTGACGGCGAGCACGTAGTCGCCGCGGCTGACGTTGACGCCGGGCATCGCGAGCGGCGCGCGCAGCTCCGGATTCCAGCTCTCGCTCTCGTACACCTTCGCGATGCGGTAGCGGTCGCCCTCGACCGTGAAGTCGGCGCCGAGGAGGCCGACGTTGGACGGCGGCACCTCGGGCATGTCGCCGCCGCGGACGTACGAGTGCCCGATGGCGATCTCCGCGCCCATGTTGTCGAGCAGGTAGTTCAGGTCGGCGCGGTGCATCACGTACGGCAGGAGCTGGCCGTACATCTCCTTCATCTTCGGCCAGTCCGCGCCGTGCATGTTGCGCACGTAGAGGTTGTTGCGCTGGTTGCGCCACCCCTCCTCGAAGATCTGCTTGAACTCGGCCTTCGGATCGATGAAGGCGCGGAGCTGGACGTTCAGCTTGCCGTCGCCGGCGGCTGGCGCGGCCGGCTTGGTCGCGTCCACGAGGAAGAGACCGACCTGCGGACCGGGCGTGCGGTAGAGCAGCTTCTTGCCGTCGTTGCTGACGACGTACTGGACGACGTTCTGCACGTACGGCGCGGCCTTGCGCGTGCGCAGCTCGTAGCGATGGAGCGTGCCGCCGACCGCGCCGGGGCCCGACCCGCGCTCGCCCGTCCCCGTGGCCGGCAGGGCCTCGACGAAGAACACCGTGCCCGGTGCGCCCGAACGAAGCTGCGAGTAGTCGCGCTGCGCGACGTCCGGTACGGCGACGATGCGCTGCTGGATGCCGTCGAAGTCGATGCGGACGGGATGACCGGGGACGGGGGACGAGGGACGCGGGCTCTCGGCGCGCGCCAGCGCCGACGTATCGTTCCCGCTTCCCGCGTCCCGCTTCGCTCGTCCCCCGTCGTTCGGCACCTCACGCCCCGGCTCGCGCGGCGGCGCACCGGCGCGCGCCGCCTCCTCGTCGCTCTCCGGCAGCAGCGGCGACGAGTCGGCCTTCGACAGCACCATCAGGTAGAGCGCCCGCGTCTGCGGCCGGTCGTAGGCCGACATGTCTAGCAGCCCCGAGTTCAGCGCGTAGTTCGTCGACGCGAGGAACCACAGATACTTCCCGCCTGCGTCCCACGCCGGCGACGTCGCGTCTGCCATGCCGTCGGTGAGCTGCTTCTTCGCGCCGGTCTCGACGTCGTACGCGAAGATCGCGCGGTAGAGCGACGGCAGGTGCTTCGGGTACGCGATCCAGCGCGAGTCCGGGCTCCAGACCGGCACGATCGTGCGGTCGGCGTGAAAGTACGGGTCGGTGTCGGCGATGCTCGCCTTGCCGGCGGCGACGTTCACGATCCAGAGATGGAAGTGCGTGTCCTGGAACGCGACGTAGCGGCCGTTCGGCGACCACGCCGGCGCGTAGAACCGGCTCGGCTCCGGGATCGTGATCTCGCGCGGCGGCGTCAGCCCGTCCTGCGCCTCGACGTACAGCTTGTACTCGCCCGACCGATCGCTGAAGTACGAGACGTACTTGCCGTCGGGCGACCACGCCGGCGCGATCTCCGCCGAGCCGCTCGCGTTGGTGATGTCGCGGACGTCCCCCTTCTCGGCCGGGATCGTGAAGATCTCGCCCCGCGCCTCGACCGCCGCGCGCTTGCCGGAGGGCGAGAGCGCGAGGTTGGTGATGCGCTGCGTGACGTCCTTCCACTGCGGCATCATCCACGGGAAGTCGCCCGCGACCGAGATGTTCACGACGTGCTCGCTCCCGGTCTTCGGGTCGAGCTCGTGGACGTAGCCGGCCTGTTCGAAGACGACGGCGCCGCCGCCCGCGTCGAGCGCCTTGACGTCGAAGTCGGTGAACTTCGTCAGCTGGCGAAGCTGCTTGCCGCCGCGGTCGTACGCCCAGACGTTGGCGACGCCATCGCGGTCGGAGATGAAGTACACGTCGCTGCCGACCCAGACCGGGTCCATGTCCTTCGAGTCCGTCCACGGCGGCGTCTCGACCTCGTTCGACGCGAGGTCGAGAATCCAGACAGGCCGGTTCTGGCCGCCGCGATAGTTGCGACGCTCCTCGTCCCACGAGTTGTTCATCCGGTAGGCGACGCGCTTGCCGTCGGGCGAGATCTTGCCCTGATAGGCGCGCGGCATCGGCATCGGCTGCTCGATCCCACCTGCCGACGGCACCGTCCAGAAGCGCGGCGCGGCCGACGGCGCGGCCGTCGCGCGCGTCGAGGAGAACACGACCTCCCGGCCGTCCGGCGTCCACCCCTGCACGAGGTCGGGCGCCGGGTGCCAGGTCAGCCGCTTCGGCTGTCCGCCCTCGGTCGGCACGACGTAGACGTCGGTGTTCCCGCTGTACTCCGCGCTGAAGGCGACCCACTTGCCGTCGGGCGAGAACTTCGGGTTCGTCGTCTCCCCCTGGAAGCTTGTCAGGCGGCGCGCCGATCCGCCGGCGCGGTCCACGACCCAGATGTTGTTCGCGTACGCGAACGCGATTCGCGTCGCGCTCACCGTCGGCGAGCGGAGGAGGCGCGTCTGCGCGCCCAGCGGAGCGGCGAGGGCGACGGTCGCGGCCAACGCCGCGAGGGAGCGGGCGTGTCTCATCGAGTACGGTCGGTGAAAGGGGTATCGCCGTGCAGGCGCGGCGTCCTGGGAGCTGCGGTCCGCGTCGCGCGTCATCGGCCGGCTCCGCCGCGGCTCTGGTCGAGCCACACGGTCACCGGCTCCATCCATTCGTCCGGCACCGCGTCCTCCGGGCTCGCCGCGGCGCCCTGCGCCTGATCGCCGTCGGCCGAGCCCGCCGGGCGGACGATCTCGTAGTCGTGCGGCGGTGTCGCGCCCATGAGGTTCTGGACGAAGTAGTCCCAGCGGCGGCGGATGAAGTACGGCTCGTTGAGCGAGTGGGGGCGGTTCGGGGCGATGATCAGGTCGAACGTCCTGTTCGCCTTGATGAGCGCGTCCACGACCTGGATCGTCATCGCCGGATGGACGTTGTCGTCCATGTCGCCGTGCATGAGCAG
>DATMHT010000118.1:0-5450 GCA_035554795.1 Gemmatimonadaceae bacterium | reverse complement strand
CGATCCCGCGCAGTCGCTGCTGGGCGTCGCGGATCTGGTCGAGCGTGGGCGCGGTCAGCTCGCGAGCCGGAGCGGTCATCGGTCGTCTCGGATGATCGGGAGGAGACGAAGATGCGCGCCGGAACTCAGGCCGGCGAGGCGTCGTCGCGCCGCTCGCCGCCGAGGTCGACGCGCATGCCCACGCCGCCGGCGACCGCTCGCGCGTGAACGTGGTGCGCCGCGGCCACGTCCTCGACGGCGAGGCCGAGCGACTTGAAGAGCGTGATCTCGTCGGGCGAACGCCGGCCGGCGATCCGCCCGAGGAGCAGCTCGCCGATCTCGCCGACGATGTGGTCGTCGCCGATCGCTCCCTCGGCCTTCGCGATGAGGAACTCGCCGGCCTCGTTGAGCGCCGACTCCCGACGGTCCACGTAGAGTCGCGCGCGCCGCACCGCCTCGGCGTCGAGCTCGCGCGCCGTCGGCAGGCTCGCGCCGACGGCGTTGACGTGCGTGCCCGGTGCGAGCCAGTCGCCGCGCAGCACGGGCTCGCGCGCCGACGTCACCGTACACACGACGTCCGCGTCGCGCACGGCCTCCTCCGCGCTCGCGACCGGCCGCACGTCCATCGCCAGGCGCTCGGACGCGTGGCGCGCGAACCGATCCGCGCGATCGGCGGTCCGGCTCCAGACGCGCACGCGCTCGATCGGCCGTACGAGCCGCATCGCCTCGAGATGCGTCGCCGCCTGCACGCCGGCGCCGAGGATCGCGAGCGTCGCCGCGTTCTCACGCGCCAGCGCCCGCGTCGCGACGCCGGTGACCGCCGCCGTGCGGATCGCGGTGATCGCGCTCGCGTCCATGATGGCGACGAGCCGCCCATGCTCGACCTCGAACAGGAGCACGGCGCCCTGATGCGAGTCGTAGCGCGTCCCCTCGTTGCCGGGGAAGACGGTGATGACCTTGATGCCGAGCGCCGCCGGGCGACCGAGATAGGCGGGCATCGAGCCGAAGGCACTCTGCCCATCGGGCAGCCGCACGATCGTGCGCAGCGGGAGCCGCGCGTCACCCTCCGTGAGCGTGCGCAGTGTATCGCTCATGACCTCGATGCACTCCGCCATCGGGAGGAGCATCTCGACGTCGGACTGGCTGAGGAGGAGGAGGGGCATGGGAGGGCGAGGGCCGACGGCGGTAGGGCCTAGGCCCTCACCATCAACGACTCCACC
This sequence comes from Gemmatimonadaceae bacterium, assembly GCA_035554795.1. Classification (GTDB taxonomy): domain Bacteria; phylum Gemmatimonadota; class Gemmatimonadetes; order Gemmatimonadales; family Gemmatimonadaceae; genus DATMHT01. The sequence goes on along the minus strand of DATMHT010000118.1, from coordinate 4,251 downwards.
GCTTCCCGTGCGCCGCGCCCCACATGATCCGCGCGAAGGTCAGGTGGATCGCGATGATCGCGAGGATGGGGATGAACATCGAGATCCAGGCGACGACGGCGTGGATGCGGTCGATGCCGGCCGTCGGTTGTGGCATGGTGACCCACACCATGAATAGGTAGAGGGCCACGAGGCCGAGCGCGACGCCGACGGCGCCGAGCGCGCCGAGCTTGCCGTTCTTCATGCGCGACTCCGAGTCGAGGGATGGTGAGGAGAGCGAGCGGGCCACCGGGCACCGCTGCAGCGCACGTGCCGGGAGCGGACCCGGCGCGCGACGAGCGGCGGAATATAGTCGCCCCTCCGCGCCCGCCACGGCCCCGCTGGCCGCTCACTCCTGATCGTACAGCTCGACGCCGTCCGCCGTCACGCGATGCGAGATGAGCGGCAGCGGCTGCTCCGCTTCGTCCGCGATGACGATCGCGCCGCGCAGCGCCGCCTGCCCCTTCTCGACGCCGGCGCGGTCGCGGGCGAAGATCGTCGCCAGTGGCTCGCCGGCCTCGACCCAGTCACCGGGCTTCGCGGTGATGACGAAGCCGACGGTGGGGTCCACCTTGTCCTCCATGCGCGTGCGGCCGCCGCCTAACGCGATGATGCCGCGGCCGACCGCCTTCGGCTCGACGCGGGCGACGAGCCCGCGCCGCGGGGCCGCGAACAGCTCGCAGGCGCGCGCCTGCGGCAGCACTGCCGGGTCCTCGACCACGCCCGGGTTGCCGCCCTGCGCCTCGATGATCTGCTGGAACTTCTCCGCCGCGCGCCCCGACGAGATCGCGACTTCCATCATCCGCCGCGCGGCGTCGAGCGACGCGGCGACGTCGCCGAGCACGAGCATCTCGGCGCCGAGCGCGTACGTGACGTTCATGAGGTCGGCCGGGCCCTCGCCCTTGAGCGCGGCGATCGCCTCCTCCACTTCGAGCGCGTTGCCGCAGGCGCGACCGAGCGGACGGTCCATCGCCGTGACGAGGGCGACGACGGGACAGCCGCGGTCGGCGCCGAGGCGGATCATCGTCTGCGCGAGCTCGAGGTCGCGCTCGAGCTCGGGGAGGAACGCGCCCGAGCCGCGCTTCACGTCGAGCACGAGACCGGTGAGCCCCTCCGCGAGCTTCTTGCTCATGATGCTCGCGGCGATGAGCGGGATGGACTCGACCGTCGCCGTCGCGTCGCGCAACGCGTACATCTTCCGGTCGGCGGGCGCGATCTCCGCCGTCTGGCCGATGAGCGCGCAGCCGATCTTCTCGATCTGGGCGCGCGCGGCGTCGAGCGAGAGGTCGGTACGGAAGCCGGGGATGGACTCGAGCTTGTCGAGCGTGCCACCGGTGTGTCCGAGGCCGCGCCCCGACATCATCGGCACGACGACGCCGAGGGACGCGACGAGCGGCGCGAGCACGAGCGACACCTTGTCGCCGACGCCGCCGGTCGAGTGCTTGTCGATGCGCGCGGCCGGGAGGTGCGACAGGTCCAGCGTCGAGCCGCTGGCGAGCATGGCGTCGGTGAGGGCGCTCGTCTCGGCGCGGTCGAGGCCATTCAGGAAGGCCGCCATGAGGAACGCGGCCATCTGATAGTCGGGTACGTGACCGGCGGCGTAGGCGAGGGCGAGCGCGCGCCACTCGCCGGGCTCGACGCGCCCGCCATCGCGCTTGCGCTCGATCAGACGGTTGGCGAGCATGGCGCGGCTGGTCGGGAGATGGGGGAGATGAGGGAACTGAGCCGTTGACCGGCCTGTGGGGTAGCAGTACTCTGGGGTCGCGCCGCGACTTCCGCTGTCGGACCGCGGGCGGGCGCGCCTCCGCTCCCGCCGCTCTTCAACTTCATACCGGAGTCCTCATGAGCATCCGCTCCGCCGTGGTGGCGGTCGCGCTCTGCGCCGCCGCCGTCGCCCTTCCGACGTCGGCGGCGCTCGCGCAGTCGGCAGCCGAGCACGTCGCCGCCGGCGACCGCGAGCACGTGGCGATGAACGCCGTCGCCGCGCTCAAGCACTACGAGGCGGCGCTCGCCGTCGACCCGAAGGACTACGACGCGCTGTGCAAGGCGGCGCGCGAGGCGGTGGACGTCGGCGAAGCGCAGACCGACAAGGCGCGGCGCACGCAGCTGTACAAGAGCGCCGAGCAGTTCGCCCGGCGCGCCGTCGAGGTCAAGCCCAACGACGCCGAGGGGCACTTTCACCTCGCCCGCGCGTTAGGCAGGAACGCGCTCACGCTCGGCGTCCGCGACCGCATCAAGTACGCGACCGACGTCCGCGCGCAGGCGCTCGAGGCGCTCAAGTACGATCCGAAGCACGCCGGCGCGCTGCACATCATGGGGGTCTGGAACGCCGAGGTCATGCGGCTCAGCGGCTTCGAGCGGATGATGGCCAAGAACTTCCTCGGCGGGAAGGTGTTCGGGTCGGCGAACTGGCCGAGCGCCGTCCGCTACATGGAGGAGTCGGTCGCCGCCGACCCGCAGGGGATCGTGCACCACCTCGATCTCGGCAAGATTTACCTCGACGTCGGCGACAAGGCAAAGGCGCGCGCGCAATTCCAGGACGTCGCCCGGCTTCCGGCCTCGCAGCCGAACGACGCGATGTACAAGCGCGACGCCGAGCGTCAGCTCGCCAAGACGACCTGAGCGATCGCGCCCGAACCGGCGTCGGCGAGAGATCGGCGCCGGAAACACGAGGGCGCCGGGAGCGCGAGTGGCTCCCGGCGCCCTCGGCGCGTTCGGCCCGGCAGCAGCCGGCGCTGGCCGGCCGCTACTCCTCGAAGAAGTCGGCGGCGGCCCAGCGGCCGCGCGTGACACCGCGTCTCACCTTGCGGCGTCCGCGCCTCGCCACGCCACGGAGCTCGTTGCCCAGCTCGTCCCAGGCATCGGTCGCGCGCGAGCCGACGCGGCGCGCCTGGCGGCGGAGCACGGCCCGCGTCGCCGTTCCGCTCTGCGGGGCATAGAGGAGCGCCGCGCCCGCGCCGACGAGCGCGCCGAGGGCGATACCCATCCCGAACGCGCCGACGCGCGCCCAGTCGGTGTCGGATCCCGAGCTCGGCGTCCCCCGGCGGCGGGAGAGCGGCCCGGCCTCGGCCGCCGCGCCGGCGGCCCGGCCACCGCGACGTGCCGGCCCCGCCATCCCGGCCGCCGCCTCGCGGCGGCGACCGCCGAGAGCGCCGCCGAGGGCGTTCCCGAGCGCGGTGCTGAAGGCCGACCCGGCGCGCGTGCCGGTGCTCTGCGGGTCAGTGGGGGCGTTGCCGGCAAAGGACATGTCAATGCTCCGGGAATCAGGCGATGTGTGGCAGCCGTGCTGGCTGGTAAGAATCTTGCGAATTGGGCGCGCGTCGCGAGGTGCGGGCGGCGCCGCCTACTGCCCGCTGCCGTTGCCCCTCGCGCTCGTGCCCACCGGTCCTCCCGTGCGACGCGATGCTGCTGCTGCCGACCTCCGTGCCGCTGAAGCAGCCGTGCCGCACCACGCGACCACCGCCGCCATACCCCCGATTCACCCGTCGCAGCGCGACGACCGTCGCGCGACCCGCGTGAGGGAAAGCATGAACGACACTGGTAAGACCGTCCTGCTCGTGGAAGACAACGAGGATAACCGCATCGTTTATTCCACGATCCTCCGCCACTTCGGGTACCGGGTCACGGAGGCGCTCAACGGCGAAGAGGGGATCGCGAAGGCGCGCGCCGAGAAGCCCGACCTGATCCTGATGGACATCTCGATCCCGATCATCGACGGCTGGGAGGCGACGCAGGTCCTCAAGCACGACCCCGCCACGAACGACATCCCGATCATCGCCCTCACCGCGCACGCGCTCGCCTCCGACCGCGAGAAAGCCATGGAGGTCGGCTGCGACGGCTATCTCGCCAAGCCGTGCGAGCCGCGCGCGGTCGTCGCCGAGGTGCAGCGCTTCCTCGGCCGGACGCCCAGTGGGACCTGACATTCCCGGCGCCGCGACGGCCGAGCAGCCAGCGGCCGTCGCGGGCGTGGGGAGACGGGCGGTGGCCGCCACCGCGAGCACCAGTGCGGACGAGGCCACCAGCGCGGACGCTGCGCCACGGAAGCCGGCGCGCATCCTGATCGTCGACGACCACGAAGACAACGTCGAGCTGCTTCGGGCGCGGCTCGAGGCGCGCGGCTACGAGACGGTGAGCGCCCGCGACGGCCGCCAGGCGCTCGAGATCGCCGCCCAGGAGCCGCACCCCGACCTGATCCTGCTCGACGTCATGATGCCCCACGTCGGCGGCATCGAG
>DATMHT010000117.1:0-25809 GCA_035554795.1 Gemmatimonadaceae bacterium | reverse complement strand
CGAGCCGCCCCGGCACCTGCGGCACGGTCGACAGGCGCTCGGCGATCGTCGCCGCCGGCACGCCAACGGCGAACGCCGCGCCGGCCGCGCCGACCGCGTTGGCGACGTTGAAGTCGCCGATGAGCGGCAGCCGCACCTTGGCGGGCCTCGCTTCGGGGAGATGCAGCGTCCACTCGCTGCCGCGCGGCGTGAACGTCACGCGCCGTGCGTACACGTCGGCGACGCGCGCGCCGGTCGAGAAGCGCAGCGTGCGCGGCGCGGCGGGAAGCGCCTCCCACGCCGAGTCGTCCGCGTTCACGACCGCGGTACCGCCGGGCGCGAGGTAGCTCACGAGCCTCGCCTTCGCGGCGAGGTACGCGTCCATGGTCTCGTGATAGTCCAGGTGATCGCGCGTGAGGTTGGTGAACACCCCCGCCTCGAAGCTCAGCCCGTCCACGCGCCGCTGGTCGAGCGAGTGCGACGAGACCTCCATCGCGACCGTGCGCACGCCCGCGTCCACGAGCGCGCGCAGCACGCGCTGGAGCTCGACCGGCCCCGGCGTCGTGAGCCCGTGCCCGCCCGGCAGCTCGACGCCCCCGCTCCCGATCAGCACGCCCAGCGTGCCGATGCTCGCGCTGCGCGATTCGGGATCGTCGAGCAGGTGGCGAAGGATGCCGACCGTCGTCGTCTTGCCGTTCGTGCCGGTGACGGCGAGCAGGCGCAGCGCCGCCACCGGGTCGTCGAACGCGGCGGCGGCCGCGATCGCCGCCGCGCGCCGCCCCTCGCGCACGACGAGCGCGGGCAGCGTCGTGAGCGTCGGATCCTCCACGATCGCCGCCGCGGCGCCGCGCTCGGCGGCAACGGGCAGGAACTCGTGCCCGTCGCGCACCGAGCCGCGCACGGCGACGAACAGGGCGCCCGGCTGCACGGCGCGGCTGTCGTCCACGATGCCGCGCGCGATCGCCGGCATCTCACCGCGCATCTCCACGAGCAGCCCCGCCGCCGCCAGCGCCTCGGCGACGCGCTCGATCCGGAACTCCGTCACGCTCTCGGTCACGTCAGTCCGCCGTCCGCGGGTGGAAGAGACGCACCGTGCTCCCGGCGCGCAGCATCGTGCCCGCGGCCGGCGCGGTACCGTCGCCCGATCCGGCGAGCGACACGTGGAAGCCGGCCTCGTGCAGCGCGCGGGCCGCGCTGCGCAGCGGCAGTCCGCGCACGTCGGGGACGGGGCGCGCGGGGGCCGGCGCGGCGGCGACGGCCGCCGGCTTTGCGGCGCCGAGCGAGACGACGTACGCGCTGCGCGGCGGCCCGGCGTCGGTGTCCTTCGTCGCGACGGCCGCGGTCTCGTTGGGCGCGCTGATCGGCGCGAGCGGCTTGCGCGCCGCCGCCGCGCTCTCCGGCGACGGCCGGACACGCACGTGCGCCGCGAGCGACGAGCGGTCGAGGGCCGCATCGCGCGCCGCGATCGCCGCCTCGAGCACCACCTTGCTCACCGGCGCCGCCGCCTTGCCACCGAAGATCGTCGCGCTCGGGTTGTCGAGCTTCACGAGGATCACGTACTGCGGATCCTCCGACGGAAACAATCCGACGAACGACGCCGTGTAGTGGTGAGCCTCGTACCCCTTGCCGCCCGAGGTGCGGCGGGCCGTGCCCGTCTTGCCGGCCACCTCGTAGTTGGTGAGGTCGGCGTCCACCGCGGTTCCCTTTGCCACCGTCTCGACGAGCATGCCGCGCACCTGCTTCGCGATGGCCTCGGGCATCACGCGCCGCACGACACGGCGCTCGTGGCGATAGACCACCTTGCCCTCGGGCGAGCGGACCTCCTTCACCAGCGCCGGCTCGAGGAGCTCGCCGCCGTTGGCGATGCTCGCGTAGGCCGTCACGAGCTGCAGCGGCGTGACGGCGATCTCGTAGCCCATCGCCATGGACGCCGGCGACGTGCGCGACCAGCGCTTCGGCTCGCGCAGCGTGCCCGCCGCCTCCGCCGGATACGGCACGCCGGTGGGGGCGCCGAGCCCGATATCGCGCAGCGCTTCGAACTCCTCGCGCGGCGAGAGCCGCTGCGCGAACTGGACGATGCCGATGTTGCTCGACTTCATGATCACCTCGGCGAGCGTCATCGTCGGCTCGGGCTCGGCGTCGTTGATCGTGCGCCCGTCGAGCACCAGCGTGCCGTTGTGGGTGTTCACGACCTCGTCGGCGCGCGCGCGCTTCAGCTCGAGGAGCTTCGCGGCGACGAACGGCTTGAGCGTCGAGCCAGGCTCGTACGGCTCGCTCAGCGCCGTCGCCGCCGTCGAGCGCGGATCGGCGCGGTGCGTCGCCATCGCCAGCACCTCGCCGGTGTGCGGGTCCATCACGACGACGTCGCCGCCGTCGGCGCCCATGCGCGAGACGGCGTCGTCGAGCGCGCTCTCGCAGATGCCCTGCAGCGCATGATTGATGGTCAGCACGACGGTGTTGCCCGGGCGCGGCGCCGTTCCCTGTGCGCTCGGCGACTCGAAGCTGCGGCCGCGCGCGTCGCGCAGCACGGTCGTCGTCCCGCGCTCGCCACGGAGCACGCTGTCGAGCGCGAGCTCGATGCCGTCGAGCGGCGTGCCGTCGGGGCCGACGCGGCCGACGACGCGGCGCATGCCGGTCGTGCCCGACGTCACGCGCTCGAGCGCCGGCGCGGCGTAGACGCCGCGCATCGCCACGACGCGGGCGACGTCGGACGGCAGGAACCGCCCCGGCAGCTCGACCCAGGCACGCTTCACGTCGGTGGCGCGCTTCACCCAATCGTTGGCGACGCCCGCCTTGCGGAGCGCGGCGGCGAGCGCGGGCCGGCTCTTCACCTCGCGCGGCGCGACCTTGAGCTGCACGAGCTCACGGCTCTCGACGAGCGTCTCGCCGGCCGCGTCGAGGATCTCGCCGCGCGGCGCCGGCAGCGAGTCCGCCAGGTAGTGCTGCCGCTCGGCGACGCGGCTCCAGTAGGCGCCGCGCCAGAGCTGCTCCTTCCCCGCCTTGCCGACGAGACCGACGGCGAACAGCGCGAGCGCGCCGTGCACGATGCCGAGCCGGTCGAGGCGCCGGCGCAGGCGCGCCGCGCTACGGCCGGCCACCGCTCGCTCCCGCCGCCGGCGCGCGCGTCGCGCCGAGGATCACCACCTGACTGTCGTTGGGCACGTGCATCCTGAGACGTTGTTCCGCGATCGGGGCGAGGCGCGCGCGACTGGAGAGGTCGCGGATGTCGCTCTCGAGCCGCGTCCGCTGCGCGAGGAGGTCGAGACGCCGCCGGTCGAGCTGCGCCAGCTCGCGCGACTGCGCGACGCCGTAGGTGCGCCTCCAGATGACGCCCACCGCCACCAGGACGAAACCGACGAGCAGCAGCGCCACGATCGAGCGGCCTCGGGCGCGCCGCGCCCCCCGCGCTACTCGCCGCGCCGCCATGCCCGGAGCCTGGCGCTGCGGGCGCGCGCGTTCCGCGCCGCCTCGCCCTCGGAGGGGACCACCGCCTTGCGCGTCAGGAGCGCGCCGAGGGCCCGCCCCCGACAGGTGCACTGGAGCTGGCGCGGCGGGCAGACGCAGTCGGCGCTCCACTCGCGGAAGGTGTGCTTCACGAGTCGGTCCTCGCCCGAGTGGTAGGCGATGACGGCGAGCACCCCGCCGGGCACGAGCCGGTCGCGCAGCGCGGGGAGCGCCCGCGCGAGGCCGGCCAGCTCGTCGTTGACGGCGATTCGCACGCCCTGAAAGATGCGCGCGAAGTCGCCCGGACCGGTGCGCGCCCCGAGTGCGCCGCGGATGGCGCGCACGAGATCGTCGCTGGTCGCGAACGGATGCTGCGCACGCCGGCGCACGACCTCGCGCGCGAGCCGAGGCGCGCGGGGCTCGTCGGCGTACTCGCGGAAGACGCGGGCGAGCTCGCGCTCGTCGGCGGCGTTGAGCAGCCCCGCCGCGCTTTCGGGGTCGGCATCGGCGTCACCGCGCTCGCCGCCCTCCATGCGCATGTCGAGCGGCGCCCCTTCACGGAAGGTGAAGCCGCGACGCGCGTCGTCGATCTGATGAGACGAGATGCCAAGGTCGAGGAGGATGCCGTCGAAGCGGAGGCCGGCGAGCGCGGGGAGAGTGTCCACGTCGGCGTAGTTTCCGAGCACCGCGTGGAAGCGGCCGGCGGCTTCGGCGTCGGCGACGCGGGCGCGCGCGGCGGCGATCGCTTCCGCGTCCCGGTCCACGCCCCACACCTCGGCTCCGGCCTCGAGCAGCGCAGCGCTGTGCCCGCCGCCGCCGAGGGTGCCGTCGAGCACGCGCGGCCCGTCGTCGCCGCCCGGTCGCGGAAGACCGAGCAGCGCCAGAGATTCGGCGACGAGCACCGGCGCGTGGTACTCGCTGTCCCACGTGCCGCCCGGCGCGGGGAGGGTCATACTAGCGACGCACGGCGAAGGCGGTCAAGCCGAATCGTTCGCGCGGGGGTAGGACGACGCACGGCGCTCCGGCGAGCGCGTCCGCTGGCCGGCTTTTCGCGATTGGCGCGAGTGTCATGGGTCACAAACGAGAGTACGCGATCATCGTCCACGGCGCCCGCGCCGCCCTGCCCTCGCTGCGACACGTCGTCACGTGGGTTCGCGCGAAGGGGCACGAGGTGCACGTGTCGGTGACCTGGGAGCAGGGCGACGCGACGCGCTTCGCGCGCGAGTGGGCGGCGCGCCGGGTGACGGCGGTGATCGCCGCCGGCGGCGACGGAACTGTGAACGAAGTGCTGAACGGGCTGGACGGCCACGACGTGCCGCTCGGGATCCTGCCGCTCGGAACGGCCAACGACTTCGCGCGCCAGGCCGGCATCCCCGGCGACGCCGACCACGCGATGGACGTGATTCTCCGCCTCGAGCCGCGCCGGCTGGACACGCTCGAGCTGAATGGCCGCCGCTTCCTCAACGTCTCCACCGGCGGCGTCGGCGCCGAGGCGACGGCCGACACGCCGGCCGAGGCGAAGGAGTCGCTCGGCATGCTGGCCTACGCGATCACCGGCGCGCGCAAGCTGCGCGAGCTCGCGCCGCGCCGCGCGCGCATCTCGGGCCCCGGGTTCGATCACGACGGCGAGTTCGTGCTCTTCGCCGTCGGCAACGCGCGGGTCACCGGCGGCGGAGTCGCGATCACGCCGCGCGCATCGCTCACCGACGGGTTGTTCGACCTCTGCATCGTCGAGCCGATGCCCCGCGCCGAGTTCGCCCGTCTCGCGCTGCGCATCCGCCGCGGCGAGCACCTCGATCATCCCGCCGTGCGGTACGCGCAGCTCCCCGCGGTGACGATCGTCGGCGACGAGCCGATCAGCGTCAACGTGGACGGCGAGCCGTCGGACGAGCGCGTCCTCGACTACCGGGTGCGAAAGGGCGATCTGCTGCTGCACGTGGTGACGCTGCCGGGGGAGGAAGCGGAAATCTAACAGCCGCTCCCGGCGCTCGGCGCTCGGCGGATACTGGACAGGATGAACAGGATGAACGGGATGAATGACACAGCCCCACATCCCGTTCATCCTGTTCATCCTGTCGAAGAAGAGCGCAGAGCCGAGAGGGGTCCTAATGCAACGCGCCCCCGACCGACTGGCCGGGGGCGCGTTTTGGTGCGGTTACCGAGCGACTACTTGCACTTCAAGGCTTTCGCCATCTGGTCGGCGTAGGGGGCCAGCTGGCTCAGGGCCCCGAGCGCCTGCTTGGTCGCGTCCGGGTTGAAGACGCCGCCCTTGGGCAGGTTGATCTGGGCGTCCGTGAAGTAGCCCTGGGCCTGCTTGGCGGCCGTGCACGACTTCTGGTCGCGGGCCGTCTGGAGCGCCTGCTGGCCGAGCGAGAGCTGCACGACGCCTTCGAGGAACTGCGCCTGCGCCTTCTGGGTCGCGTCCGTCAGGTTCGTGTCGGCGTACGTCAGGAAGCGGAGCGCCGTCTGGAAGTCCTCGGGCTTCTTCGTGCCGTTCGCCGCCTTGTAGCGCTGGTTGCCGATCAGCAGCGCCGCCTGACCGACGATCGCGGCGCTGTCGCCGTTCGTCTTCGCGAAGTGGAGCGACGAGAGGGCGCTGTCGGCCTGGTTCAGCTCCATCTGGAGCTGCGCGAGCTGAATGTACGCGCGCGGCGCCTTCGGGTTCGTGGCGATGAGCTGACGCAGCGCCTCGGCCGCCTGCTGGTTCTGACCCGCGCCGCGAAGCAGCTGCACGTAGTAGAGACGCAGGTCGCTGTTCGCCGGGAACTTGGCGACGCCGTGGGCGATCGTCTCGGCCGCCTTCTGCGGCTGGCTGTCGTTCGCGTACGCGTCGGCCAGCTTCAGGAAGTAGGCGGTGTCGGCGAGGGCGGTGTCGGTCTTGACCATCTCCTCGCCGGCCTTGATCGCGCCCTTCCAGTCCTTCGCCGCGCGGAGGAGGCGGAACTGTAGGTCGAGCAGGCGCGGGTCACCGGGGTTCTCGCTGACCGCCTTGTTGATGATCGGGATCGCGCGCGCCGCGCGGCCGCTGCCGGCGATCGCGTTGACGACCGGCTCCACGACGCGCGTGTTGCCCGGGTCGGCCGAGACGAGCATCGTCCACGTATCGATCGCCTTGGCGGTGTCGCCCTTGGCGCGGTACGCGTCGCCGGCCTGGGAGAGCGCCGTCTGGCTGTGCGGGTCGATCGCGAGGATCGCTTCGCTCGCCTTGATGATCGAGTCGGGCGACAGCTTCATCGCCGCGTAGGTGTTGAGCAGGCAGGTGCGGGCGATCACCGACTTCGGGTACGCGGCGACGCCGGCATTGGCGGCGGTGATCGCCGCCTGGTAGTTCTTCTCGCGGTAGGCCTGGACACACTTCTTCTCGGCGTCGAGCTGCTTCATGGCCTCCTTGAGCTCCTTGGAGACCTGCGTCGCCGCCGACGTCAGGTTGCCCGCCTCGGCGACGCCGAGCGGCTGGGCGACCGTGTTGTCGCGCGTCATGACGAGCCGCGTCTCCAGCCGGTAGCCGGAGGCCGTCTTCGTCACCGTGCCGTCCAGGTACTGGTCGGCGCGGAGATTCTTGGCGAGCTCCTTCGCGTCGCTCGGCGTCAGCGGCTCGGTGGTCGAGAAGCCCGAGCCCTCGAGCGTCGCGTTGATGTCATTCTTCGGAATGACCCAGAGCTGCTTGAACGGGATGTCGGCGCTGAGGCGCGAGCGGATCGCTTCCGCGGCCGACGCGCCGAGGTTCTTGTCGCCGCCCGAGCTCTTGAGCGCTGCGACCATGATGCGCGGGGTGGTCGGGTCAGGCGACCGGGTGTTGTAGCCCTGTGCCGAGACCGCGGTCACCTGGCCACTGGCGGCGAGTCCCGCGAGCAGTCCGGCCAGCGTCAGCGCCTGGCGTTGCCGTGCATTCACTGTGATAACCTCCGAAACGTTGAACAATCGTACCCGGACGGGTCCGCCAGGGTCCAAGGCGCAGCGACTTCGGCCCATGAGTCGGTCGGAATGACGTCGAGCCGGGGCTCCGACGGGCCCGCGACCGTCGCTGCGCCCACGGCGACGGCACTACCAACGACGACGGCTCACGTTCGGATTACACGCGTGAGCCGTGGTGGTTCAGTTGCGAGATTCGCGCCCGGGCGCGTGCGCTGGCACGGGCCCCCGCCGCCGGCTCCGCCTCATCCGTGACCAGAGGCGAAGTATGGTGGCGCCTGCGCCGCGAGGCAAGCGATGGGACGAGGTCCGCGGCAGCGCGGCGCGCAGGCGTCCGCGAGTCGCACGGACGGCGCGATGGGCGAAGAGGGATTCGAACCCCCGACTTCCTGTGTGTAAGACAGGCGCTCTAACCGGCTGAGCTATTCGCCCGGCGGGCGCCGCGTCATGGCGGCGCCACGGTCCGACGTCGCTCGCTATCCGCGCAGGATCGCGAGCGGGATGAGCACGACGTAGCCGAGCACGAGCAGCGACGCCGCCAGTGTCTCGCCACCGCGCGCGAGATCGGCGTACCCCAGCACGAGGGCGGCGAAGGCGAGTCCCCACCAGAGCAGGGGCTGACGGCGGCGGGTCTGGACGTCGGTCTCAGGCATGGCGCGAAGAGTAGAGTTCACGGTGAGGAGAGTCAAGCAAGGTCGGACGGCGGCCGTCATTCGGCGCGTGCGCGACTCAGACGAAGATCAGCGTCACCGCCGGCGGCTGTCCCGACTCCATGAACCTGCGGTTCACCTCCGCGGTCGCCTCCACGAGCGTCTCGAGGATGCCCGGTACGCGCTCGCGAATCGCCTCGATCTCGGCGATCTCGAGCTGCAGCATCTCCTCGGGGCCGAGGTGGACGCTCACGCGACGGTTCGTCTCGTCGCGCAGCGAGACCATGCAGTCCACCCAGGCATCCATGTCTCCCGCGTAGTCGGCCGGGAAGCCGAGGGAGCGCTGGCACTCGCGGTGGAACGAGCGCCAGTCGTAGATGAGCGACGACGTGAGGGCGACGAAGCCGCCCGCTTCCATGTCCATTGCGATTCCTCGGTGTCAGTCACCCGGCGGTGTGGCGCCGGTTGCCAGCATGGCGCGCTGCGGCGCATGATGGCGAGCAAACTTCGCGCGCGCCACCGAGCGGCGCACCGCGCACCGCCGCGGATGGCATGGCGTCTGCCTCCTCAGGGGGGCGGCGCCGGCCGTGGCGTCGGCCGGCTCGGCCGACGCCGGGCGGCGACCCTCACCAGATCGGAGGCGGACGGTGGCGACGTCGTCTGGCGAGCCGCTCGGAGCTCCGCTGCCGGCGCCCGCCCTGCGGGCGCTCGACGAGGAGTACGAGTTTCTGCGCGAGATCGGCCGCGGCGGGATGGCGGCCGTCTATCTGGCGCGCGCCCGCGCCAGCGGCCGCGTCGTCGCCATCAAGACCGTCGCCGCGCACCGGGCGCACGATCCCGAGGCCGTCGCCCGCTTCGAGCGCGAGGCGCGCACGATGCTGGCGCTCGACCACCCCAACGTCGTCCGCAGCTACTCCGTCGAGCAGCTCGAGGACGGCGCGCTCGCGATCGTCATGCAGCACGCCGCGGGCGGCACACTGCGCGAGGCGCTCCGCGAAGCGCTGCAGACCGGCGACGCGTTCCCGCCCGAGCGCGTCGCGCGGATCCTGACCGACGTCGCCGCGGCGCTGGCGCATGCGCACGAGCGCGGCATCGTCCACCGCGACGTCAAGCCCGAGAACATCTTTCTCGACCCGCGCAACGGCCGTGCGCTGCTCTCGGATTTCGGCATCGCCCGCAGTCTGGAGGGCGACAACGCGCTGACGATGACCGGATCGGCGATCGGCACGCCGACCTACATGGCGCCCGAGCAGATCGACGGCCGGCAGGTGGATGGGCGCAGCGACGTGTACGCGCTCGGCCTCGTCGGCTGGGAGATGCTCGCCGGCGCGCGGCCGTGGGACGGCGACAGCCTCTACTCGGTGATCTACAAGCAGCGGCACGAGACGCTCGCGCCACTCGCCGAGCTGCGTCCCGACGCGCCGGAAGCGCTGCGCGACGCGATCGAGCGCGCGCTGCGAAAGGACCCGGCCGAGCGATGGCCCGACGCGGCGGCGTTCGGCGACGCGGTGCGCGCGACACTGCCACCGGCCGCGGTGGACGACGCAGCGCACGTCGCCAACGCACCGCTCGACGACGTCGGCGACGACGCCGACGCGCCGACCGTCGTCGCCCCCGCGCTCGACATCGGGCCGGTCGCGCGCGACGGAGGATGGACGGCGACCGAGCCGCCGCCACGGACGGCGGCCGAGCCGCTGCCGCGACCGACGCTGCGGACGCGCTACGGCTCCGCCCGCCCGGCGGCGCGCCTCGCCGTGCCGCTCGCGCTCGCCCTCGTCGCGGCGCTCGCCGTCCGCCAGGGCGCGAAGTCGCGCCACGCACGGCTCGCCGCCGCGGCCGACAGCACCGTCATGGACACCGCCGCCGCCGACTCCTCGGGAACCGTCGCGTCCGCGGCGCCGACGACGGTCACGCTGCCGGCCGGCGGTGAGGTCGAATCCCCCGACACCATGCGATCGGCCGCGCCCGCGGCGACCGTTCGGCCGGCGGCGGGCCTCGCTCGCTACGCGCGCACGCACGGAGACAGCCTCGCGCTCTGCCGGTCGCCGGTCGCGCGCGACCAGCGCGCCTGCTTCACCGCCACGCTCGCCGACCGCGATGCGCCGCTGAACGCGATCTACACGCGGCTCGCCGTGCAGCTGCGTCGTGGCGCGCCCGCCGAGTTGGCGCGGCTGCGCTTCGAGGAGGTCCGCTGGATCGCCGCGCGCGACGCGGCGTGCGCGCGCGCCGGCCGTGGCCGCGAGGGCTCGCTCTGGGCCGCGTCGCGCGCCGCCTGCCTCGGCGACGCGGCCGACCGTCGCGCACGCGAGCTCGAGACGCGGCTCGCGCGCCTACGCGGCCGCTGATCGCGCGCCGCTCCCGGCGTGCGATCGGTCGGTCCGGCGCCTAACGAGATTCGGGCTCGCGCTGCTCCCCGGCGTCCGGCCCGCTCGCGCCGGCGTCGGTCGCGTCGCTGCCGTCGCTCGCGCCGGTGGCGTCGCTGTCGTCGCCGGCCACGCGGTCACCGTGACCCGCGAACGGGCCCGCGGGGTCGTCGGGCCGGCCGAACCGGCCGCCGGCGTACGCGCCGCGCGTCGTCGAGCCGCCGTAGCCGGCCTGACCGCCGTAGCTGCTCTCGCCGCTGTACGCGCTCGAGCCGCCGGCGCCGCCGTAGCCGGTGCCGGCGTCGAAGCCTTTCCCGGGGATGCCGTGCCGCGCGTCCTGCATGTCGCCCTTCGGCTTCGCGGCCCGCGCCTCGGCCTGCGGTTGCTCCTCCGCCGACGGATCGCCGTCGCCCTGCCGCGTCGCCTTCCGCTCCTTGTCCGCCATGACTCCTCCGGTCGCTCGAGACGCGGCTGCCAGGCTCCGGCCGCACGACGGAATCACGTCAAGGCGCGTACCGCGGAGGGGCGCACGTGGCGGTTGCGCGACCCGCGGCTAGCGCGGCTCTTCGGTCGTCGGCGGAGACGACGACGGCGGCAGCGACCGGAGCAGCTCCTCGATGACGCTCTCGCGCTGTCGGCGTTCGGCCTCGGCCTCGTCGGCGGCGACGAGCGCCGCCATCCGGCGCCGGTCGCGGCGACGGCGAGCCAGAACCAGCGGCGTGATCAACCCGAGCAGCAGCAGCATCCCGAGCGTGAAGTCGGCGAGCAGGGCGAGAGCGCCGTAGCTGCGACGCGTCTGCTGCTGCCAGCGCTTCTCGAAGCCGGCGGCGGTGATGCCGTACGCCTCCCGCACGGCGACGTCGAACGACTTCGATTCCTTCCAGTACCGGAAGAAGAGCGACAGCCCGCGCTGCGGATCGAGCGCCGCGAGGTCGGCGACGGCGCGGTAGGCGAGCGCGTACGAGGCCTGCGCCTCGCCCGGCCCGCGGACGAGCCCCGAGTCGAGCGCGTCGAGCGCCGGCATGCCACGTAGGGCGAGGGCGACGTTCGTCGCGAGCACCTCGTCGCGCTCGAGCTCGCGCGCGCTGAAGCTCGCGTAGCCTTCGTCGAACCAGCGCGGCGGGAGCTCGCCGAGCGCCTCGTGCAGCGCCAGATGCGCGAGCTCGTGGCGGAGGACGTCGAGCGGGTCGCCGGCGTCGCTGCCGGCGTTGCTCCCTTGCATGACGATGCGCTGGAGGTCGGGCGCGGCGATCGCCGAGCCCCACTCGGGCGCCCCCGGCCCGACCCACGCACGGAACGTCGCCCGGTCAGGGGCGACCGCGATGAGCACGTGCTCGCGCGGCCGCGGCAGTCCCGGGAACGTGTCGCGGCGGACGGCGTCGGCGAGCAGCGAGCGCGCCAGCCTCAGGTCGCCCGGGTAGGCGACGACGGTGAACCGCGAGGAGTCGAGCCGGACGGCGGCGCCGAAGCGCGCCGATGACGCGGGAACCGTATCGTCCTGCGCCGCGCTCGCGGCACGGGCGAATCGTGCGGGCGCCACGACGAGAGCGCCCATGGCGACGACGAGCGCGGCGATGCGCCACGCCAGCGGCGTCAGACGATGCCGGGCGGCGCGCCTCCCTCCTCCACCGTCTTCACCAGCTCCGCGCAGCGCTTGCCCCATTGATTGAACTTGTTCGCGGCGAAGCCGTCGCGCCACGTCTGCAGTGCGCGCTCCTTCTCGCCGTCGAACCAGTAGGCGCGGCCCAGCTCGTAGTACGCCTCGATGAGGTTCGGACCCAGGGCGAGCGTCTTGGTGAAGAACGTCTGCGCGTCCTCGTACATCTCGCGCTCGAGGTACACGAGGCCGAGGTAGAAGTGCGCGTAGAGCGTCGCCTTGCGGTCGTTGTCGAGACGGATCGCCTTCGAGAGGTGCTCGATCGCCTCGCCGAAGATGCGCTTCTTGAGGCAGATGTAGCCGACGTTGATGCGCGCGAGCGCGTTCGCCGGCTCGCGCATCAGCACCTTCTGGAAGTTGAGCAGCGCGTCGTCGTACTTCTCCTGGAGCATCTGCGCCCAGCCGAGCAGCGACTCGGCCTGCGGGTTGCCAGGCGAGAGCTCGAGCGCTCGCGTGAGCGCGGCCTCGGCGCCGGCATGGTCGCCGGCGGAGATGAGCGCCCACCCCTTCTCGACGAACGTGGACGCGCCGATGTGATCGGCGTGCACTGCCGGCCGCTCGGCGCCGAACTGGGGGGCGGCGGAGAGCGTCGGGCGCGTCGCGGGGATGGACTTCCAGCGCTCGGCGAGCTTCTTCACGTCGTCGCGCAGCGCGGTCAGCTCGGCGAGCTCGCGCTCCGCCTGCTTGAACAGCGCGACGATCTCCGCCTTGAGCGCGTCGCGGTCCCGCGACGCGTCCGCGCCGTCGAGGCGCGCGACGATCTCGTCGTGGCGCGCGCGCAGCTCGGCGGCCACCGTCGCCGGTGCGGGAGGCGGCACGGGCACGGCTTTCGGGACGGCGCTGCTAGCCACGCTCGACCGGCACGCCCGGCACCGTCGTCGGGAGCACCGCGTCCTCGGCCCGCACGCCCTCGTCGGACGCCGCGACCACGACGGCGTCGGCGCCGGCCTGCTCCAGCGTCAACCGCTCGCTCGTCGAGAGCAGCCGGGCGACGTCGAGGAAGATCACGAGCCGGTCGCCGCGTCGGACGACGCCGCGCAGGTACTCGCCGGCGAGCCCGCGGAAGAGTGCCGGCGGCGGCGCGACTTGCGATTCGGCCAGCGGCGCGACCTCGACGACCGCGTCAACCGTGGCCGCGACGAAGTCGCCGCCGGTGTTGAAGACGAGGATGCGCGTGTCGTTCGCGATCGGCGCCCGCTCCATCTCGAAGCGCAGCCGCAGGTTGATCACCGGCACGACGCGCCCCTGATAGTCGATGACGCCCTCGATCCAGTCGGGGACGTTCGGCACCGCCGTCGGCGACTGGTACCGGAGGACGCGCTCGACCGAGAAGATGTCGGCGGCGAAATGGTCGTCGCCCAGGCGGAAGCTCACGATCTGGGCGAGGTCGGTCGTCTTCATGCGATCTCCAGGGCCTGGTCGAACAGACAGGCGGTCACGAGCGCGTCCGCGTCCAGCACGGCGACGAGCACGCCGCCGCGGTCGGCGACGCCGAGCAGCACCGCGTCGCGCTCCTCGCCGCCGACGATCGGCGGCGGACGCAGTCCGGCGAGGTCCACCGTCAACACGTCGTCCACGTCGTCCACCGCCAGCGCGACCCGGCGGTCGCCGGCGCGCAGCACGAGGGCGGCGGCGTCCTTGCGGGCGAGCGCCACGCCGAGGTGACGCGCTGGTGAGTACGCGGGCAACATCCGCCCCCGCAGGGAGATCACGCCCAGCATCGAGGGCGGCATCTCCGGCAGGTGGCTGAGCCGCGGCAGCTCCAGCGCCTCCTCGATCGCGGTCAGCACCGCGCCGAACAGCTCGGTGCCGACGCGGAAGACGAGCAGGTCGGCCGTGCCGGTGCGCGACCGGACGCGATCCGCGAACGAGGCGTCCGGCGCGAGCTCGGCGACGATCGGCGCGGACGGCGCGGTCGCTGCCGACGGCGCGGACGGCACCGGCGCGTGGACCGGTGCCACGGCCGCTTCGGCGACCGGCGTGGGGACCGGCGTGGCGACCGGCGCGGACCCGACCGGCTCCGGGGCGGCCGCCTTCCTCTTACGCGCCGCCGCCTTCGGCTTCGGCTCGGTCGTCGCCTTGGTGGTGTCCTTCGTGGGCTTCGTCATCGATGCAGCTCTCGCGTTGGGGCGGCGCGCGGGGTGTCGAGCAGCGAGCACACCGCGCCGGCGACGCCGCCGAGTGGTACCTCGCGGTCCGCGCCGGCGATGGCCAGCGCCGCCTGCGGCATACCGTAGATCACCGAGCTCCCCCGATCCTGGACGACTGCCCCACCGCCCGCGTCCCGGATCGCGCGCAGCCCTTCGGCGCCGTCGCGGCCCATGCCGGTGAGCACGACGCCGACGGCGTTGGGCCCGAAGCAGCGCGCCACCGAGCGGAAGAGCGGGTCCGCCGCCGGCCGGACGCCCCAGACGGTCGCCGACGTGTCGAGCGCGATCACCGGCTCGCCGGCCGCGTCTCGCGAGACGCGCATGTGGTAGCCGCCGGGCGCGACGTACACGCGGTCGTGCACGACCGGCTCGCCGTCCTCGGCTTCGCGCACGGCGAGCGGGCTGAGAAGGTCGAGCCGGTCGGCGAGGCTGCGCGTGAAGCCGGCGGGCATGTGCTGGACGACGAGCACCGCGGCGTCGAGGCCGGACGGCAGGTTGGGCACGACCTCGGCGAGCGCGCGCGGACCGCCGGTGGACGACGCGACGGCGACCGCGCGCCGGGCGCCGGTCGCGGGCGCACGACTCACGGTGACGGCGCCGCCGGTGACCGCACGTGGGCGCGCGAGCATCGGCACGCCGCGCAGGTTGACGAGCGTCGAGGCGCGCAACGCGTCGAGCAGCCGGTCGCGGACGGAGGCGATGTCGAGACTGATCGGCCCCGACGGCTTGCGGACGAAGTCCACCGCGCCGAGCTCGAGGGCGCGGATCGTCGGATCGTGCGTGCCGTCGGTGGCGGCCGCGCTGAGCATGACGACGGGACGCGGCGTCTCGCTCATGATGTAGCCGAGCGTCTGCAGCCCGTCGAGCTCCGGCATCTCGATGTCGAGCGTGACGATGTCCGGCGCGAGCGCGTGAATCTGCTTCAGCGCCTCGTAGCCGTTGCGCGCGGTGCCGACGACGCGGAAGTCGGGCGACTCGTCCACGATGTCGGTGACGACGCGGCGCATGAACGCCGAGTCGTCCACGACGAGCACCGTGTGCACGCGGCCCGGCTCAGAGCGTGAGGTCACCGCGGCGGAGCGATCGCACCAGCACGCTCCCCTCCCCGACGTCGAAGAAGACGCTGCGCCCGTAGTCGCCGCCGGTGTCGTGGCCGACGATCCGGATTCGCGCCCCCTCGAGCACGCGCCGCGTCGCGTCCACGTTGCGCTCGCCCATGTTGATGCCGCCCGAGGGCAGCAGCTGCCCGAACATGCTCGCGCCGCCCGCGATCCGCGCCGTCAGCGCGCCGGCGGCCGCGCGCGAGCCGAGCTTGCGCATCTCCTCGAGCAGCAGCGGCAGCACCGTCTGCGGGAACTTGGCCGGGTTCGACGTGTCGCGCGACAGCGACTGGTCGGGCAGCAGGATGTGCGCGAGCGCGCCGACACGCGCGGCCGCGTCGTGGACCATGATGGCGACGCACGAGCCCAGCCCGATCGTCGCCAGCGTCGTGCCGGCGCCGGCGACCGCGTAGTCGGCGACCTTCACGCGATGCTCGCGCTGCGCGGCGCGGTCGGCGCGCCCGCTCGGCGCGGCCGCGAACGTGCCGGTCACGAGCGGCCTCCGACGGCGGAGGCGGGGCGGGCGGTCAGGAGGGATGCTGCACTATGAATCACGACGATCACGGAGGCGGGATGCGAGCGAGCGGAGAGGTGGGAGTCGCCGGTCGCGGCGGCCGATGCAATCGGCGCCGCGCCCAGGCGCGACGGAGCGTCTGACTACAGCTTCTGGAAGATGCGCTCGCGCGCGTCCACCGAAGCGAAGAGGGAGCGCGTGCGGCCGAGCAGCGTCTCGACCTTGCCGAGGACGAGGAATCCGCCCGGCACGAGCGCTTCGTGAAAGCGCTCGAACAGCGCCTCCTGCGTCGCGCGGTCGAAGTAGATGACGACGTTGCGGCAGGTGACGAGGTGGTGCCCGCCCGGCGGCGGCGCCTCCGCCAGCAGGTCGCGCCGCTCCAGCGTGACGAGCGATCGCACCTCGGGCACGACCGTCGCCGGATAGCCCGGCGTGAAGAAGCGGTCGCGCAGCGCGCGTGGCGTGTCGGCGAAGGCGCCCTCCGGATATGTCGCGCGCCGGGCGGCGTCCAGGCTGCCGCGGTCGATGTCGCTGCCGAGCACGCGCACGCGATGCTGCACCCGCGCGAGCTGGCCGACCGACTCCGCGTGCCGCACGAACAGCGCGGCGATCGAGTACGGCTCCTCCCCCGACGAGCAGCCGGCGCTCCAGACGCGGATCTGCTCGGTGGGCAGCTTCCACAGCCCCGGCACGACGAGCCGCGAGACGGCGTCGTACGTCTCCCAGTTCCGGAAGAGCTTCGTGACGTTGATCGTCAGCGCGTCGAGCAGCTTGTCGTACTCGTGCGGGTCGCCGTCGAGCACGCGCGAGTACGCCTCGAAGGTGTGCGTGCCCGCCGCCCGCATGCGGACGGCGATCCGCCGCCGCAGGCACTTCTCCTTGTACGACGCGCAGCCGAAGCCGCGCTCGCGCGAGATCTTCGCGGTGAGCGCGATGAAGCCGGCCTCGTCCTCGCCCGCTGCGGCTACGGCATGCGGCGCGGCCGCCGGCGCCGGCCTCGGGCCGGGCAGCGGTGCGCGGGTGCGCTCGCGATCCGACATCACAGGCTCCGCCGCACGGCGTCGAGGTTCGTCCGGACGATCGCGTTCGACGGGTCGAGCTCGAGCGCGCGCTCCCAGAAGCGCACCGCGTCGGCCGGCTCCTGCCGCCGGTAGCGGATGTTGCCGAGCTTGAAGTACACGTCGCCGCCGAGCGACGGGCTCGCCTTCACGGCGCGCTGGTACGACTCGAGCGCCTCGTCGTAGCGGCTCGCGCGATAGTGGTAGTCGCCGACGTTCTTGTGGAGCTGCGCGACGCCCGCGTCCTCGATCACGCCACGCTCGGCGGCGGCCGCCGCCTCGGCGTAGTTGCCGCGGCGCTCGTGGAGGATGGCGAGGTCGTTCAGCAGCACCGCCGCGTGCGGATGCGCCTCGGCGCCCTCGGTCAGGATGCCGATCGCGCGCTCGAGCTCTCCGCCGAGCGCCGCGGCGAGCGCGGCGTAGTGGAACCACGCGCCCGACGGCGGACGCTTGCCCCAGAGCGGTCGCGCCGCGAGCAGCGCGGCGTCGGCGGCGGCGACGTCGCCACCGCGCAGCGCGAGCGCGCCGAGCGACGTCAGCGTGCGCGGATCGGAGTCGCCGCCGCGCTTGGTCGCTTCGGCGAGCGCCGCCTGCGCCTCGTCGTAGCGGCCGAGCCGCTCGAGCGCGTAGGCCAGGTTGTGGAAGACGGCCGCCTTCGCGCCCGGCTGCGCGCCGGCCTCGTGGAACGTGTTCGCGGCGTCGGCCCACTTCCCCTGCCGCAGGAGCACGAGCCCCGAATAGAAGCGCGCGGCGGCGTCGCTCGGACGCAGCTCGGCGACGCGGCGGAACTCGCGGATCGCCTCGTCGAGCATCCCCGTCTTGTAGAACGCGACGCCGAGGTTGCGGTGCTCGTCCACGCGCGCATCGGAGACGGACGGCTCGGCCGCCTTGGTCTTGCCGACGCGATGGAGGAAGCCGGCCGTGACGAGCCCGTAGAGCGCCTTGCCGACGTCGAACTCGCCGAGGCCCGACGCGTCCACGAGCGATGCGACGTCACGCTGACCGTCCACGAGCGGGAGGAGCAGCTCCTGCTCGGGCGTCAGCTCGGCGGTGCTCGCGTTGATCCGGTCGCGGTCCACGCTGAAGACGAGATCGAAGCTCGAGATCTTCTTCTCGATCTGGCTCCACTCGTCCACGCGGCGCGCGCCCTCGAGCAGCAGCGTCTCGGGGTTGATCGAGACGAGCAGGTCCTGCTCGTCGGGGACGACGTCGGCCTCGAAGTTGAACGTCCCCTGCGTCCACGTGAACAGGAAGTAGACGGCCTCCTCGATCTGGAGGCGGATCTGACGGTGCAGCTCCTCGCGCGTGATCGCGCCCTGCGAGACGAGGATCTCGCCGAGGCGCTGCTCGCGCAGCGCGTCCTGCTGCGCCACCGCCGCCTCGAGCTGATCCTGCGAGACGATCCCGCTCTTGACGAGGATGTCGCCGAGCCGGTCGCGTCGGTTGACGATGGACGCGTACGAGATGCGCCCCTTGTCGAAGTAGACGTAGCCGAAGTTGCTGCGGTGCGTCACGCTGAGGCAGCCCGACTTCATGCCGAGCGCGAGCAGCTGGAGGACGTCGGGGAGGCTGGCCTCCTTGAGGCTTCCCTTGATGGCCATCGGCTATTTCCACTCCTCGATGACGCGGCCACCGACGTCCGGCCAGTCCCACACGACCTTCTCCCCGTCGAGGAAGAAGGCGTCGAGCGCGGGCGCCGCGGCGCCGGCGGCGGACCCGGCGGCGGCTTGTGGCGCGGGCGGCGGCGCGGCCGCGCCGGCGGTGCCGCCGTCGAGCTCCTGCCGCGCGAAGGCGAGCGTGAGCTCCACGCCGGCCATGTCGGCGGCCGCGACGAGGCGGTTCACCGCCCCGCTCACCTCTCGCACGCTCGATGCCGGACGATCCGCCAGATACGCGAGCAGCTCGGGGCCGGCCGCGACCCCCTCCTGGGCGAGATAGCGCGCGTACAGCTTCTCGCGCAGCGCGCGATCGGGCGCGTGCACGCCGACGACGAGCCCGCCCTCGAAGCGCGACCGCAGCCGCGCCTCGAGCTCGCCGAGCTCCTTGGGCGGCCGGTCGCTCGTGAGGATGATCTGCTTGCCGGCGTCGTGCAGGGCGTTGAAGACGTGGAACAGCTCGTCCTGCGTCCGCTCCTTGCCGGCGACGAACTGCACGTCGTCGATGATCAGGGCGTCGGTCGCGCGGTAGCGGGCGCGCCACCGGTCCACCGTTCCCTCCTGCAGCGCGGCGATCAGCTCGTCCACGAACTCCTGCGCGCCGACGCACGAGACGACGATCGCGCCGCCGCTCGCCTCGGCCATCTCGTTGCCGATGGCGTTGACGAGATGCGTCTTCCCCGTGCCGCTCGGCCCGTGGATGAAGAGCGGGTTGTAGCGGCGCCCGGGCTCGGCCGCGACCTCGTCCGCCGCCTTCACCGCGAGCTGGTTCGACGGACCGACCTCATAGGCGTGGCGCGCATAGGCCGACGACGGGCCGGGCGGCGGCGTGTCGCCGAGCAGCGCGCGCTCGACCAGCGTCTCGGCGTCGGCCACGCGCTCCGGGTCGCGGAACAGCGCGTCGCCGCCGAGCGCGGGATCCACCGCGATGACCTTCATCTCGAGCGTCTTCAGGTGCTCGACGGCCGCGGCGAACGTGTCGAGCAGGCCGTCCACGTCGGGCGCCTTCGCGAGCTTGAGCGCCTTCTCGAGCACCGCGACGCGGTACCCTTCCCCGTTCCAGTACGCCACCGCTTCGGCGATCCGCATCTTCCACGGCTCGACGTGCTGGGCGACGGCGACGGCGATGTCGGAGACGAAGCTCGCGAACTCCCCCGTGGCCGCCGGCGACGCGGCGGCGAGCAGCGGATGGGCCGGTGTGTTGCCGGCGCGGACGAGCGGCGACGCCGGCGTCAGGCGCGACGGCGCGACTGGCGCCGTCGCCGTGGCGCCGCTCACGCGCGGCGCCGAGCCGGTGACCGTGATCGGCGAGCCGGTGACGCGCGTCGAGCGGAGGGGCGTGAACGCGCGGGCGACCGTATCGGCGCCGACGATCTCGCGCACCGCCTCCGGCGTCACCGGCTCGCCCATCCCCTGGAAGGCGACGAGTCGGTTCAGCGCGCCCTGCAGCTCGCGGACGTTGGCGAACGGAACGGTCGCCAGCTCCTCGAGCACGCCCTGCCGGAATTGCGCGCTCCGCTCGCCCGCCTTGCCGCGCAGGATCGCGACCCGCGTCTCGTAGTCCGGCGCGCCGATGTCCACGACGAGCCCGCCCGAGAGGCGCGTGATCAGGCGCTCGTCCACGTCGCCGATCTCGGCCGGCGGGCGGTCGCTCGCCATGACGATCTGCCGGCCGCCGCCCTGGAGCACGTTGAAGAGGCGGAGCATCTCGCTCTGCGTCTCGCGCTGCCCGGTGAGGAACTGGACGTCGTCGAGCAGCAGGAGGTCCACGCTCTGGAAGCGCTGCTTCAGCGCGTCGCCCTCGCCGGCCGAGATGGCCGCGTGCAGCTGGGCGACGAAGTCGTCGAGCGAGAGGTATTCGACGTTGAGACTCGGCTGGAGCTGCAGCGCCTGATGTGCCAGCGCGCCAATGAGATGCGTCTTGCCAAGTCCAGAACTACTGTAGATGAACAGCGGGTTGTACGCCGCCCCCGGCGCCTCCGCCACCGCGCGCGCCGCCGCGACCGCCAGGCGGTTGGCGGAGCCGACAACGTAGTTGTCGAAGCGGAAGCGGCCGTCGGACTTCATGGGAGCGATCGCGTTCCTCAGCGGCCGCCGGCGCCGGCGCCGGCGGCCGCGGTGCTCGGCGCCGACAGCCGCTTGAGCACGAGCTCGGAGATCCCGCGCAGCGTCTCGAAGACGCCGGGACCGTGCAGCGCGTCGGCGGCGAAATGGGGGACGCCGCGGAAGTTCAGCGTGTCCTCCAGCTCGTCCGCGCCGACGATCAGGTCGCGTGGCAGGTCCTGCTTGTTGTACTGCAGCACGAGCGGCACCGCGCGGGCATCCACCCCGTGCTCGGCCAGATTGGCGTGCAGGTCCTGAAAGCTCTCGACGTTCTCCTCGAGCTGGCGGCGCTGGCTGTCGGCGACGAAGACGACGCCGTCGGCGCCCTGCAGCACGAGCTTGCGGGTGGTCTGGTAGTAGACCTGCCCGGGCACGGTGTAGAGCTGGAACTTCGTCGTGAAGCCGGAGATCGTCCCGAGGTCGAGCGGCAGGAAGTCGAAGAAGAGCGTGCGGTCGGTCTGCGTCGCAAGCGACACCATCTTCCCCTTCCGCTCCTGCGGCACCTGCCCGTAGATGTAATGCAGGTTCGTCGTCTTCCCCGACCGCCCCGGGCCGTAGTAGACGATCTTGCAGGTGATCTCGCGAGTGGCGTAGTTGACGAGCGACATCACCCTCTCCCAAAGAGCACGGCCAGATTCCGATTCAGCTCGAACTCGAAGTTCCCCGCGAGCACCGGCCCCTTCGCGTCCGGCGCCGCGGCTGCCGCGGCCTTCGCCAGCCGCGCCTGCAGCTCGGCGAAGTAGAGCTGGACGAGACCGAGCGACGTCACCGCGTCGAACACCGCCAGACACACCAGTGCGCCCCGCGTCGTCTGCACCGGCGCGAGGAAGATCTGCCGCGACCGGCCGGCGTGGTGCAGCACCGCGAACGGCCGACCGTCGAGCTGGCGGCCGAGCTCCGCGCTCGACGCGTGGATCGCCGCCGCCAGCGCGCAGGCGGACATCACGTCCACCGAGCGCGAGAAGCCGTGCTGGGCGAGCACCTGCCCGCTCGGCTGCAGCAGCAGCGCGAGCAGGACGCGCGCGTCCTCCACGAACTGCCGCAGCGGTTCCTCGACCCACCCTTCGACGACGGCAACGCTCACCCGAACGCCCCCACGGCCCTGAGCATCTCGACGCGGATCAGGCCGACGTTGGCCCGCGGCTCCGCGACTGCGACGAGCACGAGGTCGTTCCGCCCCACGGCGCAGACGCGCCCCCGCTCGGCCTCGAGCTGGAGGAACGCGCACTCGCCGAACCCCGCGGCTTCGGCGGACAGCCGCGCCTTGCGGTAGAGCGACGCCGCGAGCGCGGCCACCGCCGGTCCGCGGAGCCCGATCTGGAGGTTGGAATCGACCACGATCCCGTCACTCTCCGAGACGACCATGCTACCCAGTACGCCACGCTGACGGACGAGCGAGGCGAGCAGCTCGGCGAACGGCGACACGGCGCTCATGCGGCGGACCCTCCCATCGTCGCCAGCCACCGCCGCGCACGCTCGCCGGCGCGGTCGAGCACGCGTCGCACGAGGCCGAGCGGCGTCTCGCGGGAGGCGGCGACGAGCAGCAGCCCGCCGTCCGGCGCCGGCGCCATCGCCACGGTCGCGATCGTGGTCTCGAAGACGATCGAGCTCCAGTCGCCGAGTCCGAGGTGGCGCATCGCGCGCCCCGCCTCGTCGCTCACGCCGCTCAGCTCCGCGCCCACGTCCTGCGCGACGTCGTGGCCGTCCTCCACCGGATAGGTCCCGGCGAGCACGAATCCCGAGGCATCGAGCAGCAGCGCCGTCTGCTGCGACTCGCCGAGCACGTCGCGAAAGAGCTCGCGCGGATCGGACGGGTGAGCGGTCGGCGGTAGACGGTTGGCGCGGTCGGCGGGCGGTGCGGCGTCGACCTCCACGCGGGCGTGGCGGCCGTTGCCATTGATGGACGCGGGCGGCGGCACGTCCACATCGCTCAGCGCGGGCGCGTCATGCGCCCCGCCGTTCCGTGGTGCCTCCGCCAACCGCCCACCGCCAACCGCGGGCCGCGCGTCGGCAATCGGGGCGTCCTCCTCCGGCGTGAGCAGCGTGCGGACGTGCGCGAGCGCGGCCCGGATGCTCGTGTCGGTCGCGTCGGCGGCCGCGGCCTGGGCGAGCAGACGCTCCGCTTCCTCCAGCTCGCCGAGCCGGTAGCGCAGAAAGCCCATGCCCTTGAGCGCTCCCGGATGCTCGGGGGCGAGACGCAGCACCATGTCCCACTCGTCGAACGCGCGCTCCAGGTCGCCCGCGTCGGCCGAGATGCGGGCGAGCAGGTCGTGCGCGTCGGCGAGGTGCGGGTGGCGCTCGAGACCACGCAGCGCGACGCGCAGCGCGAGCTCGCGGTCGCCCTTGCGGCGGAGCGCCTCGCCGAGCTGCAGGAAGACTGTGCTCGACGGGTCGCGAGCGAGAGCGTCGCTCAGGCGGCGGATGTCGTCAGACACCGGACCCTCCCCCGGCCGCGGCGTGCGTCGCCCACGTCGTGGCCGGCTCGCCCGGCTGATCGTGGCCGGCGGCGTGCTGCTCGAGCAGCGCGCGCAGCGTGTTCGCGGCCTCGGCGGCGGCGCGCGCGCGTCCCGCCGCGGCCGACGACGGCGCCGACCGAAGGTAGTGCTCCCACCCCGAGACGGCGCGGTCGAACTCGCCGCGGCGGGCGAGGGCGTAGCCCAGCTCGAGCTGGATCTCGGGGTGCAGCGGATCCGTCTGCGCGGCGCGGCGCAGCTCCTCGGCCGAGTCGGCGAAGCGGCCGAGCCGCAGCAGCGCGCGCGCGGCGGCGAGGCGCGCCTCGGCGTCGCCGGGGTCGGCCTGCACCGCGAGCCGGGCAGCGGCGAGCGCGTCCTCGAACCGGCCGGCGGCGAGCGCCTCGCGCGCCGCGGCGACGTGCGGCGCGGCGTCCGTGACCGGCAGGTTCGACATCGGCGTGCGGCGCTCGGGCAGCCGCAGCTCGATCACGCCCGTCGTCACGAGCCCGTACGAGATCTTGGCGATGTCGAACTCGCTGCGCGCGAGGTTGGCGGCGATCGCGCGGAGGTCGCTCGCGCCGTCGATGGCGGTGAGCACCTCCCACTCGTTCGGCAGCAGATCGAGGAGCGTCGGGTGGTCGTCGTGCACCGACGCGAGCGTCGGGATCACGCCGAGGTGCGGCACCTTGTCGGCGATGCGCGACCACTCGTCGATGCGGCGCGCGCCCTCCATCAGCAGGCTCTCGGTCGAGATGCGGACCGTCGCCTCGGCGGGCGCGCTCGTGACGTCGCGCTCCTCGAACGAGAAGAAGCCCTCGCGCCACGACATCAGCTCGAAGACGACGGCCTCGATCTGCAGCCGGACCTGCCGCTCCAGCTCCTTCGGCGTCACGGCACCGATCTCGACAAGGATCTCCCCGAGGCGCTGGCCGTTGCTGCGCTGCACCTGCAGCGCCCGCGCGCGCTCGAGCTCCGCCTCGGTGAGCTTGCCGGAGCGCAGGAGGAGCTGGCCGAGCGGGTGCGGGTTGCTGCGGATGCTCGCGAAGAGGACGCGCCCAGCGTCGAAGAAGACGGTGCCCTCGTTGTCGCGCAGCTCCGACGTCACGCGCAGCGCGCCCGTCTTCCGGCTCAGGTCGAGGAGCTGGAAGACGTCGTGGATGCCGAGCTCGCGAAGCGGTCCCTCGATCGCCATCAGGCCACCACTCGCGCGCGTGAGGCGTCGCTCGCCGGGAGCGACGGCACGCCGGCGACGCCGGCCGCGTCGTCGCCGCGCGCGGCGAAGATGTGCTGGAGATCCACGGCCGTGCGTGCGTCGCGCCGCGCCTGGCGTGCGTACTCACCCGCCGGCTCGAGCTCGATGACGCGCTCCCAGCGCGCGATCGCCTCGCGGAAGCGGTGCTGCTCGGCGAGCATCACGGCCTCGCGATAGAGCGCGCCCGTGTGGTTCGGGTCGAAGCGCAGCACGCGCGCGACGGCGGTCGCGGCGTCGTCGCGCCGGCCGTTCTCGCGCAGCGCGTCGCCGAGGGCGATGAGGGCGTCGAAGTGGTACGGGTCGCGCTTGAGCAGCTCGACGAGCAGCTCGATCGCGTCGGCCGTGCGGCCGAGGCGACGGCGCAGCTCGGCCAGCGCCAGCGACGCCTCGGCGTACGTCGGTACCGCGTCGAGCGCGGCGACGAGCTGCTGCTCGGCCTCGCGATCGTCGCCGCGCGCCGCGAGCAGCCGCGCGAGCTCGTAGCGGACGACGGCGAAGTGGCCGTCGAGCTCGAGGGCGTGGCGGTAGGCGACGACCGCGCCGTCGTTGTCCCCGACCGAGCGCGCGATGTCGCCGATGCGCTGGAAGACGTCCGCGCGCGCCGGCGCAACCGCGCGCGCGGCGTCGAGCGCGTGCAGCGCCGCGGCGGGATCGCCGGCGTCGGCGCGCGTGGCGGCGGCGAGCACGAGCGCGTCGGGATCGCGCGGCGTGAGCTCGAGCAGACGCTCGGCCGACGGCCGCGCCTCGGCGCCGCGGCCGAGCGCGAGCAGCGCCTTCCCGATCCCGGCCAGCGCGCGCGGGTAGTCGGGGCGCGCCGCGATCGCCTCGCGGAAGCGCTCCAGCGCCTCGCCATGCAGCCCGAGCCGCGCGTAGATGTCGCCGAGCAGCGCGAGCCCCTCGGCGCGGTCGCCGCCGCGGTCGAGCGCGCGCGTCGCCTCGGCGACGGCGCGATCGTACAGCCCCTTCACGAAGTAGTCGGACGCGGTCGCGTAACCGGCGGCCGTACCCTCCCCCACCACCGCTTCGCTGCCGCGCGCCGGCGTCGGCGCGGCCGGTGGCGGCGCGAGCTCGGTGAAGAGCGAGTCGAGCAGCGTCGGGTCGAAGGAGAACTCCTCGATCGCCGCCTCGGCGCGCCGCTCGCCGCCGAGATCGGGGACGATCGAGAGATCGGGGTTCTCGTACTGCAGGTCGATGGCGAGCTCGAACTTCAGCGCGACGTAGTACGGGTCGAGCTCGAGCGCGCGCTTCGTCTCGCGCAGCGCCCCCTCGAAGTCGCCGAGGTTCGAGAGCGTGAAGCTGAGGTTGTAGTGCGCCTCGGCGTAGTCCGGCCGCGCCTCGATGGCGCGCGCGAACGCGTTGCGCGCGTCGACGAACTGCCGCATCTCGCCGAGCACGAGACCGATGCCGTTCCACGCGACCGGCTGCTCCGGCTCGACGTTGAGCACCTGGCGATACGCCTCGAGCGCCACCGGCAGCTTCTTCGCCTTCGTGAGCAGCAGCGCGAGGTTGAGGCGCGACT
>DATMHT010000116.1:0-10563 GCA_035554795.1 Gemmatimonadaceae bacterium | reverse complement strand
GCGGGTCAGACGTCGCCCGCGGCGGAGGCACGCGTGGACGAGTTCCTGCGAACCCATCCGACGCTCCCCACCGACCTGCGCCAGAAGCTCCTCCAGAGCGCCGACGAGCTCCGGCGAACGGTGGCGATCCGGCGCGCGTATCCCGGAAGCGTCGAACGCGGCGCCGCGACGTCACAGTGAAGGGCGGCTCTCGGCTCTCGGCATTTTCGCCGCGGATCGCCGCGGATGAACGCGGATACGGCTGCTCGGCAAGAGCGATGGCGCCGCAGATCGACGCAGATGAACGCAGATGCAGATACTGTTGCTCTTCAGCTGTCGTCCTGAGCGCAGAGGAGCTGCTTTCATCAGCTTTGGTGAAAAGCGGATCCCTCGCCGTGCTCGGCATGACGAGATTGATCTGCGTTCATCTGCGTTGATCTGCGGCGCAACCCGCCGGGGTAGTATCCGTGTTCATCCGCGGCGATCCGCGGCGAAAACACCGCGTCGCTCTTTCGAGGCAGTTCACCAGCCACCAAAGACATGACCATACGCTCGACAGGATCCGCACTCGTCGCGGCACTGCTCGCCGTCTCGGGCGCCGCGGGCGCGCAGCAACAGCCGGCTGCCGGCAAGCGCTCGTTCACGCCGGCCGACTGGTACCGGCTCACGACGGTGAGCGCACCGGCGGTGTCGCCAGACGGGCGGCTCGTCGCGTTCACCGTCACGACGGTGCACGAGGCGGAGAACAAGCGGCACGGCGAGGTGTGGGCGGTGCCGACCGCGGGCGGCGAGCCGGCGCGCTATACGGCGCCCGGCACGGAGAGCTCGGCGCCGCGCTTCTCGCCCGACGGGCGATTCCTATTGTTCAGCTCCAAGCGAGCCGGCTCGAAGGCGACGACTTGGGCGCTGCGACTCGACCGACCGAGCGGCGAGGCCTTCCCGGCCGACAGCCTGCCACGCGCCGGCTCGATGCCGCGCGACCGCCGGTTCGTGGTGTGGGCGGACTCGGTGACGCCGGACAGCGTCGCGACGCCGCCCGACTCGGGCGCGGCGAAGCGCGACCCGTGGGCGAAGATGCAGGCGATGGCGCGGCCGCCCTACGGTGCGATCACGCATCCGCTCGACGCCGCGCGCTTCGATGGCCGCCACGTCGTGGACTGGCGCTACAAGTCGAACGACCGCGGCTTCGTGCCGGGCCGCCGCGCGGCGCGCACGTGGCGCCCGCTCCAGCTGTGGACGCAGCCGGCCGATGGCAGCGCGCCGAAGCGGCAGCTCACGAACACCGCGTACTCGCACTTCGCCGCCGCGGTCTCGCCGGACGGGAAGTGGATCGCCTTCACCGCCGACACCGGCCTGCGCGCCGACTCGGTGGTCACGGCCGAGCGCGACTCGCTGAACACGCTGCCCTACGATTCGGCGCGGGACGAGCGCGAGCCGAACGACGTGGACGTCTTCGTCATGCCGACGGAGTGCGGCGCCGGCTGCACACCGCGCCGGGTGACGCACGCGGTCGGCAACGAGGGCGAGCTCGCCTGGTCGCCCGACGGGAAGCGGATCGCCTTCATCTCCGCGCCGGCGCGCACGAAGTCGGATCGCATCTACGCGGTGAGCGCCGCCGGCGGCGGCACGCCGGAGAACCTCCTCGGCGACTGGCGCTACGAGCCCGATCGGTTCGAGTGGCGGTCGAGCGGCGAGATCGTCTTCCCCGCCGCGGTCGGCGGCCGGACGGCGCTCTTCTCGCTCGCGCCGAAGACGCACGCGGTGCGCGAGCTGGTCGGCGGCCGTCGCCGGCTGAGCGGCTTCGCGCACGACGCGCGGAACGCAACGGTCGCGTACGTCGCGACGAGCATGACGGCGCCGACGGAGCTCTACGTGGCCGACGCGAGCGGGCGCAACGAGCGCCGGCTGACGCACTTCAACGACAAGATCAACTCCGAGATCGCGTGGTCCGACGCCGAGCGCTTCACGTATCCGTCGGTGGGCGGGCTCGAGATCGAGGGATGGCTGATGAAGCCGTACGGCTACGTGCCGGGGAAGAAGTACCCGCTCGTGCTCTACGTCCACGGCGGCCCGCACTCGTCGTACGGCGAGAACTGGTTCGACGAGTTCCAGAACCTCGCCGGCGCCGGCATGTTCGTGCTGTTCACGAATCCGCGCGGGTCGAGCGGCTACGGCGCCGACTTCACCTACGCAACGCGCGGCCGGTGGGGCGCCGAGGACTACGAAGACTTGATGAAGGCGGTGGACATCGCGGCCCGGCGTCCTGACGTGGACTCGACGCGCATGGGCGTGACCGGCGGCTCGTACGGCGGCTTCATGAGCGCGTGGATCACGACGAAGACCGACCGCTTCAAGGCGGCGCAGGTGGACCGCATGATCAGCGAGTGGACGTACTGGTACGGCGCGTCCGACGCGCAGGGGCTCACCGAGTTCGAGTTCTTCGGCAAGCCGTGGGACAACTTCGCGATGTACGACACGCTGTCGCCGATCCGGCACGTGGCGAAGGTGAAGACGCCGACGCTGCTCGTGCAGAGCGAGGACGACTTCCGCACGCCGATCGGGAACGCCGAGCTCTGGTTCACGGCGCTGCGCAAGCGCGGCGTGCCGGCCGAGCTGGTGCGCTACCCGCGCTCG
The DNA here is from genome assembly GCA_035554795.1 of Gemmatimonadaceae bacterium. Classification (GTDB taxonomy): domain Bacteria; phylum Gemmatimonadota; class Gemmatimonadetes; order Gemmatimonadales; family Gemmatimonadaceae; genus DATMHT01. The sequence continues at coordinate 7,950 of DATMHT010000116.1, read as the reverse complement.
ACGCACGAGCTGTCGCGCTCGGGCGAGCCGTGGCTGCTCGTGGACCGGCTCGGCCGCCTGCGGCAGTGGTTCGGCTACTGGCTGCTCGACCAGGCGGCGACGACCGCGACGCGATCGAACGCGGCCGGGGGCACGTCGAGGAATCCGTAGCGCGTAGCGGGTGGCGCGTAGCGCGTAGCGGCACCGCCTCGGGACGTCCCGAGCTGCTGGCCCGCTACGCGCTACGCGCTACGCGAAGTCAACAGATCCGTCACCCGTCACCTACGCAACGCCATGACGCAGATGCGCATTCCCAGACTCACCGCCGTGTCGACGACGGCGCTCGCTGCGCTCCTCGCGGCCGGCGCGTCGGGCGCCCAGACGACCGCTCCGGCTCGCGACAGCGCGAAGCCCGCCTGGCCGCTGCCGCCGCTCCGGACGGCGAAGCCGCCCCTGCACGCGAAGCACTGGCTCGCCATCACCGGCAAGCCGCTGTCGGCGACGGCGGGCGCGCTGATGTACGCGAAGGGGGGCAACGCGGTGGACGCGGCGGCGGCGATGCTCGCGGCGGGGTGCACGATGTGGGACACGCTCTCATGCGGCGGCGAGACGCAGGCGCTGATCTACAACCCGGTCACGAAGAAGGTGATCGGCATCAACGCCCTCGGCGTCGCTCCGACGGGCGCGACGGCGGAGTACTACCGGTCGCACGGTTACCGCTACCCGCCCGAGTACGGTCCGTTGGCGGCCGTGACGCCGGGGACGCCGGGTGGGCTGATGACGATGCTCGCCGAGTACGGGCGGCTGTCGCTCAAGGACGTCCTCGGGCCGGCGATCCAGATGGCCGACGGTTACCCGATCGAGGCGCAGCTCTCGAACACGATCGAGCACTACAAGGGCGAGATCAGGAAGTGGAAGTACTCGCCCGCGGTGATGCTGACGCACCAGGGCGCGGCACGCGAGGCGCCGGAGCCGGGCGAGCTGTTCGTGCAGAAGGACCTCGCCGCGACTTTCCGCAAGCTCGTGGACGCGGAGGAGGAGGCGCTGAAGGCGGGCAAGTCGCGCAAGGAGGCGATCTACGCCGCGTACGACCGCTTCTACAAGGGCGACATCGCGCAGGAGATCGTGCGCGGCGTGCGCGAGGACGGCGGCCTGTTCACGACGGCCGACCTCGCGAATTGGAAGGTGCGGATCGAGGAGCCGGTGAGCACGACGTACAAGGGGATCGAGGTGTACAAGCTCCCCTTCTGGCAGCAGGGGCCGGCGATGCTCCAGGCGCTCAACATCCTCGAGAACGCCGACCTGAAGGCGATGGGCTACAACTCGCCGCGCTACATGCACACGATCTACCAGGCGATGAGCCTCGCCTTCGCCGACCGCGACTTCTACTACGGCGACCCGTACTTCCCGCCGGCCGAGCCGACGAAGGGACTGCTGTCGAAAGAGTACGCGAAGACGCGGTTCGCGCGGATCGACTGGGAGCGCAACGATCCGAACGTGAAGCCGGGCGACCCGTATCCGTTCCAGGGCCAGAAGAACCCGTTCGCGTCGCTGCTCGCGAAGTGGACCGTGGTGCCGGCGCCGGATACGCTGAGGAGGAGTGGGCAGCAGGATAAAGTGTCCATGGGAGTGGAGAGCGGGTCGCGGGTCGGGGGTCGGGGCTTGTCCCTTTCCGCCTCAGTCCCTGCCAAGCACCAGCCCCGACCCCCGACCCGCGACCCCCTAGCCGCCGTTTCCGAATTCCGCCCGACGGGCACCGACTCGTCCTTCGACGACGCGTTCTACGCCGGCACCACGAGCATCGAGGCCGCCGACGAGGAAGGGTGGGTCGTGTCCGTGACGCCGAGCGGCGGGTGGGTGCCGGCGGTGATCGCGGGGCACACGGGGATCGGGCTGAGCCAGCGCGCGCAGAGCTTCGTCACGAACCCGAAGGACGGGCCGTTCAACGTCATCGAGCCGGGCAAGCGGCCGCGCGTGACGCTGACGCCGACGCTCGCGCTCAAGGACGGTCAGCCCTGGCTCGCCTTCGCCGTGCAGGGCGGTGACTCGCAGGACCAGAACCTTCTCCAGTTCTTCCTGAACGTGGTCGAGTGGGGGATGACGCCGCAGCAGGCGAGCGAGGCGCCGAACATCAACAGCTACCAGATGCGCTCCTCGTTCGGCGGGCACGAGTCACGGCCGGGTCGCATGCTCGTCGCCTCGTCCACGCCCGACAGCGTGCGCACGGCGCTGCAGCGCATGGGCTACACGCTCGAGTTCGAGAAGCTGACGTCGGGCCCGATCAACGCCATCCTCTTCGACCGTGCCCACGGCACGATGTGGGGCGGGTCGAGCAATCATGGGGAGGATTACGGGATAGCGTGGTAAGCGGGTGGCGGGTGGCGGGTAGCGGATAGCAGGAGCACGAACGAACGTCGGGCCCGCCTCTGCGAGAGGAAGCCGGCCCGAGGACTTTGCCACCCGCTACCCGCCACCCGCTACCCGCCTCTATTCATCGACATCACCGCCGCCATCGTCTCGATTCCGTCCCACAGATTGCCGATGCGGATGTTCTCGTTCTCGGCGTGCTGGTTGTTGTCGTAGTTCGCGATCGGGACGGTGATCGTCGTCGCGTTCAGGACGTCGCGGAAGACGACGAGGGGGAGGCTGCCACCCAGGGTCGGCATGCGGACGACCGGCTCGGTCGTCGTCGTGGCGACGGCGGCGACGATGGCGCGGGCGATGGGAAGGTCCATCGGTGCGCGCTCGGCGTCGTAGGCACCGGGACGGGTGGTGAGCTTCGCGACCATCGCATGCGCGCGCAGCTCGTCCGGCGTCGGGTCGTGATCCACGACCCAGTAGCCCTGCCGCCGCACGTGCTCCGCGAGACGCTCGACCTGGCGCGCGTGCGGCACGCCCTTCACGAGACGCAGATCGAGCGCGGCGGTCGCGGTAGTCGGGATGACGTTGCGCGACAGACTGCCGACGTCGGCGCTGACGATGCCGTTGACGTTGAGCGACGGCTCGTTGATCAGCTCCACGAGCGAGCGGCCGGCACCGTCCGGGCGCGCGACGCCGAGCTCCGCGGCCAGCGCGCGGTCCACTGGCGGCGCCTCGGCGAGGGCGCGGCGCTCCGCCTCGCCGAGCGGCACGACGTCGTCGTACCAGCCGGCGACGGTCACGTGGCCGGTGCTGTCGGTCATGGACGCGAGCAGCCGCGCGAGGCGCATCGCCGGGTTCGGCGCCCAGTTGCCGTAGTGGCCGGAGTGCAGCGGCCGCGTCGGACCGTAGACCGTGAGATCCACGTTCTCGTCGCCGCGCGCGCCGAAGACGACCTGCTTGCGACCCGACTGGTGCACGGGGCCGTCCACCATGATCCACGCGTCGGCGCCGCCGAGGAGCGCGCGGTGGCGGCCGAGCAGCTCGGCGAGGTGCGGCGAGCCGGCCTCCTCCTCACCCTCGAAGAAGACGCGGACGTTCACCGTCGGCCGGCGGCCGGCGGCGCGCAGCGCGTCGATCGCGGTGAGGATCGCCATCACGCCCGCCTTGTCGTCCGACGCCGATCGCGCGTAGAGCCGCCAATCGCGGTTCACCGGCGTACCGGGCGCCGGCGGCGCGATCACGGGCGCGCTGTCGGCGAGCGAGCCGGCGCGCCACGCCGGGCGCCACGGGTGCGTGCCCGTCCACTTGAGCGTGTCGGTCGGCTGGCCGTCGTAGTGCGCGTAGAAGACGAGTGTGCGAGTCGCGCCGGGCACGCGCCACTCGCCGTACACCGCCGGCGGCGCGCTCCCAGTATGTGCGGGCGACTCGAGCAGCCGCGGCGAGAGCCCGCGTCGCGCCATCATCGCGACGAGCGTGTCGGCGTTGCGGCGGATGCTCGCCGAGTCGCGGGCGACGTTCGGGATCGCGAGCAGCGCGGTGAATTCGCGCAGGATCTCCTGCTCGTGCGCCTCGCGGTAGCGGCGGGCGGGCGACGACGACTGGGCGCCCAGGGGAAGCGCGGCGGCGGCCCCCGCGAGCAGCAGGAGCGAGAGACGGGATGACGAGAATTTCATGCGCTATACGTGGTTGACTAGGACGCGACACCGAAGTCGATGAAGCCCCGCGCTGCGTCGGTCGAGAGGAGCGTGACGCGCACCTTGTCGCCGACGTCGAGCCCCTGCTCGCCACGGACGACGCGGCCCTCCACGGGCGGCGCGAGCACGCGCACGAACGTGCCCCGGTCGTTCGTGCCGGTGACGATCGCGTCGAACGTGCGGCCGACGGAACCGGCGAGCGACGCCGCGGCCGCGACCTTCCGCACCTGGCGCTCCACCTTCCGCGCGGCGTCCTCGCGCTCGGTGCAGTGCCGGGCGATTTGGTCGAGCGCGGCGTCGTCGTAGGGCGGCGGCGCGCCGGCGAGCACCGCCTTGAGCAGGCGCTGCGTGACGAGGTCGGCGAACCGGCGGTTCGGCGCCGTGGAGTGCGTGTAGTCGTGGGTCGCGAGACCGAAGTGTCCGGCGTCGGCCGCGCCCGGCGCGTGCAGGGCGTACTCGCCGGGCCCGATCAGCTTCACGACCGACAGCGAGAGGTCCGCGTAGCGGTCGGGATCGAGCCGCCGCTGCTCGGCGAGGAACGCCTCGAGGGCGGCGGAATCCGCCACCGCCGGGAGCGTCGCGCCGCGCGATGCCGCCAGCGCGACGATGCGGTTCCACCGCTCCGGCGTCTTCACGACGCGGCGGATGCTCGGCGAGCCGCGCTCGTCGAGGAAGCGCGCCATCGTCACGTTCGCGGCGATCATGAAGTCCTCGATCAGCGCGCTCGCGCGCGTCTTCCGCGCCAACTCGACGTCCACCGAGCCGTCGGCGCGGAGCACGGAGCGCGCTTCGATCGTCTCGAGGTCGAGCGCGCCACAGCGCGACCGCACGGCGCGCAGCGATCGCGCGACCTCGTCCTGGAGGCGGAGCTGGTCCTGGATCTCGGGCGTCGCCGACGGCGGCAGCGCGCCCGCGCCATCGAGCCAGGCGCCGACATCGTCGTAGGCGAGCTTGGCGCGGTTCTCGACGCGCGCGAGGTAGACCGTGTGCGAGTGCACCGTGCCGTCGCCCGCGACGACGAACTCGATGACCACCGACGCCCGGTCGCTCTGCTCGCCGAGCGAGGTGAGGTCGGTGGAGAGACGCTCGGGGAGCATCGGGAAGGTCTCGACGCCCGTGTAGACCGAGGTCGCGTTGGTCGCCGCGAAGCCATCGGTGGCCGAGCCGCGGCGCACCGTCGCGTCCACGTCGGCGATGGCGACGCGCACGCGCACGTCGCCGTCGCCCGACAGCCGCTCGCACACCTCGAGCTGGTCGAGGTCGCGCGACGAGTCGTTGTCTATGGACGACCAGGGCAGCGCGCGCAGGTCCTGCACGTCGGCGCCGTCGTCGGTGCCGGGCACGGCGTGGGCGACCTCGGCGCGCACCGCGTCGGGCACGTCGGGGACGAAACCGTTGTCGAGCATCGCCTTTCGGGCGGCGGCGCGCACCAGCGACGCCGGCGCCATGGACGAACCGTGGGGCGCGCTCACGGGCGGCGGTCCGGCGGCACCGCCTGCCCGTTCCCGTTCAGATACCGGTCGAACCAGTAGAGCTGCCAGTTCATGCTCTCGACGAGGTGACGCGGCTCGCCGGTGCGCGTGAGGTTGTGGTTCTCGCGCGGGAACATCACGATCTCGGCCGTCTTGCCGAAGTGGCGCAGCGCGCGGAACCACTGCTCGCCCTGCTCGAGCGGAACGCGGTAGTCGGCGTCAGAGTGGAGGATGAGGATCGGCGTCGTCACGTTCTTCGCGTACTTGAGCGGCGAGCGGTCCCAGTACAGGTCGAACTTCTCGAACAGGTCGCCGCCGAAGTCCTCCTTGTGGCCGTAGGCGCCGTCGCGCGTGCCCTCGTCGCTGACGAAGTTCACGACCGAGCGCAGCGTCACCGCCGCCTTGAACATCGGCGTGTGGCCGACGATCCAGTTCGTCATGTAGCCGCCGTAGCTGCCGCCGGTGACGCCGAGCCGCGTCGTGTCGATCCACGGGTTCTGCGCGACGACGGCGCGGACGCCGTTCATCACGTCCACGTAGTCGTTGCCGCCCCACTGGTTGACGATGCCCCGCTGGAAGGCGCGCCCGTAGCCGGTCGAGCCGCGCGGATTGGTGAAGAACACCGCGTACCCCTTCGCGGCGTAGACCTGGAACTCGTGGTACCAGTCCACACCGTACTGGCCGGCGGGACCGCCGTGCACGCTGAGGATCATCGGGTACTTCTTCCCCGCGGTCCAGCCGAGCGGTCGCACGAGGAAGCCATCCACCTTCCAGCCGTCGGCGCCCTTGTACGTCATGCGCTCGACCGACGCGAGGTCGAGATCCTTCCACAGCTCGGCGTTCAGGTCGGTGAGCTTGCGCTCGTGGCGGCCGTCGGTGTCGTTGCTGTAGACGTCGTCGAGGTGCTTGAAGTCGTTGGCGAGGTAGACGACGCGGCCGGTCGCGGCGTTGACGTTCGGCGCGCGCACGCCGCGCGGCCCGGCCGTCACTGGATGCACCGCACCCGACGGCACGTCCACGCGATAGAGTTGGCTCTCGCCGCGGACGCCCGTCTCGAAGTAGAGCGCGCGGCCGCCCGGGCCCCATTGCAGAGCGGAGGGGATCAGGTCGAGCGACTTCGACGCGACGCGCGGCGCGCCGCGGCCGTCGCTCGGCGCGAGCATGATCGTCGGCGGATCGTTGTCGCTCGGGCTCGAGAGGAAAGCGATCGTGCGCCCGTCGGGCGACCAGGCGGGCGAGGCGTTGTGCGCGGTGATGGTGGAGACGCGCGTCGGGTTGCCGCCGGCGGCCGGCACCGTCCAGACGTCGCTCGTCCATCCCTCGTCGAACTCCTTTCCCGTGCGGTCGGAGACGAACGCGACGCGCCCGCCGTCGGGCGACCACTGCGGCTCGGTGTCGTTCCAGTCGTCGCCGCTGGTGATCTGCCGCGCCGCGCCCGAGGCCGCGTCGAAGATCCAGACGTGCGTGCGCTTGTCGTCGAACCAGCCGGTGTCGTTGTACTTGTAGCCGCTGTGCGCGTAGTGGCGGACGTCGCTGCGCTCGGGGCCCTTGTTGAGCGAGTCGCTCGGGCCGGTCTTCACGAGGCAGGCGAAGCGCGCGCCGTCGGGGGACCAGGCGCAGTTGGAGACGCCGTTCGCCGCGCTCGTCACTCGTCGCGGCGTCCCGCCCGTGGCGGCGACGGTCCAGAGCTGCGCGCGGGCATTCGAGAGCGCCGCGCCGGCCGGCGCCGGCGGGGGCGCGTTCGGCGCGGCGGTGGTGCCGGCGCTGTCGGGCGCGGCACCGCGCGACGTGAACGCGATCGTCCGGCCGTCGGGCGACCAGCGCGGCGCGCTCGGCGACCACGACTCGTCCACGATCCGGCGCGGCGGCGCGCCGCCGTCGGCCGGCACGACCCAGAGCGAGGGAAGGCGGCGGTTCCTCGCCCGGTCCACGCGCGAGGCGACGTAGACGACCATGCTCCCGTTCGGCGACAGGCGCGGATCGGCGGCGAAGGTGAACGCGTAGTAGTCCTCCGCCGTGACACCGCGGCGGCCGGCCGACGCCGGCACGGACGGGGTCGCGGACGGCTGCTGGGCCTCGAGCGGGACGGAGGCGCCGGCGAGGAGCAGGAGGAGCGCGCTCGAGGCGGCGGTGCGGAAGCGAGTCGTCATCGGGTGCGGAGAGAGGCGAACGGCGAGCGGCGGTCTGCCTAACAATGCGGCCGGTGCGCGGTGGAGGGAACCGCGGTCCTCGCCCGCGGCGCGGGGCGGTAGATTGTCGCGCTCACACCCGACGAGGAGAGGCATGCGCCCGACCCACCGCTCGATCTACGCAGTCGCGACGGCGACGTTGATCGCCACCCTCGTGCCGGCCGCCACGGCGCGCGCCCAGTGGACGCCCGAGTCGAGCGGCACGACCGCCGAGCTGCGCGGCCTGAGCGTCGTGAACGCGCGGGTGGCGTGGGC
>DATMHT010000115.1:0-10576 GCA_035554795.1 Gemmatimonadaceae bacterium | reverse complement strand
GAGGACGTGACCGACTGGAAGGAGGCGCAGGAGCGCTTCGCCCAGGCCGAGAAGCTGGCGGCCATCGGCCAGCTCGCCGCCGGCGTCATGCACGAGATCAACAACCCGCTCGCGACGATCGCCGCCTGCGCCGAGACGATGGGCGTGAAACTCGATGGCGCCGCGGGCGGGATGACCCGCGCGACCGACTACGCCGACTACCTCAAGATCATCGACAACGAGGTCCACCGCTGCAAGCGCATCGTGGACGGGCTGCTGAACTTCAGCCGCCCGAACGCCGCGACGCGCGACCCGGTGGACTTCAACCGCGTCGTCGGCCAGACGCTGTTCCTCCTCAAGCACCACGCGCGCTTCAAGCACGCCACCGTCCACACCTCGCTCGATCCCGACGTCGCCACGCTCGGCGCGCCGGCCACGGCCGACGCGGACGTGGTGCTCGGCAACGGCGAGCAGCTCGTCCAGGTGCTGATGGCGCTGCTGCTGAACGCGCTGGACGCCGTCGAAGGCGCCGGTAGCCCGCGCGACAACGGCACCGGCCGTCGCGGCTCGATCACGGTGCGCACGCGGCGTGGCCGCGGCCGCGACGAGGCTGTCGTCGCCGAGGTGATAGACGACGGCTCGGGGATCGCGCGCGGCGACGTCGGGAAGATCTTCGAGCCGTTCTACACCACGAAGCCGCCGGGCCGCGGCACCGGGCTCGGTCTGTCCATCTGCTACGGAATCGTCGCCGACCACGGCGGGCGCATCGAGGTCGAGAGCGCGCCGGGGAAGGGGAGCACCTTCCGCATCGTCCTGCCGGCCGCCGAGTGCGGCGCGGCCAACCCGAACGCCGGCCCCGACGCCGGCAGCAGGAGCATCTCGTGAGGGAGCAGCCGCGGATCAAGGTCCTCGTCGCCGAGGACGAAGAGAACCTGGGGAACCTCCTCGAGCAGTTCCTCATCGGGCGTGGGCACGCCGTCACCGTCGTCCGCGACGGCCGTTCGGCGCTGCACGCGCTGCGCGCCGAGACGTTCGACGTCGCCCTGCTCGACATCGTGATGCCGGAGATGGACGGCCTCGAGGTGCTGCGCCACGTGCGCGAGGAGACCGCGCCGCCGGAGGTCATCATCATCACCGGCAACGGCACGATCGAGACGGCGATCACGGCGATGAAGCTCGGCGCGTACGACTACCTCGCCAAGCCCTACCGCATGGCGGAGATCGACGTGCTGGTGCGCCGCGCCTGGGAGAAGAAGCAGCTCGCCCGCGAGAACGCGCTGCTCCAGAGCCGGCTCGCGCGCGTCGGGGGAACGGGAGAGATCCTGACCCAGTACGCGCCGATGCAGGCGGTGCTGGCGCTCGTCGCGCGGGTCGCGCGCAGCGAGTCGCCGGTCGTGATCCGCGGCGAGTCCGGGACGGGCAAGGAGCTCATCGCGCGCGCGCTGCACCGGCTGTCGGCGCGCGCCGAGGGTACGCTCGTGGACATCAACTGCGCCGCGATCTCGGAGAACCTGCTCGAGAGCGAGCTTTTCGGCCACGAGAAGGGCGCCTTTACCGGCGCGCTGGCGCGCAAGTCGGGTCTGTTCGAGCTCGCCGAGGGCGGTACGCTGTTCATGGACGAGATCGGGGAGCTCGACCCGAAGCTGCAGGGGAAGCTGCTGCGCGCGCTCGAGTCGCGGAGCTTCTTCCGCGTCGGCGGCACGCAGAAGGTCGAGGTGGACGTGCGCATCGTCGCCGCCACGAACAAGGATCTCGAGCGGGCCGTCGAGGCCGGCGAGTTCCGCAGCGATCTCTATTACCGCATCAATACGATCAGCGTGACGCTGCCGCCGCTGCGCGAGCGCACGGTGGACATCCCGCTCCTCGCCGATCACTTCCTCCGCCAGTACGGCGGCGCGACGCCCCCGCGGCTGAGCGACGACGCGGTCGAGGCGCTGATGAAGTACCGGTGGCCGGGCAACATCCGCGAGCTGCGCAACGTGATCGAGCGCGCGGTGCTGCTCGCGAACGACGGCGTGATCCGGGCCCACGAGCTGCCGCTCGACGGCACCGGCCCGCGCGAGAACGGTAGCGCGCCGCACGCCGGCTCGAACGGCGCCTCGTCGAACGGCGGCTCGCCGTCGTTCGGCGACGCGGGGCTTCTCGCCCTGGCCGACGTCGAGCGGCGCCACATCGAGGAGATCCTGAAGCGCGAGAGCTGGCACCAGGGGAAGGCGGCGTCGGTGCTCGGGATCTCGACGAAGACGCTCTACCGGAAGATCCGCGAGTACGGCTTCGTGAGACCCAGGGGCTAGGAGCTCGGGGCTCGCGATTCGGGCATCTCCAGTCCATCGGGCGCGCCGCGTCTTGCTTGCGGCGCGCGCGCACGCATTACTTTCTGCGCCGAATCGCTCTCGCCGACAGCCCCACGCCCCCAGCCCCTCGCTCTTGAAAGTCCTCGTCATCGAAGACGACCCGACGGTCGGCCAGTTCGTCAAGCGCGGGCTCGAGGAGCAGCGCTGGGGCGTGGACCTCGTGGCGGACGGCGAGGAAGGGGAGCGGCGGGCGGGCTCGGAGAGCTACGACGTCGTCATCCTCGACATGCGTCTGCCGGGCAAGTCCGGCCTGCAGGTGCTCCAGGGCCTTCGCGCCCGCGGCTTCGAGCGGCCGGTGCTCGTGCTCACCGCCCAGGACGCCGTGGATGCCAAGGTGCAGACGCTCCGCGCCGGCGCCGACGACTACGTCACCAAGCCGTTCGCGTTCGAGGAGCTCCTCGCCCGCGTCGAGGCGCTGGCGCGGCGGCCGCGAACGCTCGCGTCGCAGGTGCTCCGTGTGGCCGACCTGACGCTCGACCGCGACACGCGCGAGGTGCGCCGGGGCGACGAGGTGATCGACCTGACGCCGAAGGAGTACGCGGTGCTCGAGTATCTGATGCGGCATGCCGGCAAGGTCATGAGCCGCACGCTGATCACCGAGTACGCGTGGGGGTATCACTTCGATCCCGGCACCAACATCGTGGACGTCGTCATCACCCACCTGCGCAAGAAGGTGGACGCGAAGCACGAGCGGAAGCTGATCAGCACCGTGCGCGGCGTCGGCTATGTGGTGAAAGGCTAGGGCCTAGGCCCTAGAGCCCTCGGCCCTCGTCCTCTTGCCCTCCATTCGCCTCCGCCTCACCGCCGCCTACACCGCCGCCCTCGTCGGGACGACGGCGGCGTTCGCGCTCGCGCTGTGGGTCGGACGCGGGGCGAGCAAGTACCGGGAGCTGCAGCGGTACACGTCGGCCGAGGCGAACGTGGTGCTGCGGATGATGGCGCAGGCGCAGATGGGCGGCGACACGTTGATCCAGGTCCGCGACTCGCTCGTCGGGCCGACGCTCAACCCCAAGCTCGCCGCGGCGTTCGACGCGCTGCCGGAATACGTGGTGGTGCTCGACACCGCCGAGCGGGCGTTGTATCTGTCGCCCGCGGCGCGGCGGCTCGACGGCGCCGACCTCGAGACGCTGACCCACACCGCCCGCCGGCTCGACACCGATCGCCTGGCGGCGGTGCTGACGGTGAACGACGAGGAGATCCTCGCCGTCGCGCGCCGGGGCGAAGGGGTCGCGCCGCCGGTGGACCGCGTCGTCGCCGGCGCATCCACGAGCGCGGCGGCGCTCTCGGGACGGGAGCTCGTCGGGACGATGCTCGCGATCGTGCCGCTCGTCGTCGTGCTCTCGATCGGCAGCGCCTACCTGATCGCCGGACGGGCCTTCCGGCCGGTGGACCGCATCATCAACGAGCTGGAGGCGATCACCGACGGTCGCTCGCTGCACCGCCGCCTCGCCACCGAGGGCGCCGGCGACGAGCTCGCGCGCCTCAGCGAGACGCTGAACGAGATGATCGGCCGCCTCGAGAACTCGTTCGGCGCCCTGCGCCGCTTCACCGCCGACGCGAGCCACGAGCTCAAGACGCCGCTGACGGTGCTCCGCGCCGACGTCGAGCGCGCGATGAGCGCCGGCTCCGGCACCACCGAGCAGCTCGTCGCGCTCGAGGAAGCGCTGCAGGAGACGACGCGGATGAGCGAGCTGGTGAACTCGCTGCTCACGCTCGCTCGCGCCGACGAGGGCCGCTTCGACCTCCACCGCGAGCCGGTCCCGATCGCGCCGCTCGCCGTCGACGTCTTCGAGACGGCGCACATCCTCGGCGAGGACGCCGGGATCGCCGTGACGATGCCCGTGTGCGAGGATGCGGTGGTGATGGGCGATCGGATGCGGCTGCGCCAGCTCTTCCTGAACCTCGTCACCAACGCGATCAAGTATACCCCGCGTGGCGGCACGGTGGAGCTGAGCGTCCGGCGACGCGAGGGCGAGACCGTCGCCTTCGCCGTGCGCGACACCGGCATCGGCATCTCGGCCGCCGACCTGCCGTACGTGTTCGACCGCTTCTGGCGCGCCGACCGCGCCCGCACGCGTCGGGTGACGACCGCCGGCTCCACGACGGGCGAGGGACCGCGCTGGGCCGACGAGCGGGCCGGCTTCGGCCTCGGCCTCGCCATCAGCAACTACATCGCCCAGGCGCACGGCGGCACGCTGACCGTGCAGTCCCGCCTGACGCGCGGCTCGACCTTCACCGTCGTGCTGCCGTGCGCCGACGGGACGGGGGCCGAAGAAGGCCGGTAAGCGGGGCGCGGGACGCGGGACGCGGGACGCGGGAAGCGGGACGCGCGAGCCGAAGATCACGACGGGGCCGGCCTCCACACGGGAGTGCCGGCCCCGCGTACGATCCCGCGTCCCGCGTCCCGCTTACCGTTAGTCTCGCCTAACCGCTTTGGCCCGAACGCGGAAGACGAATCATTACGCCCCGTGTAACGTCGCTTTAACCGACTCTTAATCTTCTCGCCATTCCACGGTCACCCGTGCTGGCTAGCTTTTGGCTCAGCGATCCCTCGGTCGTGACCAATCTCACCAGGTGGGAAGACGCAATGTTCAACAACCTGCTCGAGTCGAAGCCCAAGAAGCAGCGCAGTCCGGCGGGAGCGGCGGTGAGCATCATCCTGCACTCGATCCTGATCGGCGGGGCGGTCTACGCGACCGCCCACGCGGCGATCGAGAACGAGAAGCCCAAGCAGGAGGAGGTCAAGTTCGTCGAGACCCCCAAGGAGCCGCCGCCGCCCGAGCCCGAGAAGCCGAAGCCGCCGCCGCCGGACGTGGTCGCCGCGCCGCCGCCGCCGAAGGGCTTCCAGGTGCTGACGGCGCCGGTGAAGATCCCCGACGTCATCCCGGACATCGACCTCTCGAAGAAGGTGACCGACGAGGCCGACTTCTCCGGTAAGGGCGTCGCCGGCGGGACGTCGAAGGGCGTCGTCGGCGGAACGGCCCCGGTCAATCCGGAGCAGGCGTACTTCGAGTTCCAGGTCGAGAAGCCGACGGTCGCCGCTGGTGGCAACCCGTCGCCGACGTACCCCGACATGCTCAAGTCGGCGGGCGTCGAGGGCGAGGTGCTGGCGCAGTTCGTCGTGGACACGTCGGGGCGCGCCGAGATGAGCACCTTCAAGGTGCTCAAGACGTCGAACGAGCTCTTCTCGGTCGCCGTGAAGAACGTGCTCCCCCGGTACCGCTTCATCCCCGCGGAAGCCGGCGGGCGCAAGGTCAAGCAGATCGTCCAGCTCCCCTTCCAGTTCTCGCTCGCCAAGTAAGCTTCGCCCCTTCTTCGGAGACGTCGTACTATGAATCTCTCGCTGCTCGGCCTCTGGTCCCAGATGGGCGGCTTCGCCAAGGGCATCGTCATCGTCCTGGCGATCATGTCGATCTGGTCGCTGACGGTCATGATCTCGAAGTTCTTCCGCATCCGCGCCGCTGGCGCCGAGACGCGCCGCTTCGCCCCCGAGTTCTCGCAGTTCCTCGAGGAGGACAACCTCACCGAGGCGATCAAGCTCTCCGAGGGCTACAAGAAGTCGCACGTCGCCCGCGTCCTCGGCTCGGCGCTCGGCGAGGTCCGGCCGCTGATCCAGGATGGCTCGGTGACGGTCTCCGACATCAACACGGCTGAGCGCGCGGTCGAGCGCGAGATGCTGATGACGATGGTCGACCTGCGTCGCGGTCTCGGCATCCTCGCGACGGTCGGCGCCACCGCGCCGTTCGTCGGTCTGCTCGGCACGACGATGGGTATCGTCAACGCCTTCACGGGCATGGCCGCGTCCGGCTCGGGCGGTCTGTCGGCGATCTCGGCCGGTGTCGCCGAGGCGCTCATCACGACGGCGTTCGGTCTGCTCGTCGCCATCCCGGCGGTCTGGGGCTACAACTACTTCCAGACCAAGATCGACAACATGTCGGCCGAGATGACGTACACGTCGAAGGAGATGATCGACTACCTCATCAAGGGCGTCTCGGGCGAGTTCGGCCGCAGCCGCTTCACCCGCGAGTTCAACGCCTCCACGGGCGGCGCCGGCCCGATCGCGCAGTAACCGACACTGCCACCCTGTAGGAGGTAGTCGCGATGGCAATGTCTACCGGGGGCAACCCCAACGCCGTCAAGGCGGAACCGAACGTGACGCCGATGATCGACGTCATGCTCGTGCTCCTGATCATCTTCATGCTCGTGGTGCCGGCGATCGCCGCCGGCTTCCAGGCGGTGCCGCCCCAGGGTATCAACCTCAAGGCGCACCCCGAGGAGAACGAGGACCAGGTGCTCGGCATCGACGCCAACGGTCAGTACTTCCTCAACAAGAAGCCGATCCGCAACGAGACGCTCGCGGAGCAGGTCAAGGCGATCTACGACGCGCGCACGGTCGACAAGATCATGTACGTCAAGGCGGACCGGAACCTGGACTACTCCAAGATCCAGGACGCCGTGGACATCATCTCGAAGAACGGCGTGCGCGTCGCGGGGATGATCACCGACCAGCAGCCGGGGACCTCGTCCTCGGTGGCCGGTGACAACCCGATGGCCGCCCCGGCGGCGGGAGGGAAGCACTAATGGCCATGTCCACTGGCGGGGGCGGCGGGCTGACGAACGACATCAACGTCACCCCGATGATCGACGTGCTCCTCGTGCTGCTGATCATCTTCATGCTCGTCGTCCCGATGGCGCGCAAGGCGATCGACGTGCAGCTCCCCGACCCGACGCCCACGAACGCCCCGGCGACGCCGAGCACCGACCAGATCGTGCTCTCGGTGAACAAGGACGGCTCGTACGCGATCAACAAGGAAGCCGTCACGAAGGAGCGGCTCGCGGCGCGGCTCAAGGAGATCTACGATCCGCGCCCGGACAAGATCATCTTCGTGAACGGTGACCCGAAGGTGAAGTATCAGGACGTCATCTTCGCGATGGACGTCGCCCGCGGCGCCGGCGTCAAGGTCATCGGCTTCACCCCCAAGGAAGCGGGGAAGTAGCCGGACCCTGGCCGATCCGGCCCGAGGGTAGCACAACAGGGTACGGCGGACGAACCTTCAGGGGTCGTCCGCCGTATTCGTATCTGCGGGGTAGAGAGGAGCGGCTCTCGGCTCACGGCTCTCTGTACTCGGCGGCGGTCCGCTTACTCTACACCCAACACCCTCGACGCTCGCCCCTTGACGTCTCCGCATCTCACGCCCGCCGACCCGCCGCACGCGGCGCGGCCGCCCTACCGCCCGCCGATCGGGATTCCGGCCGACCGCGTGCGCACGTGGCGCGACGCGGCGGTCTCGGTCGCGGTACACGCGCTCATCGTCCTGCTGCTGGTCCTGCCGGCCCTGGTGCCGGCGCTGATCCGGCGCGGCCCGGAAAGCGCCGGTGGCCCCGGGCCGGCGGGCGGCGGCGGCGGCGGGACCGGCGGAACGGGGGGCGACGTGAAGGAGCGGCTGCACTACATCCAGGTCGCGCCGGCTCCGGCCGCCGCCGCGCCGACGGTGAAGCCGGTGACGCCGCCCGTGACGCCGCCCGTCACGCCCCCGGTCGTGAAGCCGCCGCAGCCGAAGCCGACGACGACCTCGCTCGTGCCGAAGCTGGACGTCAAGGTGGACGCGTCGAAGCTCGGCGTGGACGTCGCCGCGATCACGAGCGGCCGCGGCGGCGGCACCGGCAACGACGGCTCGACAGGCAACGGCCCCGGCACCGGTGGTGGCGTCGGTGCCGGCGTCGGAACGGGGCGGGGCAACGCCACGGGTCCGGGCACTGGCGGAGGCAACGGCACCATCTACACACCGGTCCCGATCGAGCTCTTCATCCCGCCGATGCCGGTCCCCGAGCGCATCAAGGGCTCCGAGCTCGTCGCCGTGTTCGACGTCGACTCGACGGGCCGGGTTCTCAGCTTCGACTTCAAGCCGACCAAGGATGGCGGCTACAACCGCCGCCTGCGCGAAGTCCTTGGCTCGATGCGCTGGCGCCCCGCGACGACGACGACGGGGACGCCGATTCGCGCGCAGGGAACGCTGACGTACGCGTTCTGACGGCGGCTCTAGGCTCCGGGCTCTTTTCTCTCGGCAACTGTTCGACAGGATGAACAGGATGCACGGGATGAAGGGCACACCCACATCCTGTTCGTTCCGTTCATCCTGTCCAACGACGGATGAGCGCCGAGAGCCGCTTCTCTCTCTCACTAGCCAACTTCCGGCCTCCGCCGTATCTTGGCCGGATTCCGTGCGCTGCCTGCCGTCCGGCCCCATCCCGCCGGAGCGGTCCCGTCCGCGCGCCGCGCCGCCCACACCGACTCTCGCGAGGTTGAATGAGCAGCAGCGTGGCCGCCCGAACGCAGCCGACGCGCGACGAGGGTCCCTCGTCGTCCGGTCAGACGGAGTTCGTCAAGGCGCTCACGCTCACCGACGCGACGATGCTGGTGGCCGGCTCGATGATCGGCTCCGGGATCTTCATCGTCTCGGCCGACATCGGCCGCACGGTCGGCTCGCCCGCGTGGCTGCTCGCGGCCTGGGTGCTCACGGGCGTGATGACGCTGCTCGGCGCGCTCGCCTACGGTGAGCTGGCGGGGATGTATCCCCGAGCCGGCGGCCAGTACGTCTTCCTGCGCGAGTCGATGGGTCCACTCATGGGATTTCTCTATGGGTGGACCCTTTTCGTCGTCATCCAGACCGGAACGATCGCTGCCGTCGCGGTGGCGTTCGGCAAGTACCTCGGTGTGCTGATCCCCAGCGTCGCGCCGGAGGTGTACGGCTGGTTCCCGCATCACGCCTTCACGACGCCCGGTGGCACGATCGAGGTCGGGCTCTCGCCGCAGCGGCTCGTTGGCCTGGTGACGATCTGGCTGCTGACGTGGGTGAACCTGCGCGGCGTGCGGGAAGGGAAGCTGGTGCAGACGACGCTCACCGTCGTGAAGACGGGCGCGCTGGCGCTGCTGGTCATCCTCGGGCTGACGCTCGGCCGGAACGCGACCGCGCTCGCCGCCAACTTCGGGCCCGGCCACTTCACCGGCGGCATCGACTTCACCGGCCCCTTCGCGGTCGCCTTCGGCGCCGCGATGGTCGGCTCGCTCTTCTCGAGCGACGCGTGGAACAACGTCACCTTCGCCGCCGCCGAGGTGAAGAACCCGAGCCGCAACCTGCCGCTGGCGCTGCTGCTCGGCACCGGGCTGGTGACGCTGCTCTACGTCGCGGCGAACGTGTCGTACCTGAACGTGCTCCCGCTCGTCGGGAGCAAGGACGGGGCGACCGTGCTCGCGCGCGGCATCCAGTACGCGACGCAGGATCGCGTCGGGTCGGCTGCCGCCGAGATGATCTTCGGCCCGAGCGCCGCGACGCTGATGGCGATCGCCATCCTGATCTCGACGTTCGGCTGCAACAACGGGCTCATTCTCGCCGGCGCCCGCGTCTACTACGCGATGGCCCGCGACGGCCTCTTCTTCCGCCGCGCCGGCACGCTGAACCGCAACCACGTGCCGGCCGCCGCGCTCGTCGTGCAGTCGGTGTGGACGTCGCTGCTCTGCCTCACCGGCACCTACAGCCAGCTGCTCGACTACGTGATCTTCGCCGCGCTCGTCTTCTACGTGCTGACGACGGCGGGGCTGTTCATCCTGCGCCGCAAGCGTCCGGACGCGCCGCGCCCCTACCGGGCGATCGGCTACCCGGTGCTGCCGGCGCTCTACATCGCGCTCGCGTCGGCGGTCGCGGTGATCCTGCTCGTCGCCGACAAGACGCGGGCGCAGGCGCTGTCCGGCCTCGTGCTCGTGCTCATCGGCATCCCCGTGTACTACTTCTCGCGCGGCGCACTCGGCGGCACGCCGTCGTCGGGCGAGACGGCCCCGGGCCGGTAGACCCGCGCCGTGGCTGACGGGCGGCGCGCGACGCGCTTCTCCTCGGGCCGCACGCGATCGCGCCCGTCCACTTCCATCCAATCCGCTCTCACATGAATGCTACGCAGTCGAACCTGCTGGGGATCGTCCTGGGCTCGAGCGTCGCGGCGCTCCTCTTCGCGGTGTGGCTCGCGCGCTGGGTGCTCGCGCGCAGCCGCGGCACCGCCGAGATGCAGACCATCTCCGACGCGATCCAGCAGGGCGCGGAAGCGTTCCTCGCCCGTCAGTACAAGACGATCACGGCGCTGTCGCTCGTCGTCGCCGTCCTGATCTACGTCGGCTACAGCCAGTTCCGCGTCTCGAACGTCAACGACCCGGTGAGCAGCGCGGGCACGCTCGCGCTCTACACGACGGGCGC
>DATMHT010000114.1:0-1845 GCA_035554795.1 Gemmatimonadaceae bacterium | reverse complement strand
CGACTTCGGCATCACGCGCTCGGCGCTCGAGAAGGGCGGTCGCGTGCGCGGCATCCGCGTGCCCGGCGGCGCGTCGCTCTCGCGCAAGCAGGTGGACGAGATCGAGGCGGTCGCGAAGTCGGCTGGCGCGGCGGGGCTGCTCCGCATGAAGCTCGTGAACGGCGCCCTGGAGGGGCCGGCGGCCAAGTTCCTCGCGCCCGACGCCGCGTCGCGCCTCGGCATGGCCGAGGGCGACCTCGCGCTGTTCGCCGCCGCGCCCGATCATGTCACCAGCCCGGTGCTCGACCGCGTGCGGCAGGACGTCGCGCGGCGGATGTCGCTCGTGCCCGAGGGGGCGCTCGAGTTCCTCTGGGTGACCGACTTCCCGATGTTCGAGCGCGATCACGCGAGCGGTGCGCTCGCCGCGGTCCACCACCCCTTCACGACGGTGAACCCGGACGACGCGCCGCTGCTCACCCAGGAGCGTGCGCACCACGCGCGGGCGCTCGCCTACGACGTCGTGCTCAACGGCACGGAGCTGGGCGGCGGCAGCATCCGCATCAGCAACCCGGCGCTCCAGGAGCGCATCTTCACGCTGCTCGGCATCGACGAGGCGACGGCGCAGGCGCGCTTCGGCTTCCTCCTCGAGGGGCTGCGCGCCGGGGCGCCGCCGCACGGCGGCATCGCCCTCGGCTTCGACCGCATCGCGATGCTGCTCGCGGGCGCCCCGTCGCTGCGAGACGTGATCGCCTTCCCGAAGACGACCGCCGCCCGCGCGCTGTTCGAGGGCGCGCCCAGCCCGGTGCCGTCGGGCGACCTGCAGGACCTGCATCTGGCCGTGACCGAAACGGCCGAAGAGGGAGGTAAGGAGTGACGGAAACGACCGCGACGCAGCGCCTCTCGACCGAGGGCGCGGACCTCCTGACGCTGGCGGGCGTCAACGACGGCAACCTCGTCGAGCTGTCGCGCATCTCGGGCGCCAAGGTCGGGCTGCGCGGCGACACGCTCTCGCTCGGCGGACCGGCCGAGGCGGTGGAGCGCGCGCTCCCGATCGCCCAGCGGATGATCGATCAGGCGCGCCAGCGCGTGCCGATGACGCCCGACGACGTGCTGCGCATCGCCGACGCGCGTGGCGGCTACGGCGCCGCCGGCGAGGACGGGGTGGGAGGCGACGGTGCGCCCGCGCTGCCGGGCGACTCGCAGCGCATTGCGCTGCCGGGCGTCCGCAAGATCATCCAGCCGAAGACGCCGGGGCAGGGCGAGTACCTGCAGAAGATCGCCGACCACGACATCGTCGTCGGCATCGGACCCGCCGGTACGGGCAAGACCTATCTCGCGGTCGCGGCGGCAGTGGACGCCCTCACGCGCAAGCGCGTCCGCCGGATCGTGCTCGCGCGGCCGGCGGTGGAGGCGGGGGAGAGCCTGGGCTTCCTTCCCGGCGACATGCAGGCGAAGGTGGACCCGTACCTGCGCCCGCTCTACGACGCGCTCGACGAAATGATGCCGCAGGAGCGCGTGCAGAAGGCGCTGGAGACGCGCACCATCGAGATCGCGCCGCTCGCGTTCATGCGCGGCCGCACTCTCGGTGACGCGTTCGTCATCCTCGACGAGGCGCAGAACGCGACGAACGCGCAGATGAAGATGTTCCTGACGCGCCTCGGCGTGAACTCGAAGATCGTCATCACCGGCGACAAGACGCAGATCGACCTCCCGTCGCGCGAGCAATCGGGGCTGATGCAGGTCGAGCGCATCCTGCCGGGCATCGACGGGATCGCGTTCCACTACTTCAACGAGACCGACGTCATCCGCCACCGCCTGGTGCGCGAGATCATCAAGGCGTACGCGGACGACTCCGGCGACTAGCGT
>DATMHT010000113.1:0-4808 GCA_035554795.1 Gemmatimonadaceae bacterium | reverse complement strand
CGACAAGGTCGGCTCGCTTCAGGCCGGTCGCGAGGCGAACGTCGTCGTGTGGTCGGGCGATCCGTTCGAGTTCGCGACGGTTCCGGAGCACGTGCTGGTGCGCGGTCGCGAGTACAACGAGCCGACGCGGCAGGATCTGCTGATCGAGCGCTACAAGACGCTGCCGCCGAACTACGAGAGCAGGCCGTAGCGGCGGGTGAGCCGGTAGGCGGTACGCGATAGGCGCAAGCCGTGAATGATCGAGGGGCCGACATCCCAACCCGGATGCCGGCCCCTCGATCATTCACGCCTACCGCTTACCACTTCCCTCTCGTCAAACGGCGCCTGGCCCTTCGCGCGGCGGCTCGTAGGGCGTGATCGCCGACGAGCCCCCGGCGCCGGCGTCGCCGGCCGGTGGCGCGGCGCCCGCGCCCTTCGTGCGGCGCGAACGCGTCAGCTCCTCGAGGGCCGCCTCCTGGTGGGCGGCATCGGCCTCGTGGCTGGCGAGCGTCGCGCTGAGCCGCGAGTAGGCGTCGGCGTCGAGGTCGCCGCCTGCCTTGCGGGCGTTGTAGAGCGCGTAGCCGAGCGCCTGGGCGGCCTTGTCGGCGAGCTGGCGGGCGCGGAACGCCTCGAGTCGGATCTTCCCCTCGTCGAGCGCGCCCTGCGCGGCCTTGCCGGCGCGGTCGAGCTCCTCCTTGACGCGGTTCCAGAGTGCCATGCCGTCCTCCGTGGCGGTTGGTCGTGCCGAGCACTACGCGGGCGACGCATGGGGGTTTCCAGCCGCGTCACCCGGTCGCCTCCGGAAGCTACCGCAAAGAGAAAGCCCCCGCGCGGGCGGGGGCTCTCGGTCGTCGCGTGGAGGTGCGACCTACCTTACGCGGCGCTCTCGGCTCCGGTCGTCGCCGGCTGCTGCTCGGCGGCCGGATAGACGCTGACCTTGAAGCGACGCTTGCTCTTGTGCTCGAACTTCACGACGCCGTCGATGAGCGAGTAGATCGTGAAGTCGGTGCCGAGGCCGACGTTGCGACCCGGGTGCCACTTCGTGCCGCACTGACGGACGATGATGTTGCCGGCGATCACCTGCTCGCCGCCGAACTTCTTGATCCCGCGGTACTGCGGGTTCGAGTCGCGGCCGTTGCGGGAGGAGCCGACGCCCTTCTTATGAGCCATGAGATGCCTCGCTCAGCCGAGCGTGATGTCGTTGATCTTCACTTCCGTGAAGCCCTGCCGGTGCCCCTGCTTGCGGGCGTAGTTCTTACGGCGCTTGAACTTGAAGACGACGATCTTCTCGCCGCGGCCGTGCTTCACGATCTCGCCCGTCACCTTGGCGCCGGAGAGCGACGGCACGCCCGTGCGGACGTTGTTGCCGTCGGAGCCGAGGAGAACGTCGTTGAACTCGACCTTCCCGCCCGCGTCGCCGACGAGGCTGGGAATACGATAGGTCTTGCCCGGCTCGACGCGGTACTGCTTCCCGCCGGTGCGGATGATGGCGTAAGTCATTGGATGCGAAACTGGAGTGGACGTAGCAGCCGGGAATGATAGCCAGGGGACCGGTAAGTGTCAACCGGCCGGGCTCTTAGCCGACAGGCCTCGCGTCGGCATCCGGACCTTCGGCGAAGAGCCGCCGCGGATTTCCGCGGATGGGCGCGGATACGGCTGCTCTGTAAGAGCGACGACGCCGCAGATGAACGCAGATCGACGCAGATAGAGCCGGCCCCACGACACCCAAAGCTCCGCGCGCTGGCCCGGCGCGCGGAGCTTTGGACACCTGTGGAGCTCGCAGAATCTGCGTCGATCTGCGTTCATCTGCGGCGCCCGGCTCTTTTGAAGGCGCTATCCGCGCTCATCCGCGGAAATCCGCGGCGGCTCTTCCGAGACCGGCTAAGGCCTACGCGACCGCGTACTGCTGCGTCACGTCCCGCCCGGCGCCCTTCACGACGAGCTTGAACTCGTCGGGCTTGAGCAGCGGGTCGTCGCGGAGCTCGAGGGAGAAGCCGACGGCCTTCTCGAGCTTGCGCACGAGGTCCTGCTCCTGCTCGAGCACGTACATCGCCGTGTCGGGGTGGAGCTTCACGACCAGGTTGTCGCGCTTCCCCTCGACCGCCATCCGCTTCACCGACCGCTCCATGCGGCGGACGATCGTCTCGGGCGTGAAGACGCGGCCCGTACCGTGGCAGGTCGGGCACGGCTCGGTCATGCTCTGCAGGTGGCTCTGGCGGACGCGCTGGCGCGTCATCTCGATCAGACCGAGGTCGCTGACCGCGAACGCCTTGGTCCGCGCGCGGTCGCGGCCGAGGTGGGTCCGCAGCTCCTGCAGCACCTTGTCCCGGTTCTGCTTCGACTCCATGTCGATGAAGTCGCAGACGATCACGCCGCCGACGTCGCGAAGCCTGAGCTGCCGCGCTACCTCGCGCGCCGCCTCGACGTTGACTTTGAGAATCGTCTTCTCGGGATCCTTCTTGCCGACGAAGCGGCCCGAGTTGACGTCGATCGAGACGAGCGCCTCGGTCGGCTCGATGATCAGGTATCCGCCCGAGGGCAGGTCGCAGCGCCGCTTGAACAGGTCGCGGATCTCGGTCTCGATCTCCGCCTTGTCGAAGAGCGGCACCGGCTCCTCGTAGAGCTTGATGCGGTCGATGAGCTCCGGCGCGATCCCCTTCAGGTACTCGACGATCTCGTTGTAGATCTGCCGCGAGTCGACGGTCAGCCCCTCGATCTTCGTGCTGAACAGGTCGCGGATGATGCCGCGGGTCAGACTCGTCTCGCGGTGGACGAGCGCGGGCGCGCGCATGAAGTGCGTCTTGCGCTTGATGCGCTTCCACTGGTTGATGAGCGTCGTCAGCTCGCGCGTGAACGTCTCCTGCGTGACGTCCTCGCCGACCGTGCGCACGATGACGCCGCCGGAGTCGGGCGGCAGCACGGCCGCGACCTGCTCCTTGAGCCGCCGCCGCTCGTCGCGCTCGCCGATCTTCCGGCTCACGCCGACGCGCGACGCGAACGGCATGTAGACGAGGAAGCGGCCGGCCATCGAGATCTGCGCGGTGACGCGCGGTCCCTTGGTCGAGATCGGCTCCTTCGACACCTGCACGAGGATCTCCTGGCCGCGCTTGAGCACGTCCTGGATCGCCGGCGCCTTGGCGCGACCGGGCCGGCCGCCACCGCCGCCGTTGGAACCGGCGCTCTCGTCGCTGTCGGCGGAGTCGCCGGCGTCCTCGCGGTCGTCCGACTCGTCGTCGTCGTCATCCTCGTCGCCGCCCTCGTCGAACACGAGGTCGGAGGCGTGGAGGAAGGCGCTCTTCTCAGTGCCGATGTCCACGAACGCCGCCTGGATGCCGGGCAGCACCGCGTCCACCTTCCCGAGGTAGATGTCGCCGACCATCCGGCGCGCCTCGGGACGGTCCACCAGCAGCTCAACGAGCTGGTCGTCCTCCAGGATCGCGACGCGGGTCTCGCGCTGGCTCGCGTTGATCAGAATTTCTCGTTTCATTCTCTTCCACACTCTCCCGTCCGGGCGGCGGCTCGGCGCCCGCGGGTCGGTGGCGACTGCAGTGTGAGTGCGCGACGGCGCCCCGCTCCGCGACGATGCGCGAGAGCGGAAACGGCCGGCGACAGCTGGATGGGCCCCGAGCCGCGTGCGTGATCGTCCACGCGATCTCCGGCCGGCACGCGCCCGCGACGTCCGCCGTCAGGTCGCGAGCGCCGCAGTCGGCGGCCGCGAGATGGCGTGGGCGAAGGGATGCTGTCGGTACGGTCCGGAGCGTCGTGCGATCGCTCGCCTGAGCGAGCGTGTGCGCGCGCGTTGGCGGGGCAGAGGCGGGCGACCCCGACCGATGCTGCCCGGTCGGCCCCCACCTCGTAAAACGCCACGGGCGCCGCGAGCCGCGCGACGCACCGTGGGTCAAGGGATCGTTGGAATGGAGCACCGCCTCGCCCGCGGCGGTCACGCCTCCCGGTCCGAGCAGGTGCCGCTCGGACGAGTGGGAGACGAGGCGCGCGGGCCGCGGCGGTGTCGTCACGCTAGAAGCCCTGCCGGACGCGGTACGCGAGCCAGAGCGACGCGATGACGAAGACGAGCGCCGCTTTCCACTCGCCGTGCCGCATGTACAGGGCGAAGCTGAACGGGTTGTGCTCGGCGGGCATGCCCTGCCCGCGCCACGGGACCGGGCGCGGCACGAACGCCGGCACGTTCCGCTCGTACTCGGCGTACGCGTCCGGGAATCGCCCGCGGATGTTGGCCCGCTCGCGCTCCATCGTCGGCGCGTACACGAAGACGAAGAACGCGATGACGACGAGGAGCAGCGCCCAGTGCGCGGCGATGGCGAAGCCGGCCGCGATGAGGAAGCTGCCGAAGTAGAGCGGGTTGCGCGTGTGCGCGTACGGACCGGTCGTCGCCAGCCGGTTGTTCTTGATGATGTGGCCGGCGGCCCAGGCCCGGATCAGCACGCCGACGAACGCGATCGCGACGCCGACCGCGAGCGTGAGCGGCGTCATGAAGCCGTTGCCCGGCTTGGCCAGCCACAGGTACGCGATGCCGAGCGCGAAGCCGAGCGGAACGCGCAGCTTCTTCGCGAGGAGCGAGTAGGTCAATCCGCGAGCTCCTTCAGAAGGTGCCGCGCGATGACGAGCCGCTGGATCTCCGACGTGCCCTCGCCGATCTCACAGATCTTGGCGTCGCGCATCATCCGCTCGACCGGGTAATCGCGCGTGTAGCCGTAGCCGCCGTGGATCTGGATCGCCTTCGTCGTCGCGCGCATGGCGAGCTCGGAGCAGAAGAGCTTCGCCATCGCCGCCTGCTTGCTGTACGGCTTGCCGTGCTGCGACAGCCAGGC
>DATMHT010000112.1:0-8280 GCA_035554795.1 Gemmatimonadaceae bacterium | reverse complement strand
GACTGCCGGTAGGTGAGCGCGTGGCCGAGCAGCACGCGACGATAGCGCTGCGTCTCCGGACCGCCGACGAGACTGTCGCGCGCCAGGTCGATCGTGACGTCGTTGATGGTCGCGACGATGGCGCGCCCCTCGAGCCGCTTCCACGTCGCCGACGCGCCGATACGGTCGAGCGGCGGACCATGGGCGGAGAGCACGAGCGACTCGCTTCCCTCGCCGAGCCAGGCCTCCGACCCGCGGCCGAAGGTGATCGTCGCGAAGCCCAGCTTACCCGTCAGGTAGGCTTCGTCGAAGTCGAGCACGGCATCGCTCTTCCGGAGGCGCTTCATGCGCACGCGCGGATCGTTGCGCCGGTTCGACTCGGCGTAGCCGTCTATCACCGCCACGAGGTTGTCGCCGCCGTCGGCCGTACCGCGCAGACGGAGCAGGGCGACCATCGGCGGCGTGCCGCTGTCGGTCGGCTGAGCGCCCTTCCAGTACGGGCGGATATCGCCCTTGCCGAGGCCCGTGGCTCGGAGCGTGAGCGCGGCGCCGATGCCCGAGCGCGACTCGCGGGTCTGCCGAGCCGTGGCCGCCGCGGCGGCGGCCAGGTCGGGGGCGATGCCGGTGGTGTCGAGCGCTGGCGTCGTGTCGGGGAGGAATCGCGCGCGCAGCGCGTCGTAGATCGGCCCGGTGCACCCGTCGCCGGCGCGGCGCAGCGCCTCGCGCACCCGGCGCACCTCGTATGGACGGTACGGGGATACGCGGGCGACGTCGCAGCCGAGCCGCTCGAGCGCGCCGAGCTGCACGTAGGCCGGATCATCGAGCGGCAGCGTGACGAGCGGATGCTGCGCGCCGGCGACGACGGGCGACGCGAGGAACGCGGCCGCGAGGGCGGCCAGCGCCGCGGCGGCGCGGCGGGCGGAGCCAGATGGTGTGGTGCGCAGAGCTCGGGAGGTGGAAGGCCGGAGGCGGGAACGGACCGGGCGTGGCGCCGCGAGCCGCTCACGATGCGAGCGCGCGGGACGACCGGCCGCGACGCGGGTCGCTGTCAGGGGACGGCGAGCGGCACGGCGACATTCGACCGACGACGGGCGGTACGGCGCGCGGCAGACTGCACCCGTCGGCTGGAGTCGCGCCGTCGGGCCCGCTAACTCGTGGCGCGTGTGCAAGGCATGGGCCACCCACCGGTCACCGGAGGACCGATCGCTCGCGCCAGCTACGAAGCAGCGGCGGGGCGCCCGAGTGCGCGCCCCGCCGCCGAATTTCGACCCGACCCGTCAGCGGCCAGCAGCCGCCGGCGACGGCGCTGGGGACGTCGCCGGTGCCCGATCCGTCCGGGCTCCGTCCGCGGCCGCCGAGTCGGTCGTCACGTGCGACAGGGCGACGATGCGGGCCTTCCCCGGGCGCAAGCGCGCCGTCGCGTTGCGCGCGTCCACCACGACGCTCGCGGTATCCACGATGCGCTGGTAGTCCACCCCTGTGTGATCGGTGACGATCACGACCGCGTCGGCCGCAGTCAGCTCGGCGTCGGTGAGCGCGACGCCGTGGAAGACGTGCCCGTCCTCGCGGAACGACGGCACGTGCGGGTCGTGGTACGCGACGGTCGCGCCGCGGCCCTCGAGCAGGCGCATGACGTCGAGCGCCGGACTCTCGCGCATGTCGTCGATGTCCTTCTTGTACGCGACGCCGATCATCAGCACGCGGCTGCCGTTGACGGCCTTGCGCTCGTCGTTGAGCGCATGAGCGACCTTCTCGACGACGAACGCCGGCATCTCGCTGTTGATCTCGCTCGCCAGGTCGATGAAGCGCGTCTTGTAGTTCAGCGTCCGCATCTTCCAGGCGAGGTAGTGCGGGTCGAGCGGGATGCAGTGACCGCCGATGCCGGGGCCGGGCGTGAACTTCATGAAGCCGAACGGCTTCGTGGCCGCCGCCTCGATCACCTCCCACACGTTCACGCCGAGCTTGTCGCAGACGATCGCCATCTCGTTCACGAGCCCGATGTTCACGGAACGGAAGGTGTTCTCGAGCAGCTTCACCAGCTCCGCCGCCTCGGTGGACGACACCGGCACCGGCGTGTCGATGCAGGAGCCGTAGAGCGCCATCGCCACCTCGGTGCACGCGGGCGTGATTCCGCCGACGACCTTCGGCGTGTTCTTCGTGTGCCACTTCGGGTTCCCCGGGTCCACCCGCTCCGGGCTGAAGGCGAGGAACACGTCCTCGCCCACGGTCAGCCCGATGGACTCGAGGCGCGGCTGCATCACCTCGCGCGTCGTGCCCGGGTAGGTCGTGCTCTCGAGGACCACGAGCATGCCCGGGTGGGCGTTGCGCGCGATCGTCTCGGTCGCGGCGTTGACGTAGCTCATGTCCGGATCGCGCGTCTTGCCGAGCGGCGTCGGGACGGCGATCGAGACGGCGTCGGTCTCGCTCAGGCGCTTCTCGTCGGCCGTCGCCTGGAAGCGGCCGGCCTTCACCATCTCCGCGACCTCCGCGGCCGGAACGTCCTGGATGTGCGACTCGCCGCGCATCAGGAGATCGACGACGCGCTGGCTGACGTCGAAGCCGATGACGCGGAATCCCGCCTTCGCGAACTCCATCGCCAGCGGCAGCCCGACGTAGCCGAGCCCGACGATGCCGACGACCGCCGACCGATCCTGAATCTTCGAGAGCAGCTGCTTCTTCATGGGGGTGCTGATGGGAGTGACTGGCGACGACGGCAAGGCCCGTCGGGCGTCAGCGGCCGAAGAATTCACGTACCGTGCCGGCGACCTCGTCCAGCTGGGCGCGAGTGAGCTCGGGGTAGATCGGCAGCGACAGCACCTCGCGGGCGGCACGCTCCGACTCGGGGCAGCTCCCCTCGCGGTAGCCGAGGTACGCGAAGCAGGGCTGGAGGTGGAGCGGGAGCGGGTAGTAGATCGCGCTGCCGATGCCACGGTCCTTGAGGTGCTGCTGCAACGCATCGCGGCGCGGCACGCGGATCGTGTACTGGTTGTAGATGGACTCGTTGAGCGGGTCCACGTACGGCGTCACGATGTCGGCGACGCCGGCGAACGCGTCGTTGTAGTACGCCGCGTTCTCGCGCCGGCGCTCGCTCCACTTCGCGAGGTGCGGGAGCTTGGCGTGCAGCACCGCTGCCTGCAGCGCGTCGAGCCGGCTGTTGTAGCCGACCTCGTCGTGGTAATAGGTCTTGACGCTGCCGTGCGTGCGCAGGCGCATCAGGCGCTTGAACAGCGCCTCGTCCTGCGTCACGATCATCCCGCCGTCGCCGTAGCCGCCGAGGTTCTTGGACGGGAAGAAGCTGAACGTCCCGATCGTCGCCGCTTGGCCGGCCATCGTCCACTCGCCGACGATCTGGCGCCGCGCGCCGATGGACTGGGCCGCGTCCTCGATCACCGCGATCCCCTTCGCCGCCATCGCCACCTGCTCGATCGGCGCCATCTGCCCGAACAGGTCCACCGGGACGACGGCCTTCGTGCGGTCGTTGACGGCGGCCGCGACGGCCTCGGGCGCGATGTTGAACGTCCGCGGCTCGATGTCCACGAACACCGGCGTCGCGCCGACGTTGTGGATCGTGCCGGCCGTCGCGAAGAAGGTGAACGGCGTCGTGACGACCTCGTCGCCGCGCCCGACATCCAGGGCGCGCAGGGCGAGGAGGATGGCGTCGGTCCCGTTTGCGCAGCCGACGGCGTACTTCGTCTTCGACAGGCCGGCGACCTCGCACTCGAGCTGCTGGACCGGCGAGCCGAGGATGAAGGCCTGATCGTCCACGACCTTCATCATGGCGGACACGACTTCGTCGCGAATGGTCGCGTGCTGCGCGCGCAGGTCGAGAAGAGGTACGGGCATGGCGGCGGGAGGGTGGTGCGGGAGGGCGGAAGGAGAAGGAAAGGTCGCGGCGCGGGCGCGGGGAGTCAACGAAACGAAGGGCTGGGGGCTCGGGACTCGGGGCTCGACATGCCGCTCGGGCCGGCCACGCGAGGGGTCCCCGAGGCACGCGAGCGCCGAGCCCCAGCCTCTACGCCCTCGTCTTCAACGGCAACGGCACCTCGCGACCGGTACGCGCCGATTCGTAGATCCCGAGGATCAGCTCGAGCGACTTGCGGCCGGCCCGACCGTCGGTGTCGGGGGTCGCCTGGCCGCGGAGGACGGCGAGCACGTTGCGATAGTAGCCTTCGTGCCCGAAGCCGTACACGTTCGGCGGGTTCGTGCTCGCGACCTCGACCAGCTTGTCGTCGTCGTCGTAGTCGGCGAACGACCAGTGCTCGACGCGGTTGACGGCAGTGCCGCCGATCTTCGCCGTGCCGCGCTCGCCGAGCAGGGTGATCGAGCCCTCGAGGTTCTTCGGGTAGGTGAGCATCGTCACCTCCATCGAGCCGAGGGCGCCGCTGCGGAACTTGAACAGCGCGACGCCGGAGTCCTCGGCCTCGATGCGCCGGGCGAGCGTCGCCGTCTTGGCCATCACGCTCTCCACGGGCCCGACGAGCCACTGGACGAGGTCCACGTAGTGCGACGCCTGGTTCATGAACGCCCCGCCGTCGAACTCCCACGTCCCGCGCCAGGGCGCCTGGTCGTAGTACTCTTGCGGCCGCGTCCAGCGAACGGTGCAGTTGGCCATGTACAGCCGGCCGAAGCGCCCCTTGTCCACCGCGCGCTTGAGGAGCTGGACGGGTGTGTTGAGCCGGTTCTGCTTGACGACGAAGAGATGCACGCCCGCCGCGTCGCACGCCGCCACCAGCTCGTCGGCGGCGGTGAGCGAGATCGCCATCGGCTTCTCGGAGACGACGTGCTTCCCTGCCTTCGCCGCCATCATCCCGTGCTGCGGGTGCAGCCCGGAGGGCGTGCAGATCGCGACCACGTCGGCGGTGGCGTCGGCGAGCATCTTCTCGTAGGAGGTGAACCAAGGCACCCCCTGCTCCTCGCCCGCCTGACGCGCGCGCTCCTCGACAACGTCGCAGACCGCGCTCACCTCGAGGCCCTCGAGCTTGTCGATGGCGTCGAAGTGGTTCCGGCTGATGCGCCCGCAGCCGACGAGCGCGACGCGGAAGCGCTGCTTCGCCTGACCGGCCGAGCTCACGCAGCGCCTCCGGCCACCGGCTCGGCGACGCGGACGATCCCGTCGCCGCCGCGCGCGTAGCCCTTTCCGCACGCGGCGCAGCTTCCCTCGCCCGAATCGGGCAGCCGCTCGCCACACTGGCACATCCAGCCGATGCGGCGCGCCGGCACGCCGGCCACGAGCGCGTAGGCGGGCACGTCCTTCGTCACGACCGCGCCGGCGGCGACGAAGGCGTACTCGCCCAGCGTCGCGCCGCAGACGATCGTTGCGTTCGCGCCGATCGTCGCCCCGCGGCGCACGCGCGTCTCGCGGTACTCGTGCTTGCGCGAGACGTGGCTGCGCGGGTTCACGACGTTGGTGAACACCATGGACGGCCCACAGAAGACGTCGTCCTCGAGAACGACGCCCTCGTACACCGACACGTTGTTCTGGATCTTCACGTTGTTGCCGATGACGACGCCGTTCATGACGACGACGTTCTGCCCGAGGCTGCAGCGCTCGCCGATCACCGCGCCGCCGAGCACGTGGCAGAAGTGCCAGACCTTGGTGCCGGCGCCGATCCGCGCGCCGTCGTCCACGTACGCGGACTCGTGAATGAACGGAGCCGACGTGCTCACACGACCACCCCGCTGCGCAGCAGCTCGTGCCACTCCTGCAGCGACCGCACGCTCGCCTCGCGCGAGCGGAGCGAGAGCACCGCGTCGCACGCCGCGCCCGCCGCCGACAACGTCGTCGTGTACGGCACGCCGTGGGCGATGGCGGCCTGGCGAATCGTGTAGTCGTCCTTCTGCGCGTGCTTGCCGAGCGGGGTGTTGATGAGGAGCTGCACCTCGTGGTTCACAACGAGATCGATCGCGTGCGGCCGCCCCTCGTGCACCTTGAACACCCGCTCGACCGGGATCCCGCGGGCGCGCAGGTAGCGCGCCGTGCCGTCGGTGGCCATGATCTTGAAGCCGAGCTCGTGGAAGCGACGCGCGATCGGCGTCGCTGTCGGCTTGTCCGAGTCGTTCACGGTCATGAAGATCGTGCCGCTGGTCGGAAGCCCGTTGTCCGCCGCGAGCTGCGCCTTGGCGAACGCGCTGCCGAACGAGTCGGAGATCCCCATCACCTCGCCCGTCGAGCGCATCTCGGGGCCGAGGATCGGGTCGAACTCGCGGAACTTCTTGAACGGGAAGACCGCCTCCTTCACCGCGACGTACGGCGGCACGACCTCCTCGGTGAAGCCGATCTCGTCGAGCGTCTCGCCGGCCATGACCCGCGCCGCGTACGAAGCCAGGGGCACGCCGATCGCCTTGGAAACGAACGGGATCGTGCGGCTGGCGCGCGGGTTCACCTCGAGCACGTACACGACGTCGTGCTTGACGGCGTACTGGACGTTGATCAGCCCGCGCACGCCGAGCGCCTCGGCCAGCGCGACGGTGTACTCGCGCATCGTCTGCACGTTGCGCTCGGTGATCAGGTACGGCGGCAGCACGCAGGCCGAGTCGCCCGAGTGGATGCCGGCGTCCTCGATGTGCTGCATGACGCCGCCGATGACGACGCGCTGCCCGTCGGCGATCGCGTCCACGTCCGCCTCGAACGCGTCCTCGAGGAAGCTGTCGATCAGGACCGGCCGCTCCTCCGACACGCGCACCGCGCGCGCGAAATACTCGGTGAGCTGCGTCTCGTCGTAGACGATCTCCATCGCGCGTCCGCCGAGCACGTACGACGGCCGGACGAGCACCGGATAGCCGATGCGGCCGGCGATCTCCGTCGCCTCGCCGACGCTGGTCGCGGTGCCGTTGTCGGGCTGGCGGATGCCGAGCCGGCGCGCGATCTCGTCGAAGCGGCGGCGGTCCTCGGCCGTGTCGATCGCGTCCGGCGACGTGCCGAGGATGCGGACGCCGGCCGCCTCCAGCCCGTGCGTCAGCTTGAGCGGCGTCTGGCCGCCGAGCTGGACGATGACACCGATCGGCTGCTCGCGATCCACGACCTCGAGGACGTCCTCGAGCGTCAGCGGCTCGAAGTAGAGCTTGTCGGAGATGTCGAAGTCGGTCGAGACGGTCTCCGGGTTCGAGTTGATCATGATCGTCTCGAACCCGCGGTCGCGCAGCGCAAGCGCCGCGCGCACGCAGCAGTAATCGAACTCGACGCCCTGGCCGATCCGGTTCGGGCCCGAGCCGAGGATGACCACGGATTTGCGCCCCGACCGCGGCGCCTCGCTCTCCTCGTCGTACGAGCCGTACAGGTACGGCGTCGCCGACGGGAACTCGCCGGCGCAGGTGTCCACCATCTTGTAGGCCGGGCGGACGCCGAGCGCCCACCGGCGCTCGCGCACCTCGCGCTCGGTCTCGTCCCGCAGGTCGGCGAGCTGGCGGTCTGAGAAGCCCATGCGCTTCATCCGGCGCAGGTCGCCGGCGCCGGTGCCGTCGAGCGTCGCGTACCAGCGCTCGGCGTCCACCAGCTCCTGCATCTGCGCGAGGAACCACGGGTCGATCCCGGTGATCTCGTGCAGCTCGGCGAGCGGAATGCCGGCCTCGATCCCGCGCTTCACCTGGAACACGCGCTCCGGCGTCGGCATGCGGAGCGCGCCCTTGAGCGCCTCGCGCGAGTCGTCGGCAAGGCGGTCGTCCTGCGGCCGGTGGCCGGTCGCCCAGCCGGGCCGTCCCGTCTCCAGCGCGCGGAGTCCCTTCTGGAACGCCTCCTTGAACGTGCGCCCGATCGCCATGGACTCGCCGACGCTCTTCATCTGCGTCGTCAGCCGCGGGTCGGCCTTCGGGAACTTCTCGAAGGCGAAGCGCGGCACCTTCACGACGACGTAGTCGAGCACCGGCTCGAACGACGCCGGCGTCGTCTTCGTGATGTCGTTCTGGATCTCGTCCAGCCGGTACCCGACGGCGAGCTTCGCGCCGATGCGTGCGATCGGGAACCCGGTCGCCTTCGACGCGAGCGCGGACGAGCGCGACACGCGCGGGTTCATCTCGATCACGATCATCTCGCCATCGCGCGGGTTGATCGCGAACTGGATGTTGCACCCGCCGGCGTCCACGCCGACCTCGCGAATGATCGCGACGGCCGCGTCGCGCATGATCTGGTATTCCTTGTCGGTCAGCGTCAGCGCCGGCGCCACGGTGATCGAGTCACCGGTATGCACTCCCATCGGATCGATATTCTCGATCGAGCAGATAATGATGGCATTGTCGGCGCGGTCGCGCACGACCTCCATCTCGAACTCTTTCCAGCCGAGCACCGATTCCTCGATCAGCACTTCG
>DATMHT010000111.1:0-6714 GCA_035554795.1 Gemmatimonadaceae bacterium | reverse complement strand
TCCAGGATCAGCGCCCGCATGCGGGCCAGCGTCTCCCCGCGCCATCCGTCCAGGTCGCGGATGCGCTGATCGATGAGCCGCGAAGCGGCTTCCCCGGTCGCTTGCTCATGGCTCCGCTTCGCCTTGCCCGGCGTGCGCGCGGAATCCGACGGTGCCTTCATGATGATGGTCGCTCAATATAGAGGTTCATGATCTCGAGTCTCGTCAGGGTCTCCTCCGTGATCGAAGGAGCGCCACGACGAGGCCGGCGACGCTGCCTGCTACCCGCGGGGTGCGTCATTCGAGCTCCCGGGCTTGGTCTGACGCCTCGACTCACCTGCGAGCGCCCCGGCGAGCGGACTCCGTCCGGCGATCGCCGGATACGCGAACACGACTGCCGCGAGCAGCTCCAGCCCGACGCTCAACCACTGGGTCCGCGCCCAGGAGCCGGCAGCGGCATACACCATCGCCAGCGCGATGACGGCATTCAGCAGTCGGCCCCATCTCGTGAGTCGCATCTCGCCTGACCTCGATGTTCGTCCTGGCCTGACGCCTGGGCTCAGCGGCGAAGCCGCAGGGCTGGAGCCGCGGATGCGGCTGGAGCGCTGCCCGCTCGGCCGCCTCAACCCCGGCGCGCCGCCTCGATCGCGGCGACATCGATCTTCGTCATCTCCATCATCGCATCGAACGCGCGCTTGGCGACAGCGGGGTCGGGATCGGTGATCGCCTCCGTCAAGGCGATCGGCGTGATCTGCCAAGACAATCCCCATTTGTCCTTGCACCACCCGCACGCGCTCTCCTGGCCGCCGTTGCCGACGATCGCGTTCCAGTAGCGATCCGTCTCGGCCTGGTCGGCAGTCGCGATCTGAAACGAGAACGCTTCATTGTGCTTGAACGCAGGTCCGCCATTGAGCCCGAGACACGGAATTCCCATCACGGTAAACTCGACGGTCAACACGTCCCCTTTCTTACCCGACGGGAAGTCTCCGGGCGCGCGGTGTACCGCGCCGACGGACGAATCGGGAAAGGTCCTGGCGTAGAACCGCGCCGCAGCCTCGGCATCACCATCGTACCAGAGGCAGATCGTGTTCTTTGCTGGCTTCGCCATGTCACTTCTCCATTGAGATGAAGAACCCGAGGCCGGAGCCAACGGTGTGCTCACAGCCGACGGGTCTGACGCCGGAGCTCGGCGGCGGAGCGCCTCAGACCGCGAACTGGCGTAGGTGGTGATCGAGGTGCTTGTACTGCAGGACGGCCCACTCCTCAGGCGTGAGCCGGCCGAAGAAGCTGTGCGGATGGGTGCTGCAGCCGGCGGGCCCCGCGGCCGCGAAGCGCTCGACGAGCTGCAGCAGCCGGCGCCGCTCCGCGTCCAGCTCGCGTTCCTCCGTCACCAGCATGCCCGGTACGGTCGGCGAGTTTCGTCGCATCGGCGCATCGTCCTTCAACGCCAGCCGCTTCACGATGGGGCCGAACAGCCGACCGACCAGGACTCGCGGCGGCCGTTGGTCGCCCATGGCGACCTCGATCCCCAGTGCGCAGTGCGCGACCGCCTGCGCCGCGCTCATGCGCCCCCACTGCCGGAGGCTCGTCGGCGCCAGCCGCGCGATGCGCGCCTTCACCTCGGAGACGGTGTCGGCATCGAACAGGTGCTTCATGCGGGAGGAGAGCAAAGGGTGAGGTGACGCATCGTGACGAGCTCGATCCATTGACGTGCGACAGCAGTGGGTGTCGCCCAGCGCCGGAGTTCAGTGGCGAGCGCGCGGGGTTGGAGCCATGCTGCCGGCGAGGCTCGCTGCGCGCGATCGTCAGCGACAACGATTCGTCAGGTGGCGGTCGAGGGTGGCCGCTGCGCGCCGACCTTCGCCAGGACCGACGCTGGGATCCGGTACGCTTCGATCACGCCCTCGTGCCCCACCAGTCCGCATGCCTCGCGCTGCACGAAGTATCGCCACACGGCCTCGGCGCACGTGTACTCTTGCGCCTCGCGCTCGGGCTCCGGCGCGTCCCTCAGCCGCACGAGGGCCGCCTCCACCGCGCGGCCGAGCCGCCCGAGGTTCGCCGCGCTCTCGGCCGCGAGGGCGCGCTGCAGCGCACTCGCCCCTGTCTCGCGGCGCGCGCCGGTGAGCAGCTCAGGTGGGATTCGCGATGACACGACTCTGAAGTTGGAGTGAGGGTGTGCGAACCAATGACGGGCGTAGACGCCTAACGTGTGAGCAAGCGGCGAGCATTTCCCAAGATGTGGTCACGAGGCGGCCACCTTCAATGGCGGACGCTCCTCAGCTTCGGCGCCCCGTCAGGCCGCGCCCGCGCGCTCGTCGCTGCCGAGCGCACTCCGGGCTTCCGGCGGCGCCCACGCGCGGACCACTCGCTCGACCATGCGGGCGATCTGGCGGACGATGGAGACGGCGCCGACGAGGAACACGAGAGCCAGGGTCAGCAACGCCGCCTCGGGCCGACCCCAGGGGCCGGTGCCGGTGAGGACGTGCCCGAGGAGGGCGCCGGCGCCGACGATCAGCGTCCCGGCGACGACGACACGCGATCGATGTGCGGCGAGGACATTCGCCACGAGCGACTCTCCCGGATTTCGGTACGACCGCTTGGGCCCTGGAGTTCAGAGGGCCATCCAGAGAAACAGCGCATCCCCGGCACCCTGCGCCTGCCGGGCCGCCGCGCAGAGCGTCTCCAGCACGCCGTGGACCTCCGACGACGCCCAGCCATCCAGCGTGAACTCCTCCGCCTGCGCCCAGCGTGCTCCGGCCGCTGCCCGCTCCGGCGCGCCGAGCGTCGCCAACTGCTGCACGAAGTGGGATGGCAGCGCGAAGACCCAGGGGCCGTCGTCGGACACGCTGACCAACGGATCATAGGCCGGGAGCAGCGCCTCGAGCGGGTCGCCCGTGAGCTGGGCGTGGAGGCACGCGAGCTTGATCGTGTCGATGCCCTTGATGTCCGCCCCGCCGAACTCCTGGGCTGGCACCTGGCTGCGGCTGATCGCCTCGGCCGCACTCGCGGGGGCGACGATGAGATCACTCAGAACACCCACGTTGCCTCATTCATTGCTCGTATGATGGAATCCTTCGGGCCATCGAGGCCGGCGCTGCATCGACGGACCATCCCGGGCGAATCTGCCACGCCCAGGCGGCGAGGCACGCGAGATACGGCAGCGAGCTCGCCAGGGTGAGCGGGAGGAGCTCCGAGCGTCGAATGAAGAGGACCCACGACGCGATCGAGACGAGGCCGCCGAGCCAGAGGAGGCCGTGCCCCACCGGTCGCCCCGGCGCAACGAGACTTCCGCTGGCGAGCAGCGCGACGGCGACCCAGGCGAGCAGATCGGGCGCCGTCCAGGCGCTCCAGCCCCGAACCATGAGGTACCCCAGTGGGGCAGCGCCGTGGCCGGCAACTATCACCACGAGCGCGAAGGTCGCGATCAGCCCGAGCGTCAGCGCGAGCCGCCGCGAGCGCGCGGTCCAGCCTCCGGCAATGGTCAAGGCGTGCTGCCTCCTCGAGAAGCTCGGCTGCCGTCTCACGCGCTTTGGCGAGTGACCGACGAGTGACCGAAACGAAACGCCGCGGCGAGCCGCGCCGCCCACTACGCAGTGGCTCGGGCACGGGCAGCCGCGCATCAGCCTAACCCGAGATGCGCCGTGCCGCAAACGGCTGCCGCGCAGCCTTCATGTCGGACGCAAAGCCACGCCGCTCATGGATGAAAGAAGTCCCACGAAAGGATCCGACGCTCGCCGTTACCCTTTCGCCCCCCCGACACTCATACGGGAGCACCGCTGGCCCCCTCGCTCCCTTCCGCTCCATGTGCGGCATCATCGGCATGGCGGGCTCGTTTCCCGAGTCCGCCGCCGCTCGCCTCGTTCACGCGCGCGACCTCATGGCGCACCGCGGCCCCGACGCCGCGGGCGTCTGGTCCGCCGACCGCGTCCGGCTCGGCTTCCGCCGTCTCTCGATCCTCGACGTCAGTGAGGACGGCCACCAGCCGATGGTCGCGGCCGACGGCCGCACCGCGCTCGTCTTCAACGGCGAGGTCTACAACTTC
Organism: Gemmatimonadaceae bacterium; assembly: GCA_035554795.1. Classification (GTDB taxonomy): domain Bacteria; phylum Gemmatimonadota; class Gemmatimonadetes; order Gemmatimonadales; family Gemmatimonadaceae; genus DATMHT01. Next base: position 2,693 of record DATMHT010000111.1, on the reverse strand, counting down.
CGCGAGCTGCGCGCCGAGCTCGCGCGCGCGCACGAGTTCCGCTCGTGGAGCGACGCCGAGGTCGTGCTGCACGGCTACGCCGCCTGGGGGTGGGACGAGCTGCTGCGGCGGCTCGATGGGATGTACGCGTTCGCGATCTGGGACGCGCGCACACGCACGCTGCGCGCGGCGCGCGACCGCGTCGGCAAGAAGCCCCTCTTCTATCGCCATGCCGGCGGCGCGCTCCTCTTCGCGTCCACGCTGAACGCGCTGCGCGAGCTGCTGCCCGGCGCGCCCGCCGTGGACCCGGTCGCGCTCGACGCGTTCCTCACCTACCAGGCAGTGCCGGCGCCGCTGACGATCTTCGGCGGCGTGTCGCAGCTGCCGCCGGCGCACGCGCTCACCTTCTCGGCCGACACGGGCACGCTCTCGCTGTCGCGCTACTGGGACCTGCCGTTCGCGCCCAAGCGCCCGCGCGCGAGCGAGGCCGAGGTGCTCGACGATCTCGACGCGCTCGCCCGCGCCGCCGTGCGCCGCCGGCTCGCGAGCGACGTCCCGCTGGGCGCCTTCCTCAGCGGCGGCGTGGACTCGAGCCTCGTCGTGGCGATGATGGCCGCCGAGATGGGCGCGCCGGTCGAGGCGGTGGTCGCCGGCTTCGACGTCGGCGACGACGAGCGCCCGTACGCGCGCCGCGTCGCCGCGCACTGCGATGCCCGTCTCCACGAGGAGGTGCTCGGCGCCGACGCGCTCGACGCGCTGCCGGACATCGTCTGGCACCACGGCCAGCCGCTCGCCGACGTCTCGATCGTGCCGTCGTACCACGTTGCCCGTGTCGCGCGACGGCACGTGACGGTCGTTCTCAACGGCGACGGCGGCGACGAGCTGTTCGCGGGCTACGCGCGGCCGGTCGTCGCGCGCGCGGCCGAGCTGTACCGCGCCGCGCTGCCGGGCGCCGTCCGCCACGGCATCTCGCGCGCGTTAGGCAGCGCGCCGGAGTCCGCGCGCGGCCCGCTGCGCAAGGCGCGCCTGCTCGCCGCCGCCGGCGCCGTGCCGGCCGACGCGGCGTTCACGTACGAGCGCGGCTTCCGCGCCGCGCGCGACGTCGCCTACGGTCCCGCGCTCCGCCGCGCCCTCGCCGGCCGCGCCCATCCCGACGCGCTCTACGCCGACGCGTGGCGCCGCGCCGTGGCGAGCGACGACACCGACCGCGCGCTCTACGGCGAGTTCGCGACGTATCTCCCCGACCAGCTCCTCGCCAAGATGGACGTGGCGACGATGGCCCACGGCGTCGAGGGGCGGTCGCCGCTGCTCGACCGCGCGCTCATCGAGTACGCGGCGACGATCCCGACCGCGCTGCGCCTCAGGGGGAACCGCACCAAGTACCTGCTCAAGCGCCTCGCCGAGCGCTACGTGCCGCGCGACGTGCTCTACCGCCGCAAGCGCGGCTTCGTCGCGCCGGTGGCGGCGTGGCTGCGCGGCGACCGCTATGCCCACGTCCTCCGCGCCGTGCTCGGCGGCGACGCGTTCGCCGACCGCGGCTGGATGGACCCGGCCTGGGTGCGCCGCGCCCTCGAGGAGCAGCAGCGCGGGAGCCGGGCGCGCGACGAACAGCTCTGGACCCTGCTCGTGCTCGAGCTGTGGGCGCGGATGGCGCTCGATGGGAGCGTGAGTCGCGGGGATGCGTTGAGTGAGCTGACGGCGGGTGGGGGGTCGGGGGTCGGGGGTCGGGGAGTGGCCGCTCGGGACGTCCCGGGGCTGCGCAGGCCCCGACCCGCGACCCCCGACCCCCGACCCGCCGTTCTTCCGCCGCGCATTCACACCCTGCAGCTCGGCATGGGCTACTTCCCCGAGCAGGCCGGTGGGCTCAACCGGTACGTGCACGAGCTCACGGCGCACCTGCCGGCGGCGGGGGTGAGCTGCCATGGACTCGTCACGGGCTCGGCCGACGTCGCGACCCACTCGGGCGGGCGGACGCGCGCCTTCGCGCGGTCGGCGAGCGCGCTCCCCGCGCGGCTGCTCGCGGCGCGTGCCGCGGTGCGCGAGGCGCTGCGCGCCGATCCGTCGCGACTCGTCGTGTCGCACTTCGCGCTCTACACGCTCCCCGCGTCAGGCATCATCGGCGACCGGCCGATGGTCGTGCACTTCCACGGGCCGTGGGCGGACGAGGTGCGCGCCGAGGGAGCGGGGCGGGTGTCGCACGAGGCGCGACGCCGCGTCGAGCGCGCGGTCTACCGGCGCGGCACGGCGTTCGTCGTCCTCTCTCGCGCGTTCGCCCGCGTGCTCCACGAGCGCTACGACGTCCCCGAGGAGCGGATCCGTGTCGTTCCCGGCGGCGTGGACGTCGCGCGCTTCGCGCCGCTGGCCGCGCTCCCGCGGCGCGCGTGCCGCGAGGCGCTCGGCTGGCCCACCGATCGGCCGATCGCGCTCGCCGTGCGCCGCCTCGCGCGCCGCATGGGACTCGAGGATCTCATCGCCGCCGCGCGCGACGTGCGCCGCCGCGTTCCCGACGCGCTCGTTCTCATCGCCGGCGGCGGCCGCCTGCGCGCCGAGCTCGAGGCGCGCGTGCGCGACGCCGGGCTCGCGGAGCACGTACGTCTGCTCGGCTTCCTCCCCGACGCGCAGCTCCCGCTCGCCTACCGCGCCGCCGACGTCACCGTCGTCCCGACGGTCGCGCTCGAGGGGTTCGGTCTCATCGTCGCCGAGTCGCTGGCGGC
>DATMHT010000110.1:0-2381 GCA_035554795.1 Gemmatimonadaceae bacterium | reverse complement strand
CTGGCGAGCGAGTGCAAGGTGCTGTCGCATCCGTCGAGCGTGGACACGATCCCGACCGACGGCGGCAAGGAAGACGTCGTGCCGATGGCGATGGGTGCGGCGTGGAAGCTGCGCCGCGTGGTGCACAACGTGCGTCACGTGCTCGCCATCGAGTTGATGTGCGCGGCGCAGGGGCTCGACTTCCGCGCCCCGCTGCGGCCCGGCCGCGGCGTCGCCGACGCCCACGCCGGCGTCCGTGCCCTCGTCGCTCCGCTCGGCGCCGACCGGGTGCTCAGCGACGACATCATGACGCTGGCCAGCGCCGTCGCCGCGGGCCGCTTCGCAGCGGCGACCGACGCGGGTGTCCGCCCTCTCCCGGAGGCGGTGTCTCTATGAGTGCGACCACGGTTCCGACGCGTACGACGACGGCGACTGGCGCCTCCGTCGCCGGTCACGGCCCGCGCCCCGTCCGCGCGCCGCGCGGTTCGGTCATCTCCTGCAAGGGATGGCAGCAGGAGGCGGCGCTGCGCATGCTCATGAACAACCTCGACCCCGACGTCGCCGAGCGTCCGGACGACCTCGTCGTGTACGGTGGCACCGGCAAGGCGGCGCGCGACTGGGCGTCGTTCGACGCGATCGTCGCCGCCCTCCGCGCGCTGGAGAACGACGAGACACTGCTCGTCCAGAGCGGGAAGCCGGTCGCCGTCTTCCGCACCCACGCCGGCGCGCCGCGCGTGCTGATCGCCAACAGCAATCTCGTCGGCCGGTTCGCGACCTGGGAGAAGTTCCGCGAGCTCGAGCGCCTCGGCCTGACGATGTACGGGCAGATGACCGCCGGCTCGTGGATCTACATCGGGTCGCAGGGCATCCTGCAGGGTACGTACGAGACTTTCGGCGCGGTCGCGCGGCAGCACTTCGGCGGCTCGCTCGCCGGCCGCCTCGTCGTCAGCGCGGGGCTCGGCGGAATGGGCGGCGCGCAGCCGCTCGCCGCGACGATGCAGGGAGCCGTGTTCGTCGCCGCGGAGGTGGACGAGTCGCGCGTGGACAAGCGCATCGCGACGAGGTATTGCGACCGCAAGACGCGCAGCCTCGACGAAGCGCTCGCGTGGGCGCGCGAAGCGATGGTGGCGCGGCAGGCGCTGTCCATCGCCGTGATCGGCAACGCCGCCGAGGTGATGCCGGAGCTCGTGCGGCGCGGCGTGGTGCCCGACGTGCTTACCGACCAGACGAGCGCCCACGACATGCTCAATGGCTACGTGCCCGCCGGCATGCCGCTCGACGCCGCGCTGGCGCTGCGGGCCGCCGATCCGCGCCGCTACGTCGAGCTGGCCACGCGGTCGGCCGTCGCGCACGTGGAGGCGATGCTCGAGCTGCAGCGCCGCGGCGCCGTCACCTTCGACTACGGCAACAACCTGCGGACCGTCGCCTTCGACGCCGGCGTCGAGCGCGCCTTCGACTTCCCCGGCTTCGTGCCGGCCTACGTCCGCCCGCTCTTCTGCGAGGGGAAGGGACCCTTCCGCTGGGTGGCGCTCTCCGGGCGCGCGGAGGACATCCACCGCACCGATCGGCTGGCCCTCGAGCTCTTCCCCGACGACGAGCACCTCCGCCGCTGGCTCACCCTGGCGCGCGAGAAGGTGCACTTCCAGGGGCTGCCGGCGCGCATCTGCTGGCTGGGGCAGGGAGAGCGCGCCCGCTTCGGTGTCGCGCTCAACGACCTCGTCGCCTCCGGCGAGCTCTCGGCGCCGATCGTCATCGGCCGCGACCACCTCGACACGGGAAGCGTCGCGTCGCCCTTCCGCGAGACCGAGGCGATGAAGGACGGCTCGGATGCGGTGGCCGACTGGCCGATCCTGAACGCGCTGCTCAACGTCGCGAGCGGCTCCTCCTGGGTCTCCTTCCATCACGGCGGCGGCGTCGGCATCGGCAACTCGCTCCACGCCGGGCAGGTGATCGTCGCCGACGGCACGCCGGAGATGCGCGTGCGCCTGGAGCGAGTGCTCACCAACGACCCGGGGATCGGCGTGGCGCGGCACGCGGACGCGGGCTACGAGATCGCGATCGAGACGGCCAAGCGCGAGGGCATCGAGTTGCCCATGCTCTAGACGTGTCACCCCGCAGGAGCGCGCGCCCGTAGGCACGACGCGAGTGTCGGGGTGACCGTACCGGTCGCGTGGGAAGCCACGCGTGACGCAACCGACCCCGACACTCGCGGCCTTCGGCCTGCTCCTGCGGGGTGACACGCTCTTCGTGAATCGCCGATGCTCTCCGGGAAGTTCAAGCCGTGGCATGTCCCGCTCTTCGTCGCCAAGTACGCATGGCTCGCCGCGCGGCGCATGCCCGTCCTCGTGACCTTCGAGGTCACGATGCGCTGCAACGCGCGCTGCGGGTTCTGTGACTACTGG
>DATMHT010000109.1:0-4836 GCA_035554795.1 Gemmatimonadaceae bacterium | reverse complement strand
GCAGCACTGCGACCGCAGCTGCGACCGCACGAGCGCCGGGGGCCTTCGAGGCTCGAGACGTATACCCGATCAACCCGATCAGGAGAAAGTCATGAAGAAGCTTCTTCTCACCGCCGTCGTCGTCGCCGCCAGCGCGTCGGTTGCGCAGGCCCAGATCGCCAAGCCGCTCACGTTCGGCGTCTCGGCCGGTGCCGCGATCCCGACGGGCAAGATGAGCGACGCCGCCAACACGGGCTTCAACATCACCGGTCTGGCCGAGCTCCGCACGCCGGCGGTGCCGGTGACGCTGCGCGGTGAGCTCGCCTACAACCGCTTCGGCTGGAAGGGGCTGCCGTCGGACGTGACCGGCCACCACAGCATCCTCGGTGGTACCGTGAGCGCCATCAAGCCGTTCGCGGCGACGCCGGCGCTGATGCCGTACGCCATCGGCGGCGTCGGCGTGTACAACGTCAAGTCCACCGCCTCGAGCGGCGGCGTGGACATCAGCGCGTCGAAGACGGCGGCTGGCCTGAACGGCGGTCTCGGCTTCCAGTTCAAGCTCATCGGCATGCCGACGTTCGCCGAGGCGCGCTACCAGTACATCTTCAGCAAGGACGACAACCAGGGCTTCGAGAACGCCTCGCAGATCCCGGTCGTCTTCGGCTTCCGCTTCTAAGCACGAGCCGTCGCAGCGCGTCCTGACGTCCGCATAGCGGCACGCGCAGGACGAGAGAGCCGCCTCACCCGATCGGGTGAGGCGGCTCTCTGCCGTTGCACGTCAGGTGTCGCATCACGCGCTGCGTCGCGTGTTGCGCCGCACGCGTCGCGCGTTGCGCATCACGCGGCGCGCGTCACACATCGGCCGTGACGTCACGTGCGCGAGCTGTAACGATCGTCGGGCGATGCGCGATCCGCGCCTGCCTAACGCCACCTCGGCCCGGTCGTTGCGACTCCCTTCTCGTGACGGCCGGAACATTGGCTCGTTAATATCCCGCCGCCCGGAACGTCGCGACGACGCGAGCTTCCGGGACCGAGTGCGAAGTCGCTCGAACCTACCAGAAAGCAAGCGCAAGGAGAACACCATGAAGCGTAGTCTACTCGCCGTCGCCGCGATCGCCCTCTCCGCGTCCGCCGCGCAGGCCCAGATGTCCAGCACGCCCGCCGCGGCGCGTCCCTACACCTTCGGCATCTCGGCTGGCGCGAGCGTCCCGACCGGTGACCTGAGCGACAAGAGCAACGGCGGCGCCCAGACCGGCTTCAACGTCAACGGCATCATCGGCTACGAGACGCCGACGCTGCCGTTCGGCCTCCGCGGCGAGGTGATGTACAACCGCTTCGCCGTGGACAAGGCTCTCACCGGCGGCGTCAGCGCGAACTACAGCGTGCTCGGTGGCAACGTCAACGCCGTCATCAACCTCGGCACCGGCATGGCCGCCCGCCCGTACCTCATCGGCGGCATCGGCTACTCGCAGCTCAAGGCGTCGGCGAGCCAGGGCGGCGCCAGCGTCAGCGCGTCGAAGTCGGGCATCGGCTTCAACGGCGGCATCGGCTTCCGCTTCCCGCTCGGCGAGATGGCCACGTTCCTCGAGGCGCGCTACCACTACATCAACACGAAGGACGACGCCACGGGCTCGCCGAACACGTCGTTCATCCCGATCAGCTTCGGCATCCTGTTCTAACGTCCGTCGCGGTCACGCACGACGACCCGCGAACGAAGAGAGCCGCCCCACCTCACGGTGGGGCGGCTCTTTGCGTTGACGACGCGCCGCGCGCGCGCGGCTCTCGCCCGTCAGAACCGGATGCCGAGCGTCACCGGCACCACGCGCAGCCGCTCGCCGCCGAACGCACCGTTCTTCGTGAACGTGTTGTCGATGCGGATCTCGGCGAACGCGTCGAGCCCGCCGAGTCCGCCGCGCATGCCGATGCCGGCGTTCAACCCCCACGGCGTCTCGGACTGGCGCAGCGTCGAGGTCACGAGCGCGTCGCCGCCGACGATCTGGACCACGTTGCGGCGGGAGCGGAAGTCGTAGATCCCGACGCCGCCGACCACGTACGGCCGCAGGACGCCGGTCGGGAGACCGAGCGTCGCGTCGAGCGTGGCGCCGGCGAGATGCGCGTAGCCGCTGCGGACCGTCGTCGTCGCGTCCACGCGCCCGGTCTTCGCGCCGAAGCGCTGGTACGAGAGCGCGGCGCGGAGGCCGAACGGGAGCGCGCGGTGGTGCAGTGTCGCCGCGGCGAGCGCGTTGAAGCCGGTCGCGAGCGCCTTGTCGGCTTCGCCGAGCGGGACGCTGCCGCCGGCGCCGACCTCGAAGTTCAGCGGCCGCTGCAGCGCCTGCGCGGCGCGGTACTGCGCCCCCGCCGGCCCCGCCGTCGCCGCGACCGACGCCAGCGCGATTCCGATGACCCCGACGATGCGTGACGACATGCGCACTCCTCCCGAGTGGTGACCGCTCGAATCAACGACTCCGATCGCGCGCTGGCAACTCGCGGATCGCCGCCCGGCGGCGGCGGCGTCGTCGCGGAGACTGCACCGTTCCTGTGTAAGAGCGAATTCGCCGCGGATCAACGCAGATGGACGCGGATACTGCACTGCTCTTCGGTGGCATCCCGAGCGCGAACGCGGGATGACAGGGAAGTATCCGCGTTCATCCGCGTACATCCGCGGCGCCGCTTCCGCTAGTTGATCCGCGGCGCCGATTCCGCTCCCGCAGAGCCGCAGGATCCGCGCTCCCCCGCGAAATCCGCGGCGACCGCCTTTTCAGCGATCGCCCCGGCGGAGTAGCTTGGGGCATGCGCGCCCCCCTCGCCGTCTCGCTCGTTCTCGCCGCGGCCGCCTCCAGCGCCGTCGCCCAGCAGCGGACGACCGCGGCGCCGCCGCCACCGCCTGCGCCGCGCCCGACGCTGATCGTCCTCGTGACGGTGGACCAGCTCCGCCCCGACTACCTGACGCGGTTCGGCGCGCAGCTCACGGGCGGGCTCGGACGGCTCTACCGCGGCGGCGCGGTGTTCACCGACGCGTATCAGGACCACGCCATCACCGAGACCGCGCCGGGACACGCGAGCACGCTCTCCGGCCGCTTCCCGCGCGGCACGGGGATCGTCACCAACACCGGCGGCGTCTACGACCCCCAGGCGCCGCTGATCGGCGCGCACGGCGGCGGCGACTCCGAGGGATCGCCGGCGTCGCCCTTCCGCTTCCGCGGCTCGACGCTCACCGACTGGCTCCTCGTCCGCGACCCGCGCACCCGCGCGCTGTCGGTGTCGCGCAAGGATCGCGGCGCGATCCTGCCGATGGGGCGCGCGAAGCAGAGCGTCTTCTGGTACGACCAGGACGCGCCCGCCGGACCGGCCGGCAGCTCTCCCGGCGGCTTCACCACCAGCCACTACTACGCCGACACGCTCCCGACGTGGGTCGCCGCGTTCAACGCCGCGCACCCGATCGGCGCGTACGCGGGGCGCGCGTGGACGCCGCTCCTCGCCGCCGACGCCTACCCCGAGCCCGACACGGTGAGCGCCGAGAACGGCGGCACCGACGTCGCGTTCCCGCATGCGCTGCCGCGCGATCCCCAGCGCACCGCCGTCGAGCTGACGGTCACGCCGTGGATGGACGAGCTGACGCTCGATCTCGCCCTCGCCGGCGAGCACGCGCTCGCGCTCGGCGTCGGCCCGCAGACCGACGTGCTCGCGGTCTCGCTCTCGACCACCGACGCCGTCGGCCACCGCTACGGGCCCGACTCGAAGGAGCTGCACGACCAGATCCTCCGGCTCGACCGCTACCTCGGCGCCTTCCTCGACTCGCTCTACCGCGATCACGACTCGACGCGCGTCGTCGTCGCGCTCACGGCGGACCACGGCGTCGCACCATTCCCCGGCGTGCGCACCGCCGACCGCGACCGGCCGGCCGACGCGCGCTTCCTCGATCCGTGGACGCTCGCCGCGCCGACGCGCGCCGCCCTCCGCGCGCGTGGCGTGGACACGACCGCGTTCCGCTTCGCCGACGGCGTGCTCCAGGTGAACCGCGCCGCGTTCGCGCGCGCCGGCGTGAGCGTGGACTCGACCGTCCGCGCCTTCGCCGACGCGCTGCGGCGGACGCCGGGCGTCATGCGCGCGGAGACGCTCGAGGAGACGGCGCGACACGACACGACGCGCGACGCGCTCGCCCGCCGCTGGCTGCACATGATCCCCGCCGACCTCGACGTCGCGCTCGTCGTCACGCCGCAGCCGTACTTCCCGTGGGGCGACCCGTCGCACGCCAACCACGGCAGCCCGCACGACTACGACGCGCACGTCCCGATCATCTTCTACGGCGCCCCGTTCAAGCCCGGCCGCTACACGCGCACCGTGCGCGTCGTGGACATCGCCCCGACCCTCGCCGCCGTCGCCGGCGTGCGCCCGACGGAGGGAATCGATGGGGTGGTGCTGCAGGAAGCGTTGAAATGAGCGTCGAGCGTACAGGGTATAGGGTGTAGAGCGGCCGCTCGGGACGTCACGAGGATGGCTACACCCTACACGCGACACCCTCTCCCCTCCCCCATGCGCGATCCCCGCTTCCTCTCCCAGGCGTTCGACGAAGCGCGCTTCGGGTCGGAGCGCATCCTGAACCTACGCGAGCGGCTCCCCACCGGCGATCAGGCGGCGGAGCGTGCCGAGCGCTGGCTGCGCGAGCGGCAGGTGCTCGGCGGGGGCGAGGTGCTGCTCATCACCGGCCGCGGCAGTGGGAGCGAGGGCGGCGTCGCCGTCGTGCGCGAGGCGGTGCTGCGTCGGCTCGCGTCGCTGCGGCGCCGCAACGTCGTCGCCGAGGTGCGCGAGCACACGGCGGGCTCGTTCGTCGTCGTGCTCGCGCCGCTCGCCGCGCTC
>DATMHT010000108.1:0-4659 GCA_035554795.1 Gemmatimonadaceae bacterium | reverse complement strand
GCGATCGGGGTGCCGCTCGGCGCGGCGCTCGTGCGGCTCGTCCTCGGCGCCGTTCTGCCGCTGGTGCCGGACGAGACGTACTACTGGGAGTGGTCGCGCCGGCTCGCCCCCGCCTACTTCGACCACCCGCCCGCCGTCGCCGTTCTCGTGCGCGCCGGCACGCGGCTCCTCGGCGACACGCCGCTCGGCGTCCGCCTCGGGCCGCAGCTCGCCGGGCTCGTCGGCATCCTCGGCTGCGTGCTGCTCGCGGCGCGGCTCGGCGGCGTCCGGGCGGCGTGGCGCACCGCCGTCCTCACCGCCGGCCTCCCGCTCGCCTGGCTCGGGCTCGTCCTGGCGACGCCCGACGCCCCGCTGCTCGCCGGCGTCTCGCTCACGCTCGTCGCGCTCGAGCGCGCGGTCCACGCCGAGCCGGGGAGCCCGGCGTCGCTTCGCTGGTGGACGCTCGGCGGCGTGTGCCTCGGGCTCGCGCTGCTGTCGAAGTACACCGCCGTGCTCCTCCCCGCCGGCGTGCTCGTCGCCCTGCTCACGCACCGCGAGCTGCGCCCGCAGCTCGCCCACGCCGGCCCGTGGGTCGCCGCAGCCGTCGCCGTCGGCGTGGCGTTGCCGGCGATCCTCTGGAACGCGCGCCACGACTGGGTCTCCGTCGCTTTCCAGCTCCGCCACGGGCTCGGCGGCGGTGGCGCCGGGTCGGCGCTGCGGCGCGAGCTGAGCTACCTCGGCGCGCTGCTCCTGCTCGCGTCGCCGGTGCTGTTCGTGCTGCTCGTCTCGGGAGCAGGCCGGGCGCTCCGCACGCGCGAGCGCCGCGAGGCGTACCTGCTCGTCGTCGTCGCGACGACGTGGGCGTGCTTCTTCGCGGTCAGCGCGCTGCGGCACCGCGTCGAGCCCAACTGGGCCGCGCCAGCGCTGGCCGCCGCCGCGCCGCTCGTCGCGCTGGGCCGCGTGACGCGCCGCGGCATCTGGTGGCTGCGCGTCGGCGCGGCGTCGGGGATCGCGCTCGTCGTCGTCGGCTGCGCCTGCGCCGCGCTGCCGGCGCCGCTGCTCCGCGGGCCGGCGCGTCGCGCCATCGAGCGCAGCTTCGGCCCATGGCGGCCGCTCGCCGAGCGGGTGTTCGCCGAGCGCGGCTCGCTGGCGCGGGGGTCGGGTCGGGCGCCGTGGGTCGCCGCCGACCGCTACCAGCAGGCGTCGGAGCTCGCCTTCCTCCTCCCCGACCACCCGCACGTCTTCTCGCTCAACCTCGGCGGCCGGCCGAACCAGTACGATCTCTGGCCGACGTTCCCGCGGCGCGCCGCGCTGCACGACGACCTGCTGCTCGTGCTCGAGGACCGGCCGGAGGCGCTCGTCGTGATCGGCCGGCTGCGCCCGTTCTTCGACGGCGTCGAGCGGCGCGCCGAGCGCGGCGACGGCGCCCGCCGCCACCAGCTCTGGCTCCTGCGCAGCTGGCGCGGCGGCTGGCCGGTGACGGTGAAGTGAATGCTAGTTCGCTATTACAGTGAATATAGGTTCACCAACGACGAACAGTTGTCGGTTCAACCGAGAGCTGTTGGTGGTTGGTGGACAGTGATTGGTCGCCAACGACAGCGCGCCGCGGCGGGCTCCGGTGCGCCGTCGTTGTCGACCGACCACCGGGAACCAACGACCAACGACTCTCCTTTGCACTGACGACTGCCGTTGGCAGTTCTCCGCATCGCCACTGGACCGCTCCGTGCATTACTGCCGCGGAGACGACGCTTCACCGTTTCACCCGCGGACGACGGACCCACGATGGCGGACCAGCAGCAGCTGCTGCAGCAGCAGCGCCCACAGAGCTTCGGCGAGGAGATCGCCAACGCCATCAGCCACGGGGCCGGTCTCGCCGCGAGCCTCGTCGCGCTCCCCTTCCTCGTCATCACCGCCCTCCGGCGGCAGCACGACGCGTGGCAGGTGGTCGCCTGGGCGGTGTACGGGCTGACGCTCGCGCTCCTCTACGCCGCGTCCACGATCTACCACGCGCTGCCGGCGGCGATGGAGCGCGCCAAGCGCCTCTGGCGGACGTTCGACCACGGCGCGATCTACCTGCTCATCGCCGGCACCTACACCCCGTTCGCCCTCGGCGCGCTCCGCGGCCGGATGGGCTGGACGCTGCTGGCGACGATCTGGTCGCTGGCCTTCGCCGGCATCGCCTTCAAGGCGGCCGGGCTCGGCTTCCGCTGGCCACGCCTGTCCACGGTGTTCTATCTCGTGATGGGCTGGCTCGCCGTCGTCGCGCTCCGCCCGCTCGCCACGGCCATCGGCCCGGACGGCCTCGCCTGGCTCTTCGGCGGCGGCGTCTTCTACACGGCCGGCGTCATCTTCTACTCCCGCGACCACCGCATCCGCTACGGCCACTTCGTCTGGCACCTGTTCGTGCTCGGCGGCAGCGCCTGCCACCTCGTGGCCGTCGCCGGATACGCGGCGGGACGGTAGGGCCGATCGCGGACGGCACCGACGAGTGCAGTCGTCAGTGCAACAGAGAGCTGTTGGTGCTTGGTGCAGGGTTTTCAGTGAACAACGACGGCGCGCGGAGCGAGGCTCCTGCGCGCCGTCATTGACTACCGACCACCAGTCACCAACGACCAACGACTCTCGGTTGCACTGACGACTGCCGTTGGCGGTGCACCGTCGTAGGTCGCCGGGTCGCCTACGCCTCCCAGGGCAGCCCCGCCCGCCCGAAGTGGCCGTAGTTCGTCGTGCCGCGGTAGATCGGCCGGCGCAGACCGAGCCGCTCGATGACGGCGCCGGGGCGGAAGTCGAAGCGCTCGAGGACGAACCGCTCGGCGGCGGCCGCGTCGCCCGTGCCGAAGGTGTCCACGCGCACCGACACCGGCGTGTCGCGCCCGATCGCGTAGGCGACCTGCACCTCGCAGCGGCGCGCCAGCCCCTCGCGCACCACCTGCCGCGCGACGAAGCGGCCGAAGTACGCGCCCGAGCGGTCCACCTTGCTCGGATCCTTGCCGCTGAACGCGCCGCCGCCGTGGCGCCCCATCCCGCCGTAGCTGTCGACGATGATCTTCCGTCCCGTCACACCGCAGTCGGCCGACGTGCCGCCGAGGACGGCGTCAAGCTGGAGACCGAGGGCTACCGCCTGCTGGTCAACCCGACCGGCCGTTTCGAGATCGGCGGCCCGATGGGCGACGCCGGCCTGACCGGCCGCAAGATCATCATCGACACCTACGGCGGCATGGCCCGTCACGGCGGCGGTGCCTTCTCCGGCAAGGACCCGTCCAAGGTGGACCGCTCGGCCGCGTACGCGATGCGCTGGGTCGCCAAGAACGTCGTGGCGGCGGGCCTGGCCTCCCGCTGCGAGGTCCAGGTCGCCTACGCGATCGGCAAGGCCGAGCCGGTGGGCCTGTTCGTGGAGACCTTCGGCACCGCCAAGGTCGACGCCGAGAAGATCGAGAAGGCGATCGACGAGGTCTTCGACCTGCGCCCGGCCGCGATCATCCGCGACCTCGACCTGCTCCGCCCGATCTACGGCCAGACCGCGGCCTACGGCCACTTCGGCCGCGAGCTGCCCGACTTCACCTGGGAGCGCACGGACCGCGTGGACGCCCTGCGCGCCGCCGTGGGCCTGTAAGGCCCGAGCACCCTTCTCACCGAGGCCCGGTTCCCCTTCTCGGGGGCCGGGCCTCGGCGCGTCCGGGATCAGCCCATCGGCGCCAGCCGGATCCGGCGCCGTGGACGGTCGATCTCCACGATCCTGACCCGGAGCTCCTGCCCCTCCTCGACGGCCCGTCCGCCCAGGTCGTCGACGTGCACCAGGCCCTCCACGTCCTGGGCGACGCGGACGAAGGCGCCGAAGGGCACGAGCTTGGTCACCACACCCGGCACTGCGTCTCCCACACCCGCGCCGAGACGGTCCCAGGGGTCCTCCTGGAGGGCCTTGAGGGAGAGCGAGACCTGGCCCTGCCGGGTGTCCGCGACCAGCACTTCGCCGGTGACCCGCTGCCCCGGCCGCACCACCTCCGCCGGATGACCGAAGCGCGACCACGACAGCTCCGGGATGCGGACGAAGCCGGTTCCGTCGTGGACCGGGTGCGGGGACTCGCCGTCGATCCGGACGAAGACACCGAAGGCGTGCACCGAGGTCACCGTCCCGGTGACCACGCTGCCGCGCTGGATGCCGAGCAGGAAGTGCCGCAGCGGCTCGTCCTCGCAGGCCTTCGTGGACAGCAGGACCCGGCCCTGCCCGTCCGCCCCCATCACCTCACCCGTGATCCGCTGCCCCGTCCCGCAGATCTCCGACGGGTGCTCCACCCGACGCCAGGACAGCTCGTACCCGGGGACGCGGGCGGAGGCGACGTCCGGCTCGTCGTCCAGCCGTACGACCACGTCGTCCCCGTCGAAACCGACCACTGTGCCGGAGCGCACCTCCCCACGGGCCGCCAGGCGTTGTCGTAGGCGTTCCAGCGGGCTCGGCGTCGGCTCGGTCATGGCCGTGAGCCTAGGCCCCCGTCGCGCCGCCGGCAGCGAATTGACTGGCGGGGCCGGCCGGGCGGTACCTACGCTGACGCCGTCGACGCCGCCCGGTGCGAAGGCCGCGGTTACTTCGTGGAGTGCGCCCCTCGGGGCGTGCGGTGAAGCTGAATCCGTGCCGCTGCCGATCCGGATCTCGGGCGGGCGTCGGTTGTCGGTGCCGTTTGG
>DATMHT010000107.1:0-24457 GCA_035554795.1 Gemmatimonadaceae bacterium | reverse complement strand
GTGACCGTCCCCGCGCCGCGGGCATGCGTGACGACTACTGGACCGTCACCTTGCCGGACATGGCGACCCCGTGAATCGTGCAGTGGTACGCGTACGTCCCCGCCTGGGTGAACGTCCGCACGAACGTCCCCGATCCCTGGGTGGGCGAGGCCGTGCCGTCGTCGAAGGTGACGTTGTGCTGCACCGCGCCGTTCCACGTCCACGTCACCGCCGAGCCGACGGGAACCGTCGTCGCCGCCGGCCTGAAGGCGTTGTCCACCACGGAAATGTTGGTGCTCGTGCTGCCGCCCGCGGGCGGTGTCTGCGTCGTGGTCGGTCCCGTCGCTCCGCCGCCGTAACCGCCACCGCCGCCACAGCCGACGGCGAGAATCATCGCGCCGCTCGCGACCATGAGGCGCGTCCAGTGATGCCGCATCTCGAACCTCTTCCGCTTGTTGTCATCGGCGCCGAGCCCCCCGTCGGGTCCGTGCGCGCGGTGACGACCAACGCAAGAATGCCGGCGCGCGCGCACCGCGACGGATCGTGCGGCGCGGCAAGCGGTTGAGGCTCGGCAGGAGGACGCCGCCGGTGTCGCGCGGTGCAGCGCGCCGTTCCACCGCTGGATCGTGGCGATGCAGCGGCCGACGACGCCGCGTGCCGCCGGCGCCCTGCCAGCGCTCCGCTAGCGCGGCTTCTCGAGCGCCGCGACGCGATCGAGCAGCGCCGTCTGCGCGCGGGCGAGCCCGTCGAGCCGGTCGAGGAGCTCGCGATGCCGCCTCTCGTCCACGGTCGGCACCCGGGGCACGAAGGTGAGCGCGCCGCCGATCTCGAGCCGGCACGTCTCCACCGCGTGCAATCCCTCGATCCCCTGACGCCGCGCCGCGGCCTCGAGCTCCTCGCGCGTGATCATCTCGCGCTCGAGCCGCGTGTGTTGCAGCTCGCCGCCGTCGATGAGGACGTCGGCGTCGCCCTCGAGCAGGCGCTCGATGGTGGGGTGCCGGTACAGGTAGCGGACGACCAGCCAGTTGAGCGCGAGCAGCACCGTCGCGCCGACGAGCCCGCCGGCGAGCGAGTCGTCGGCGCCGATGATGGCGTTCTGCAGCGTGTTCGAGAGGAGCAGCAGGACGACGAGGTCGAACGGGTTGAGCTGGCCGAGCTCGCGCTTCCCGGCGAGCCGCAGCCCGATCAGCAGGAAGGCGTAGACGGCGACCGTGCGGAGGAGCTTCTCGCCGACCGGGATGCCGAGCGTGAAGAGGTCGTGGAGCATGATCGCGGATGAAAGTGGTGCGACGACGAGGGGCGCCGCAAAACGGACGGCGCGTCCGGGGCTGGCGTCACGGCTCCGCGGCGCGGCGCGCTCAGCGGCGCCACCGTCTCGTGCGTACGAGCGGCGGACCCCGGGCTCTCACGAGCTCGCCTCCCTCCCCTCTCCTACACCAGGAACGTCGTCCATGACGCGCGCTCTCCGCTGGCTCTCGGCCGCCTCACTCGCGCTCGCCGGCCTCCCCGCCCTGCCGTCGTCGCCGCCGCCGAAAGCGCCGCCAAGGACGAAGCCCGCGCCGGCGGCGACCGTGGACTCGGCGCTCCTCGCCGGCCTCGTCTGGCGCAACGTCGGCCCCTTCCGCGGCGGACGCATCTCGGCCGTCAGCGGCGCCGTCGGCCAGCCCGGCGTCTTCTACGCCGGCACGCCGGGCGGCGGCGTCTGGAAGACGACGAGCGCGGGGCAGACATGGTTCCCGGTCTTCGACGCGGTGACGAGCGTGTCGTCCATCGGCGCGGTCGCCGTCGCGCCGTCGGACCCGAACGTCGTCTACGCCGGCACGGGCGACATGGTCACCGGCGGCGCGATCAACGAGGGCGACGGCGTCTACAGGTCGAGCGACGCCGGCCGCACCTGGCGCCACGTCGGCCTCGACGCGACGAAGCAGATCCCCTCGATCCTCGTGGACCCGCGCGACCCCAATCTCGTGCTCGTCGCCGCGCAGGGCGACCGGAACCGGAAGAGCGACGCGCGCGGCGTCTACCGCAGCGCCGACGGCGGCGCGACGTGGACGAAGACGCTCTACGTGGACGACTCGACCGGCGTCGAGCGGCTCGCCGCGGCCGCCGACGTCCCCGCCGTCGTCTTCGCGACGACGGTGCGGCACTACGTCGCGCCCAACGCCGCGCCCGGCGCCGCGCCGGACACCGGCCGCACGAGCACGCGGCTCTATCGCTCGGACGACGCGGGAGTGACGTGGCGCGAGATCAGCGGCGGCGGGCTGCCGCGGCTCGACGGCCGCACGTCGGTCGCGGTCGCGATGACCACGGGCGCGCGCCGCGTCTATCTCATCGGCAACTTCGGCCTCTACCGCTCCGACGACGGCGGCGCGACGTGGCGCCGCATGGACGCCGCCGACCGCCGCATCATGAACGGGCAGGGCGGCTACAACTGCGGCGTCTACGTGGACCCGCGGAACCCCGACGTCGTCTACACGATCAACACGTCGAGCTACGTCTCGCGCGACGGCGGCAACACGTTCACCGGCTTCAAGGGCGCGCCCGGCGGCGACGACCCGCAGCAGATGTGGATCGACCCGACCGACGGCCGGCGCATCCTCCTCGGCCTCGACCAGGGCGCGGTCGTCACGCTCGACGGCGGCGCGACGTGGAGCTCGTGGTACAACCAGTCCACCGAGCAGGTCTACCACATCGCGACCGACAACTCGTACCCGTACTGGATCTACGCGACGCAGCAGGACGCCGGCGCCGTCGCGACGCGCGTCCGCGGCAACCTCGGCGCGATCACGCCGCTCGACTGGAAGCCGGTGCCGGGGTGGGAGTGGGGCACCATCGTCCCCGACCCGCTCGACGCGAACATCCTCTACTCGAGCGGATCCGGAATCCTGAAGATCACCGCGCCGAGCGAGCAGTGGATCAACGTCAGCCCCGCCGCCGACCCGAAGCTGAAGGCGCGGACCTCGCTGTCGCAGCCGCTCGTCTGGGCGCCGTGGAACCGGCACGAGCTGCTCGCCGGGCTGCAGTACGTGATCGCGACGACCGACGGCGGCGCGCACTGGACGACGCTGAGCCCCGACCTCACGGTGCCGGCGGCGCCCGCGCCGGTGCTGTCCGCGCGCGCGACGGCGACGCACGGCACGGCGACGCGTGACACGGCGATGCGCGACAGCGCCCGCGCCGCGGCGAAGGGCGCGCCGAAGCCGGTGGTGCCGCCGGCGCCCGCCACCGGTTCGATCGAGTCGCTCGCGGCGTCGAGCGCGGCGGCCGGCGTGATCTGGGCCGGCACGACGAACGGCCACGTCGCCGTGACGCGCGACCACGGGAAGACGTGGACGGACGTGAGCGTGCCCGACGTGCCCGACGCCGCGCACGCCGACGTCTCGTCCATCGAGGCGTCGCCGCGCGACGCCGCCACCGCGTACGTCGCGATCGACCGGCACCGCGCCGGCGACTACGCGCCTTACGTCTACCGCACGCGCGACGCCGGGAAGACGTGGACGAAGATCGTGACCGGCCTGCCGGTCGGTCAGCCGGCGGGTAGCTTCGCGCGCGTCGTTCGCGCCGACCCGACGCGCGCCGGGCTGCTGTTCGCCGGGACGGAGAGCGGGATGTACGTCTCGTTCGACGACGGCGACCACTGGCAGTCGCTCCAGCTCAACCTGCCGACGACGTCGTTCCGCGACATCACCATCCACGGCAACGACCTCGTCGTCGGCACGTACGGGCGCGGCATCTGGGTGCTCGACGACTTCTCGCCGCTGCGCCAGCTCGCGTCCGCCGCGCCGGCGGCCGGCGAGACCGTGCACCTCTTCGCGCCCGGCGACGCCGTGCGCGTGCGGCGGAACGTGAACGCCGACACGCCCTTCCCTCCGGAGGTGCCGCACGCGCTCAACCCGCCCGATGGCGTGATCGTGTACTACGCTCTCGCCGCGGCGCCGAAGGGCGACGTGACGCTCGACGTGACCGACGCCGCGGGGCGGCCGGTGCGTCATTACACGAGCAGGCCGGCCGCGCCGGTCACCGAGGCGGCGCAGCCGCCGCACCCGGACTTCTGGGTCGCGGCGCCCGAGGCGCTCCCGACGCGCGTCGGCCTGAACCGCTTCGCGTGGGACCTGCGCTACGACGCACCGCCGGCGTTCCATCACTCGTTCGAGATCAACGCGAACCCCGGCCTGACGCCGCCGTCGCCCGAGGGCCCGCTCGCGCTGCCGGGCGTCTACAGGATCACGCTCATCGTGGACGGCAAGGTCTACGGGACCACGGCGACGGTGCGCGCCGACCCGCGCGCGCCGGCGGCGAGCGCCGCCGCGCTGCGGGCACAGCACGCGCTGCAGCTGCAGCTCGTGAGCGGACTGCGCGCGGCGTGGGACGGTCATCGCCAGGCGACGGCGCTGCGCGATGCCGTCGCGCGGGCGACGACCGGCGCGACGGACGCGGACGTGGTTGCGGCAGTCGCGACGTTCACCGCGAAGCTCGACACGATCGCGGGAAATCCGGACGGCCGTGGCGCGCGCTTCGCCCGCGGCGGCGGTGCCGCGCCGCCGCCCAACTACGTGGCGGTGAGCGACGCGCTGGTGCGCCAGCTCGAGGCGCAGGACAACGGCGACCTCGCGCCGACCCCGGCGATGCTCGCCGCGCGCGACAGCACGTGCGCGGAGCTCGGCGCCGTCGACGCGAGCTGGCGGCGCGGCGCGACGAGCGAGCTGGCGGCGCTGAACGCGGTGCTCGCGCGGCACGGCCGGCCGGCACTGCCGGCGCCGCCCCTGGCGGCGAAGTCGCCGGCGGCGCGCGGCTGCTGACGGCGGAGACGCGCTCGACCGACCACTCCACGAGAGGCACCACCAGGTACGGTGGTGCCTCTCGCGCGTTCGCCCGCTACGCCGCCACCGCCTCCGTCTTCGCCGACGACCGGCGCACGAGCCGCCACGGGAAGAAGTACGTCGCGTAGACGACCGCGTACACGACGAAGTTGTCGAGCCGCGCGAAGTGGGCGAAGGCGAAGAAGAAGATCAGCGCGTGCATGCGCATGACGTTGCG
The DNA here is from genome assembly GCA_035554795.1 of Gemmatimonadaceae bacterium. GTDB lineage: Bacteria > Gemmatimonadota > Gemmatimonadetes > Gemmatimonadales > Gemmatimonadaceae > DATMHT01. Next base: position 19,441 of record DATMHT010000107.1, on the reverse strand, counting down.
GTACGGCTCCGACATCAGGCCGCCTCGCGTCGCCGATAGCGTATCCGATGGCGTCGCCGCCGGCGTGTCCGACGTCGTCGCCGACGACGTCGGCAATGACTTCGCGAACGACCTCGCCGATGGCGTGACCGGCGACGCCGGCAGCGGCGTCTTCGTGACGAAGGCGCCGCGCTCGGCGAGGAACGCCGCCGGCAGGAAGCGCCAGTACCGCCGCGCCACCGTGACGTACGTGGCCCAGCCGGCGCCGCCGTAGCGCGAGTTGGCCCCGGTCACGGGGAAGTAGCCGACGAGGAACTGCGAGTGCACGTAGTGGAAGCCGCCGAAGTGCACCGTGAAGAACGCCAGCACGACCACCCCGAGGACGAGCAGGAGCGCTCCCGCCTTCGCCACCTCGCCCGGACGGAGCTGGGCGCGCCGCGCGTCCGCGGCGTGGGCGATCTCGATGCCCCACCGCACGAGCGTCCACACGACGATCGCGTAGCCGACGACGAGACTGGAGAGCCAGAGACTCCAGACGAGGTCCGTCGCGGCCCACCGGCCGCGCCACGCCATGCCGAGGGTGACGACGAACGCCAGCGCGTCGGGCCATGCCGACATCCAGCCTGCGCGCAGGCGCTCGGCATACGTCTGCTCCGTGAACATGCCGTCGGGCGTCGTCATGATGCGCGGGTGTGAAGGGCGGTCGGAGGGATGCCTCCCGAGCGCACCACCACGTCGGTGCGCCTCCCCTCATCGACTCGTTGCCTTCCGGCCCGGTCACGCGGACGACCGAGCGGCGGCGGCGCGACCGCTAAGCCTTCGCCGCCATTCGCGTCGCCTTCCACACCGCGTACTCGGCGCGCAGGCACGCGCCGCACGGCCGGTAGCCCGCCGCCACCGCCGCCGCCTCGTCGGCGAAGAAGACGCGATGCTGCGCGTAGCCGTTAGGCAGCGCGCGCCGCGCGCTCGCGCAGTCGAGCCGGCCGTAGATCTTCGCCTTGCGGTTGCCGCCCAGCGTGCCCGGAACGGCACTCTCGTACGCGCGCCCGTCGGGGCCGGTGAGGCGATACGTCTTCGTCATGCACGTCTCCGGATGGTGCGATGCTCGGTTCTCGGCCTTTGTTGGACAGGATGTACAGGATGCACAGGATGTGGCTTTGCTGTCATCCCGTCCATCCTGTGCATCCTGTCGAACAGCCGAGCGCCGAGCGGCGGCGAGTCCCCGCGCTACTTCGCCATGTCGCGCAGCGCCCGCACCGGGTTCCGCTTCTTCATCGCCGCCTTCCACAGGTCGCCGAGCTTCGCGACGCGCGCGGGCGCGCTCTCGATCGTGAAGTCGCGCGGATCGAGCGCGTCGTCGAGCTCCTCCCACGCGAGCGGCATCGAGACCGTCGCGCCGGGCCGCGCGCGCACCGCGTACGCGCCCGCGACCGTCTTGCCGAGGATGTTCTGCAGGTAGTCCACGTAGACGGCGGACGCCGGCCGCGCCTTCACCGACCGCTCGATCGTCGCCGCCTTCGGCATCGCCGCGGCGACGCGCGTCGCGACGATCTGGGCGACGAGCAGCGCCGTCTCGTTGCTCGTGCCGGCGGGGAGCGGCAGGTAGACGTGCAGCCCCGTCGCGCCCGACGTCTTGAGCGCGCCGCGGAGGCCTGACGAGTCCAGCTCCGCCTTCACGCGCCGCGCGACCTCGACGACGCGCGCGAACGGCGCCTTCGGGCCGGGGTCGAGGTCGAGGATCGTGTAGTCGGGCGTGTCGAGCGAGCCGACTCGGGCGTGGAACGGGTCGACGCTGACCGCGCCGAGCTGCACCGAGTAGAGCAGCGTCGCCAGGTCGCCGCCGATCAGGTGGTGCGCGACGTCGCCGTCCCGGTCCACGTCGATCGGCGCGGTGCGCACGCCCGCCGGCGCGTCGGGCACGCTGTGCTGGTAGAACGCCTTCCCCGCGATCCCGTTCGGGAAGCGGCGCAGCACGAGCGGCCGGTCCTTGATGGCGGGCAGGACGTACTTCGCCATGCGGGCGTAGTAGTCGAGCAGGTCGCCTTTCGTGTAGCCGTCGTTGGGGAAGAAGAGCTTGTCGAGGTTGGTGAGCTCGAAGGGCAGGTGAGCGGGAAGCGGTTGGCGGGAAGCGCGAGCCGATGCGGTCGGCGACGAAACGGTGACGCGCTGTTTCGGGCGCGCCGTAGACTTCGACGTGGGGGGGGCCCCCCGCGCACGCGAGGAGGGCTCGCGCTTCCCGCTTACCGCCTCCCGCTTACCGGCCGCACGCTTGCGCCCACCGCCCACCGCCGACCGCTTACCGCCCCCGATCTCCTCCATCGTCCGCCCGCTCGCCACGCTCGTCGTCTCCTCCGCGACCACGTCCGAGCCGGGACGCGCCGCGTCGTCCGTGCGCTTGATGAGCAGCCACTGCGGCTTCGCGCCGCGGCCGCGCGTCCGCACCAGCGCCCACGCGCCATGCAGGCGCTCGCCGTGGAGCACGAAGTCGAGGCGGCCGCTCTCGTACCCGCGCCGCAGCGACGCCTCCCCGCCGCCGTCGCTCGCGTCGTACGTGCCGCGGTCCCAGAGCATGACGGTGCCGCCGCCGTACTGGCCGGCGGGGATCGTCCCCTCGAAGGTGTTGTAGCTGACGGGATGATCCTCGACCTGCATCGCGAGCCGCTTCACCGCGGGGTCGAGGCTCGGCCCCTTCGGCACGGCCCAGCTCTTCATCACTCCGTCGAGCTCGAGGCGGAAGTCGAAATGGAGGTGACTGGCGGCGTGCTTCTGGATGACGAAGAGCAGCGCTCGGCGAGAAGCGGCTCTCGGCCGTTTTTGGACAGGATGAACAGGATGAGACACATCCTGTTCATCCTGTCCATCCGCCGAGAGCCGCTCCTCCCCGCTCGGCTCCGCCGTCTTCGCGAAGTCGCGCTTGCGCCGGTACTCGGTCAGCGCCTCGCGCGGCGTCTTCCGTCGCCCCGCCATGCGCCGCTCGTCAGGCGGTCTTCTTCTTCGCGGCGCGCGCCGGCTTCTTCTTCGCGGCCGGGACGCGCTTGCGCTTGCCGCTTGCCGCTGCTTCGCGCTTCCCGCCCTCGAGGCTCTGCTGCAGCCGCGCCATCAGGTCGAGCACCTTCGCGTCGCCGCGCTGCTCGGGCTCCTCGGTGAGCGCGACCTTTTTCCCCTTCATCTTCGCCTTGATGATCTTCATCAGGTTCGCGCGGTACTCGTCGGTGTACTTCTCGGGATCGAAGGGCTCCTCGAGGTTCGCGACGAGCTGCTCGGCCATCTTCAGCTCCTGCGGCCGCACGACGTCGGCGTCGGGGAAGGTGAACTCGTCCACGTCCACGAGCTCGTTGGCGAAGCGCATGATCTCGAGCACGAGCGCGTCGCCGACGACCTTCACGCCGGCCAGGTGCTGCGACTGGCGGATGATGATCTTGCCGATCCCGACCGCGCCGGCGTTGCGGACCGCCTCGCGCAGCAGCGCGTACGCCTTCTCGCCCCCCTTGCTCGGCACGAGGTAGTACGGCGTCTCGAAGAAGCGCGGGTCGATCTCCGACTCCTGCACGAAGTCGAGGATGTCGATCGTCTTCGACGACTCGAGCGCGGCCGCCTTGAAGTCCTCGTCGGTGAGCACGACGTACTTCCCCTTGGCGTACTCGTACCCCTTCACGATCTCGCTCCACGGCACCGGGTCGCCGTCGCGCTGGCAGACGCGCTCGTACTTCACCGGCGAGAGGTCCTCCTCGTGGAGGAGCCGGAAGCTGATGTTGTCCGACCGCACGGCCGACTTCAGCTCGACGGGGATGTTCACGAGGCCGAAGGTCAGGGCGCCTTTCCAGATCGTGGACATCGTCGTCTCCGCGCGGTTTGGGGTTGGACTACGGGACGGCTGGCGGTCGTGAAAGGAAGCAAGAGGCAGGCCCGTGCCACCGCCGGCGCGCGGCCCGCGGCGGCGCCCCGGGGCCATGGTGGCGAGCGACACGCGGTTAGGTTGTCCCGGAGCGCGTGACGCGCCGTTCACCGGCGCGACGCTCCTGCCGCGACGCCGATCGCTCCTCCCCCTACCCTCCGCGACGAGGCGGTCCGGCATGTCCACTTCCCTGGCTTCGCGCACGTCCCCCACCGACGGCGCGCGTGCCGACATCGCCGGTATCGCCGCGGCGGCGTCCCCCGCGCCGGCTCGCGCGCCGGGCTGGCGCGAGATGGTGGCGCCCTACGAGCGGCCCGACGTCGGGCGCGCGACGTGGCAGGTCGTGACGACGCTCGGCCTGTTCTGCCTCGCCCTCTACCTCACGTACCGCAGCCTCGCCCTGCCGTACTGGGTGACGCTCGCCGCGGCGGTGCCGACGGCCGCGTTCCTGATGCGGACGTTCATGCTGATGCACGACTGCGCGCACGGCTCGCTCTTCCCGTCGCGCCGCGTGAACGACGCGCTCGGCTTCGTCGCCGGCGTGCTCACGCTGACGCCGTACGTGCAGTGGCGGCGCGATCACGTGCTGCACCACGCGTCGGCGGGCGACCTCGACCGGCGCGGACACGGCGACGTCCTCACGCTCACCGTCCGCGAGTACCTCGCGCGCACGCCGTGGGGACGCTTCCGCTACCGCCTCTACCGGCACCCGCTCGTCATGCTCGGCCTCGGGCCGCTCCACCTCGCCGTCGGCCAGCGCTGGCGGCCGCGCGGCACGGCGACCGGCGACAAGGAAGTCGCGAGCGTCCTCGCGACCAACGTCGCGCTCGTCGCGCTGGTCGCGATCGCGTGGGCGACGATCGGCCTCTCTGCGCTGCTGCTCGTCTACGGGCCCGTGTTCATGCTCGCCGGCGCGGGCGGCATCTGGCTCTTCTACGTGCAGCACCAGTTCGAGGGCACCTCCTGGCAGCCGCACGCGACCTGGGAATACGCCGCCGCGGCCCTCGACGGCAGCTCGTACTTCAAGCTTCCCCGCCCGCTGCAGTGGGTGACGTGCAGCATCGGGCTGCACCACCTTCACCACCTGAGCCCGCGCGTGCCGAACTACCGGCTGCAGGAGTGCCAGGACGGCAACCCCGCGTTCCACGACGTGACGGTGGTGACCGTGCGCGACAGCCTGCGCGCGTTCTCCCTCAAGCTCTGGGACGAGGACACGACGCGCCTCGTGGACTTCCGCTTCGCGCACCGCGCCGCGCGCTGACCCGCGGTGATGCGCACTGACGCGTGCGTGATGGCGGCGGCGAGGCCGCGCGCCGTCGCCGGCGTCAGGCCAACCCCATCGTCCGCAGCAGCGCCTCGAAGCGCGGCTGCCCACGCAGGGGGGCCAGCAGGAACGATCCCTTGATGCCGTAGGCCGGCCCGGTGCGCTCGGCCACGGCGCGCTCCAGCAGGTCCATCGCCCGCTCGACGTCGCCGAGCCCCGCGTGGACGTAGGCGAAGTGGTAGGGGGAGACGTATGCGCGCTGCGCCCACTGCTCGAGCTCCCGCAGGATCTCGCGCGCCTTCGCCGCGTTGCCGGCGAGAGCGTGGGCCTCGCCCAGCTGACCGAGCCACAGCGTGTCTCCCGGAGAGAGCGACACCGCCCGCTCCAGTGCGGCCAGGCCTTCCTCCTTTCTTCCGCTCAGGAAGTAGGCCCACCCCAGCGTGGCCCGCGCGCGGTCGTGGTCGGGGTCGAGCTCCACGGCGGTTTCGGCGCGAGCGACGGCCTCCTCGTACCGGCCGGCGCGCAGGAGAGTCGTCACCACGTCCAGCCGGTGCGCGAGCGGGTCCAGCTCCTGAGCGCGCCGCAGCAGCGTGAGCGACTCGTCGTAGCGCTCGAGCGCCATGCACAGGCGCCCGTACAGGTCGGACGCGTCGGCGTTGCTCGGGCTCAGATCCAGCGCGCGCCTGAACTCCCGCTCGGCGCCCGCCCAGTCGAACTCGCGCACCATCTTCAGGTACGCCATCGTGCAATGCGCCGCGCTCAGCTCCGGGTCGAGCCGGAGCGCGTGCGTCGCCGCCTCCGTCGCCCGCCCGTACGCGACGTCGGGCGCGACCGCGCCGTGCTCGGCCAGCTCGGTGTACGCCATGGCGACGTGCGCGTACGCGAGGGCGAACGTCGGGTCGCGCGCGATCGCGCGGTCGAAGTACTCGATGGCGCGCGCGAGCGAATCCGGCGTGTACTCGACGCGCCACTGCCAGCCCTGCTGGAAGAGCTGGTACGCCTGGACGTCCCGCGTCGGCTCCTTCCGCACGCGCGCCTGCTCGTCCGGCGTCAGCTCCGCCTCGAGCGCGGCGGCGATGTGCAGCGCGACGTCGGTCTGGATCGCGAAGATGTCGGTGAGCTGCCGGTCGTAGGTCTCGCCCCAGAGGTGCCGCTCGGTCCCGGCGTCGATGAGCGTCGCGACGATGCGCACGCGGTCGCCGGCGTGGCGCACGCTGCCGTCGAGCAGCGTCGTGGCGCCGAGCACCGCGCCGATCTCTCTCGGGCTCCGCTGCCGCTGCTTGAACGGCATCACCGAGGCGCGCGCGATGACCGTGAGGGCGCGGATCTTCGACAGCCGGGCGATGACGTCCTCGGTGATCCCGTCGGCGAAGTAGTCGTGCGCCGGATCCGCGCTCAGGTTGAGGAAGGGCAGCACCGCGACGGACGCGGCGGAGCGGTGGCGTGCGTCGCCGTTCGGCGCCGCCGTCGCACGCCGCGCCGCCGCGTCGCGCAGCCGCTCCGCCAGCGCGGCGACTTCCGGATCGGGCTCGAGCTCCAGCTCCGCGCGCAGCCGCTGCGCGTGCTCGAGCGCGTGCTGGATCGCGCCGGCGCGGTCGCCGGCGGCGTCGAGGGCGCGCATCAGCGCCAGCGCATGCACGCCGGAGTACGGGTCGGCGGCGACGAGGCGGCGGCACGTCCCCACCCGGCCGTGCACGTCGCCCGAGCGCTCCTGGCGCTCGGCCACCGCGCGCAGCGCGCCGACGTACGCGTGCGCGAGCTCGGTGCGGCGCTCGTCGAGCCAGTAACCGAACTCGGTCGACTCGCTCAGGTGGAAGCCGTCGAGCAGCGGGCCGGCGTAGAGCCGCACGACGCGCTCGGGCTCGTTCGCCGCGATCGCGGTGCGCAGCTCGTGCAGGTCGCAGCGCACGCACGACGGGTCGAAGAGCAGCCCGTCGCCGGTCGAGACGATCGCGTCGTCGCCGAGCGCCGCACGGAGCACGTGAACGGCGAGGTTGAGCAGCCGGCGCGCGCCGGCCTCGTCCCGCTCGGGCCAGAGCAGGGCCATCGCCCGGTCGCGCGCGAGCGGCTGCGGCCACGCCGCGACGACGAGCGTCAGCAGCGCGATCCGATGCCGCTGCACCGGTGGACCGTTGAGGGGCGCGTCGCCGGAACGCAGGCAGGCGCCGCCGAGCAGTTGGACCCTGATCACCACCGACCCCCGCCCGCTAATCCGTGGCTAACTCCGCGCGCAAGGAGCGGCTAACCGGTGCCGCTCATCCTTGCCGCGAGTCACCGGACAACCTACACCACGCGAGGGCACCATGAGAAATGCCGCACGACTGCTCGCCGGGATCGCGCTGCTCGCCGGATGCGCCCCCGAGCCGACCGTCACCACGACCACCAGCATCGAGGGCGCCGCGCCCCAGGCGGCGGCGAGCCAGGCCGGGCTCGGCGCGAGCGTGAACCGGGACCTGGCGGCGCTCCGCGCGGCGACGGCCCAGTTCCACAACTTCGACAAGGCCGTGGCCGCGGGCTGGTCCGCCAAGATCACGAGCTGCATGGAGCTCGCGGGCACGGGCGGGATGGGCTTCCACTACGGGAACGTCGGCCTGATCGACGGGTCGGTGCAGGTGGACCAGCCGGAGCTGCTGCTGTACGAGCCGGAGAAGAACGGCCGCCTGCGCCTCGTGGCCGTCGAGTACATCATCCCGTACACGCTCCACAGCCGCGACGCCGCGCCGCCGGTGCTCTTCGGCCAGGAGTTCAAGCAGAACGACACGTTCCAGCTCTGGGGGCTGCACGCGTGGGTCTGGAAGGAGAACCCGAGCGGGATGTTCGCCGACTGGAACCCGCGCGTGAACTGCAGCAACACGACCGACGTCATGGCGATGTAGGCCGACTCTCACGCAACCGGAGCGCAATCAATGCCGAAGTTCATCATCGAGCGTGAGATCCCGAACGCGGCCGCCCTCTCCGCCGCGGATCTGCAGAGCATCGCGCAGCGCTCGTGCGGCGTGCTGCAGCAGCTCGGTCCGAGCATCCAGTGGGTGCAGAGCTACGTGACCGAGGACAAGATCACCTGCGTCTACATCGCCCCCAGCGCCGAGTTGATCCGCGAGCACGCCCGTCGCGGCAGCTTCCCCGCCGACCGCGTGCTCGAGGTGGCGACGATCATCGACCCGACGACGGCGGAATCGAGCGAGATGGTGGCGTGATTGGGGAGCGGGTAGCGGGTAGCGACGTACCGCTCGGGACGTCCCGAGGCCCGGGCTACGCGCTTCGCGCTACGCGCTACGCGCCCTTCAGAACCGAAACCCGAACTCCAGATCCACCACCGGGTCCCACTCCCGCGTCCGGCTCGCGAGCGTGAACGTCACCGGGCCGGCGGGGGTGACGGCGCCTAACGCGAGACCGGCGCCGCTGGCGTAGCGCAGGCGCTCGTGGAGCTGGTCGCGGAGGCTCGGCCACGTGTCGAACGTCGTGCCGACGTCCCAGCGGGCGAGGAGGAAGACGTTGCGCTGCAGCTCGCGCTGGGCGCCTAACGACACGAGCCGCACGCCGCGGCCGGAGAGCTCCTGCGCTTTCAATCCATAGAACGGCAGGAACTGCGTCGCCAGCAGCGCCGACGGGATGCTGCCGCCGAGGTAGAATCGGTCGTGCTCGGGGAGGTCGTCGGCGCCGGTCGTCCAGCCGAGCGCGAGGCGGCCGGTGAGCGACGTGCGGCTGCCGAGCGGGAGATAGCGCTCGCCGTCCACGACGTGGCGCGAGAAGGTCGCGCCGCTGCCGATGCGCCGGTCGGCGACCTCGCTCTGCGCGATCAGGCTGCCGCCGCGCGTCGGGAAGACGGTGCGGTCGAAGCTGTCGAGCCAGAGCTGGGCGCCGAGCGTGTAGTAGGTCTCGGCGCGCTCGGCGACGAGCCCGACCGGCGCGGTGACGATGCTGTTGTACGCGTACTCCCCCTTCGCCTCGAGCGCGACGGCGGCGTTCGTGGACAGCGTGTGGCCGACGGTCGCGCTCACGCTCGACACGTGCAGCCGCTCCTCGGCGATGCTGCGCCCGCCGTCGTAGAGACGGAGCGGCGTGCGCAGGTACGTGACGTGGAAGCGGCGCTCGGCGTGGAGCGTCGGCGTCTCGTCGAACACGTACTGGCCGTCGAACTGGAGCTGCTCGCCGAGTCGGACGTCGAGCTGCGCGGTCGAGCCGTAGTGGAGGCGGTCGTGGAGCGCGGCGCTGAAGAGGAGCGCCGCCTGCCGCTCGCTGTCGTAGCGGAGCCCGACCCCGAACGCGTCCTCGTTGCGCGGCACGACGTCCACGACGATGTCCGACGACGCGCCGCCCGCGTTCGGCACGATCGCGTACGTCACGCGCTCGAAGTGGCCGCTGCCGTAGAGGCGCGCGAGCGCGTCCTCGAGCTTCGCCGGCGTCACCCAGCCGGGCGTGCGCACGCTCAGCGTCGCGCCGGCGAGCCGGTCGGCGAGCCGGTGCTTCGCGTCGCCATGGCCGCGGACGCGGACCTGGCGGACGTAGACGGAGTCCCAGGGCGCGGCGCGGGGGGCGGGAAAGCCGGATGGCGTCGCGGCGGCGTATGCGGGAGGCCGATGCGGGTCGGGGGTCGGGGGTCGCGGTTGAAGCGAATCGGGCCCCGCCCCCCGACCCGCGACCCGCGACCCGCTCTCCGCACGCAGCGCCCGCACCGAATCCGCGATCTCCCGCAGCCGCGGCCTCACCGCGTTCGCCGCCGCGACGCCGCGCGCGATCCAGACGGGGCCCTTGTTGAAGGACGTCGCCGGCAGGCCGGTGATGTCGGGGGTGATGAGGACGTCGCACAGCTTGCGCTGCGCGTCGGTCGAGCGCTGCATCTGGAAGGAGATCGTCTGCAGCAGGACGTCGGCCGCGGTCTTGAGGCTGTCGGCGGGGGAGAGCGGATCGGAGACGTCCACGCAGACGACGACGGTCGCGCCCATGTCGCGCGCGTCGGCCGCGGGGAGGTTGCGGGCGACGCCGCCGTCCACGTAGCTGCGGCCGTCGAGCTTCATCGGCGCGAAGACGCCGGGGAGCGCCATGCTCGCCTGGAGCGCGTCGGCGAGGACGCCGTGGTCGAGGCGCACGCTCTCGCCGGTCTCGAGGTCGGTGGCGACGGCGGCGAACGGGATCGGGAACTGGCGGAAGTCGCGCGCGTCGGACACCGACCAGGTGAGGCGGCCGAGGAGGTCGCCGACGCGCTGTCGCGAGACGAGTCCCTGCGGAAGGCGCACGCGTCCGCCGCGGATCGGGAAGGTCGCGACGTAGCGCGCGTCGCCGAGCTTCTGCGCGGGGCGGAGCTGGTCGCGCCGCGCGCCGCCCTGGAAGACGCCGTCCCAGTCGGTGGTGAGGGCGACGCGCTCGAGCTGCGCCGGCGTGTAGCCGATCGCGTAGAGCCCGCCGACGATCGCGCCCATGCTCGTCCCGGTGACGACGTCCACCGGCAGCCCGACCTCCTCGAGCACCTTCAGCACGCCGATGTGCGCGAACGCCTTGGCGCTGCCGCCGCTGAGGACGAGCGCGACGGTGGGAGGTCGGAGGTCGGAGGTGGGAACCGCCGCCGTTTCCTGCGCGGCGGCCGGGGTCGCGAGCGTGAAGAGCGCGACGAGCGCGGCCAGCGCGGCGCGGCGCGGGACGGTCACTCTCGGGGGCGGTGCGGTCGCTGCTCGGCGGTCCTTCATGCGAGAAGGACGAGCGAGCGGCGGGATAGGAAAGCGCTCGGCGAAGAGCAACGCCGCGGATCGACGCGGATGAACGCGGATCCCCTGTCCGGGTCATCCCGAGCGCAGCGAGGGATCTTCCGTCGGGGTCGCGGAGCGTGCTCCACGTGTCGCACGCAAGATCCCTCGCCGCGCTCGGGATGCCAGGGCGAGGGCCGTATCCGCGTGCATCCGCGGCAATCCGCGGCGCCGCTTCCCGCCTACCGCTACACGGTCAGCTTCGCCAGATACCGATAGCTCGCCTCGATCGACGCGAACGGGTCGGCGGGCTGGTCGTGCTCGACGAAGTAGTGGCGGATGCCGGCCTGGGCGTGGTGGGAAAGGAGGGTGCGCCAGTCGATGACGCCGCTGCCGACCGCGGTCATCGTGCGCGCGGCGTCGCCCTTCGCGTCCTTCACGTGCACCATCGGGAAGCGGCCGGGATACTTGGCGAAGTAGGCGAGCGGGTCCTGGCCGGCCTTCGTGATCCAGTACAGGTCCATCTCCATCTGGACGAGAGACGGGTCGGTGTGCTCGAGGAGGACGTCGTAGGGGAGCCTGCCCTCGACCGGCGCGAACTCGAAGTCGTGGTTGTGGTAGGCGAAGCGCAGGCCCGCCTTCCTGGCGTCGGCGGCGGCCTGGTCGAGCTGGTCGGCGAAGCGCTTCACGTCGTCGAGGCCGTGCCACTTCGACCGGTCGAACCACGGCACGACGACGTACTCGTGGCCGATAACCTTCGCGGCGTCGAGCGTCGCCATCCACTGGTCGCCGAGGATCGGCGTCTGGAGGTGCGACGACGGAGCGCGGAGCCCGTTGGCGTCGAGCAGGGCGCGGATCTCCCGCGGCGTCTTGCCGAAGTAGCCGGCGAACTCGACCTCCCGGTAGCCGATGCGGGCGACGCGCGCGAGCGTGGCGGCGACGTCCTTCTTCATCTCGTCGCGCACGGTGTAGAGCTGGACGCCGAGCGGGCCGAGGTTGCCGGATGCGCTCCTGCCGGCGCTGTCGCCGGACGCCGGCGCGGCCGCCGAGTCCGTGGCGGGTCGGACGCCGGCGGCGGTACAGGCGACGGCGCCGAGCGTCGCGCCGAGCGTGGCGAGGAAGGAGCGGCGGTCGTGCAGCGTCATCTCTGCCTCCGGCACGTGGTGGGAGTCAACGATTGCCGGCCGGACGACGGGGCGCAAGCCGCTCGGCACTCGGCGCGAAGCGGCGCCGCGGATGAACGCGGAGGGGCGCGGATACTGCGCTCTTGATTGCGCCGCAGATCAACGCGGATGAACGCAGATTCCTTCTATGCTGTCATCCTGAGGGAGCGCTGGCGACCGAAGGATCGCGTCGGCTAACAACGACCCTTCGCGGAGTTCACCCCGAGCGCAGCGAACAGACCCAGAATGGCAGCCAAGGACAGCATCTGCGTTCATCTGCGTTGATCCGCGGCGAAAACGCTCTTACACAGCCGCGGTATCCGCGTCCATCCGCGACATCCGCGGCGCCGCTTCTGCCGGGCAGCAGCGGTGACTGAGAGCGCGCTAACCACCGGACGACTCTCGCGCCCCGCCGGGTCGGCGCGTAGTCTATTTCCGCATCCGATTCCCCTCGCCTCCGGAGGACCATGCCTCGTGCGGTCGTTGCGCGCTCGGTCGTGCTTCACTCGCTGCTCTCGCTCACCCTCCTCGCCGGCTGCGCGCGACACGTGAGCAGCGGTGACAGCACCTCCACCTCCGACGACTGGCGCGCGCTGCTGCGCAACGGCCCCGGCGTCGAGGCCGACTGGCGCGGCTACAAGAGCGACCACGTCCCCGACGGGTGGACGCTGGCCGACGGCATCCTCACCAAGCAGGGCGAGTCCGACGACCTGATCTCGCGCGACGAGTTCAGCGACTTCGAGCTCGACCTCGACTGGAAGATCGCGCCGCGCGGCAACGCCGGCATCTTCTACCGCGCCACCGAGGAGTACGACCACGTCTACTGGAGCGGCCCCGAGTACCAGCTCCTCGACGACGCCGGCCACCCCGACGGCCGCAGCCGCCTCACGTCGGCCGGCGCCGCGTACGCGCTCTACCCGTCGCCGGCCGGCATCGTCTATCCCGCCGGCGAGTGGAACACGACGCGCATCATCGTCCGCGGCGCGCACGTCGAGCACTGGCTGAACGGGAAGAAGCTGCTCGAGTACGAGCTCGGGAGCCCCGACTGGGAGGCGAAGGTCGCGGCGAGCAAGTTCCACGAGTACCCGCACTACGGCCGCGCGCGCCGCGGGCACATCGCCATCCAGGGCGACCACCCGGGCACGCTCCAGATCCGCAACATGCGCATCCGGGAGCTGTCATGAGCGTCCGCCTCCGCCTGTCGGTGATGATGTTCCTCCAGTTCTTCGTCTGGGGGGCGTGGTACACCACCATCGCCGTGTACATGACCCAGCAGGGCATGGGCACGCTGACGCACTGGCCGTTCACGGTCAATCCGGTGGCGGCGATCGTCGCGCCGTTCTTCGTCGGCCTCGTCGCCGACCGCTACTTCGCCACCGAGCGCGTGTTCGGCGCGCTGCACCTGATCGGCGGGCTGCTGCTGCTGGCCGTGCCGCGGACGACGGGGAGCCCGGCGAGCTTCATCGGCCTCCTGCTCCTCTACAACCTCTGCTACATGGCGACGCTCGGGCTCTCCAGCTCCCTCGCCTTCCACAACATCGAGGACCAGGAGACGCAGTTCCCGCGCATCCGCGTCTGGGGGACGATCGGCTGGATCGTGGCCGGCCTGTTCATCAGCTTCGGGCTGCGGTCGTTCGTGACGGGGCTGCAGCCCGAGCAGACGGCGCTGCCGCTCTACTCGGCGGCGATCGGCAGCATCGTGCTCGCGGCGTTCAGCCTCACCCTGCCGCACACGCCGCCGCCGGCGCGCGGCCAGGCCGTGTCGGCGCGGAGCATCGTCGGCATCGACGCCTTCCGGCAGCTCGGCAGCCGGTCCTTCTACGTCTTCGTCGCCAGCGCGCTGCTCATCTGCATCCCGCTCGCCGCGTACTACAACTTCACGCAGCTCTACCTCGAGGCGGCGAAGGTCTCCAACATCGCGGCGACCCAGACGCTGGGGCAGATGTCGGAGATGATCTTCATGCTGGCGATGCCGGTGCTGTTCGCCCGGCTCGGCGTGAAGTGGATGCTCGTCGCCGGCATGGCGGCGTGGGTGGTGCGCTACCTCCTCTTCTCCGCCGCCGCGCCCAACGCGGTGTACTGGATGATCGTGCTCGGCATCCTGCTGCACGGCATCTGCTACGACTTCTTCTTCGTCACCGGGCAGATCTACGTGGACAAGAAGTCGACGCCGGCGATCCGCGGACAGGCGCAGGGCTTCTTCGTCTTCGTGACCTACGGCGTCGGGATGCTCATCGGCGCGCAGGTGGCGGGCAACGTCTACAACCGCTTCCTCGCGCCCGGCGCGACGACGCTCACGCTCGACCAGTGGCGCAGCTTCTGGATCCTGCCGGCGGCCTTCGCGGCGGTGGTGCTGGTCTTCTTCACGCTCGCCTTCCGTGACCGCGAGCTCGCGGCGCACCCGCGTGTCGGGCCGAGGAACGCGGCCGCGGCGGAGACGCCGACTCCGGCGGGACCGTGACGTAGGGCCGCGTAGCGCGTAGCGCGTAGCGGCACGGACTCGGAACGTCCCGAGCGGTCCCTCCGCTACGCGCTACGCGCTACGCGCCACCCGCCACCCGCCACCCGAGCCATCTCCAAGAGTCTTTCATGAGCGACGACGCCCACATCTCCCGCCGCGAGTTCGTCGGCACCACGGCCACCGCCGCCCTCGCCTTCACCATCGTCCCGCGCCACGTCCTCGGCGGGCCGGGCTACGTGGCGCCGAGCGACCGGCTGAACGTCGCCATCGTCGGCGCCGGCGGGATGGGGATGAGCAACATGACGGTGCTCGCCGCCGGCGGGGAGAACATCGTCGCCGTCTGCGACGTGGACTACGGCTACGTCGAGCGCTCGCTCGCCGGGCGCACGCGCACGCCGGTGCCGCGCCCGGAGATGACGGCCGAGGAGGTCGCCGACCAGCGCAAGGACTACGCGAACGCGCTCACGATGTCGGCGGCGTTCGCGAAGGCGAAGCGCTACGACGACTTCCGCGTGATGCTCGAGAAGGAGAAGCACGTGGACGGCGTCGTCGTCGCCACGCCCGACCACACGCACGCGGCGATCGCGCACGCGGCGATGCTGGCGGGCAAGCACGTCTACGTGCAGAAGCCGCTCACCTACTCGGTGTACGAGGCGCGACTGCTCGCGCGCACCGCCGCCGAGCGGCCGAAGCTCGTCACGCAGATGGGCAACCAGGGGCACTCGCTCGAGGGGACGCGCCGCATCGTCGAGATGATCGCGGCCGGCGTCATCGGGCCGGTGCGCGAGGTGCACGTCTGGACCGACCGCCCGCTCCGCTACTGGGCGCAGGGCATCCCGCGGCCGACGCAGCCCGCCGTCATCCAGCCGACGACGGCGCAGGCGGCGCGCCTGCGCGCGCGCGAGGCCGCGCGGCTCGCGCGGCAGCAGGCCGCACAAGCCGCACAGGCGGCGGTCGCGCAGCCGGCGGTGCAGCAGCAGGTCGCGCCGCCGACGACGCAGCCTCCGGTGCCGCCGCGCTGGAACATGCGCACGGTGGATCAGGCGCTGCTCAAGCAGATGGCCGCCGACGCGCAGTCGCCGCCGCCGACGCTGCACTGGGACCTCTTCCTCGGCGGCGCGCCCGACATCCCGTACCACCCCGCGTACCATCCCTTCAGCTGGCGCGGCTGGATCGACTTCGGCGTCAGCGCGATCGGCGACATGGGCGCGCACCTGATGGACCAGCCGTACTGGGCGCTCGACCTCGGCCTCCCGACGAGCGTGCTCTCGACGTCCACGCCGTGGGGCGGACCGGCGACGAACCCCGGCTCGTATCCGCTGGCGATGACGTCGTACTACGAGTTCCCGGCGCGCGGCGACCGGCCGCCGGTGAAGCTCACCTGGTACGACGGCGGCCTCACCGCGCCGATGCCCGAGGGCGTGCCGCTCCCGGAAGGGGACGGCGGCGGCGGGCTGTTCGTCGGGGAGAAGGGCTACATCACCTACGAGACCTACGGCGAGCACCCGAAGGTGTATCCCGAGTCGGCCGCCGCCGCCGCGCTCGCGGTGCCGAAGACGATGCCGCGCGTCGCCGTGCCGCACGAGATCAACTGGGCGCAGGCGTGCAAGGGACACGCGAAGGCGAGCTCGCCGTTCGAGTACGCCGCGCGCCTCACCGAGACGATGCTCCTCGGCGTCGCCGCCCTCCGCGCCGGCGAGCGCATCGACTACGACGGCGCGGCGATGCGGATCACGAACGTGCCCGACGCGAACCAGTTCCTGACGCGGGAGTATCGGAAGGGGTGGGAGCTGTAGAGCGGGTGGCGGGTGGCGGGGGGGGCAAGAGCACGACGGGCCGGCTCTCTCGCATGGAGGCCGGCCCGTCGTCTTTCCCACCCGCCACCCGCCACCCGCCTAACGCGGCCGCCACACTCCCCGCGCCACCTGGGGCACGAAGCCATCCAGCCCGGCGGGCGGGAACTCGAGCGTCCGGCCCTCCTCGGCGCTCTGGTACGCCGTCATCAGGAGACGCACGACCTCGAGGCCGTCGTCGAAGGTGAGGCGCGGCTTCTCCTTGCCGAGGAAGACGCGGACGAAGTGGCGGTCCTCGGCCTCGTAGCCGTAGGCCGCGGCCTCGTTGGAGACGATCGGCATCAGGCCCATCTCGGCGTTCTGCTTCTCCACCAGATCCTCGCCGGCGGAGCCGCGTACCTCGCGGCTGAAGAACAGCTTCAACCCGCTGTCGAGCGTGTTCCACGACATCGAGTACTCGGGGCCGAGCAGCTCGGCGGAGAGCCGGAGTCCGGCGCCGACGAAGCTCCAGCTCGTCGTCGCCTCGCCGAGCACCGTGTGGCCGTCGTCGGTCTCGAACTCGACCGTGATGCTGGCAAAGTCCTCCGACGGCCGCTTGGTGTAGTCCACGTCCTTGCCCATCGTCGCGGCGAGCTTCTTCGCGTACGCCGGACGCGACCACTTGAGGCTCGCGATGTGCGCGGTGACGCGTGTCGGCCGCACCGTGGCGAGCGGCTCGCCCGGCTTCGTGAGCAGGTGCCGGACGACAAGCGCCGAGTGGCACATCATGTCGTTGAGCACGCCGCCGCCCTGGAGCGCGCCCTGCCAGAACCAGGGCATGTGCGGTCCGCTGTGCTCCTCGGCGGCGCGGGCGAGATAGGGACGGCCGGTGGTCGCCGCGCCGCGCGCCCAGAGGATCGCGCGCCCCTGCTCCACCTGCGGCGCGAAGAGCTGGTTCTCGAGGTAGCCGGTCGCGAGGCCGACGCGACCCACGAGCTCGCACACCTTCTTCGCCTCGGCGACGTTGCGCGCGAGCGGCTTCTCGCAGGCGAGGCCCTTGAGCGCGCCCTTCCCGCGCTCGATCGCGTGGACGATCTCCTCGACGTTCTCGATGCGCGCCTGGTTCGGTCCGGTGAGCCAGATCGCGTCGATGGCGGGATCGGCGACCATGTCGGTGATGGACGCGTACGCCTTCGCCGCGCCGACGTCGAGCGACCGCGCGTAGTCGGCGGCGCTGCGCGCGTTCTTCGCGTTCGGGCTCCAGACGCCGAGGACGTCGGCGTCGCGCACGCCCTGCCAGCCGAGCATGTGGAAGCGGGCGTTGAAGCCGCTGCCGACGAAGCCGACGCCGAGGCGGCGGCCGGTGCTGTTGTCGTTAGGCGTCATTCGTTCGTGGCGGTGCGGCGGCGGCGGTCGGCGAGGCTCGCCTCGTACTCCTCGTAGCTGACGCCGAGCTTCGCGAGCGCGGGCGCGGGGCAGCCGCGCCAGTCGGGGTTGGCGGTGTTGCCGATATAGCGGAGGTCCTTCCACCCCATCGCGCTCGAGTAGAAGCCGGAGGCGATGGCGTCGCGGAAGCGGGTGAAGAAGGCGACGCCCTGGCTCATCTCCGGCTTCGCCTTCTTCGGCCAGGCGATGTCGTCGAGGATCTGGCGGCGCTGGGCGTCGGTCGCGCCGACGAAGGTCTTCTGGAAGCGGCGGCGGCTCTCGAGGTCGAGCCAGGCGAGCCCGCCGCGCATCGCGATGCGGCTCGCCTCGCTCGTCTCCTTGTCCATGAGCATGAAGTCCACGAACTCCGGCGCCTTCGCGTCGGTGGCGCTCCCCGAGTGCTCGTCGCGCGGGATGACGTAGTCGGCGAGGAGGCGGACGGTGCGCCATTCGCGCTGTGTGAAGAACTTCGGGGTCGCGGGTCGGGGGTCGGGGGTCGGGGCCTGCGCCTGTTCCACGTATCGGACGGCACGCTCGAATCCTCCGGGCGATGTTCCCAGCGTGGCCGCGAGCGGCGCCAGACCGAGCAAGCGCACCGCGTCCCGCCGGCTGACGCCGGGTGATTCGGAATCTGCTTCGGGAACGAGAGGAAGCCCCGCCCCCCGACCCTCGACCCCCGACCCGCTTTCTTCGCTCATAGCGCCCCCACCTTTCTCTGCTGCGTGATGTAGTCCGCCGTCCGCCACGCCAGCGCCAGGATCGTCCACGTCGGGTTCTTGTCCGCCTGCGTCGTGAACGGCCCGCCGTCGGCGACGAAGAGATTCTTGCAGTCCCACGCCTGGCAGTTCGCGTTGAGCACCGACGACTTCGCGTCGCTGCCCATCTGCGTGCAGCCGACCTCGTGGATGATCTGGCCGCCGGTCGAGATGCCGTAGCCGCGCTCCTTCGTCGGCGTCGTCGAGAACACCGTCCCGCCCATCGCCTCGATGAGGGACCGGAAGGTGTCCTGCATGTGCTTGACCTGGTTGTACTCGTGGTCGGTCCACTTCCAGTGGAAGCGGAGGACGGGGATCCCCCACATGTCCACGACCGTCGGGTCGAGCTCGCAGTAGGTGTCCTCGTTAGGCAGCATCTCGCCGCGGCCGGAGAAGCCGACGGTCGCGCCGTAGTACTTGCGGTAGTCGTTCTTGAGCTGCGTGCCGTAGCCGCCGCCGCCCGGGTAGCGGTGGATGCCGCCCATCGCGCCGTACTGCGGCTGGCCGAGCCCGCCCCACACCTCGATGTGGTAGCCGCGCGGGAAGTCGAGCTTCCTGTTGTCGAGCCACCACGGCATGTAGACGTGCATGCCGCCGACGCCGTCCTCGTTGTGCGGGACGTGGTCCACGAGCGACGGTATGAAGCCGCCGACGTCGGTGCCGGTGGTGTCGGTCAGCCCCTTGCCGACGCGCCCGCTCGAGTTGGCGAGCCCCTGCGGGAAGCGCGACGACTTCGAGTTGAGGAGGATGCGCGCCGACTCGCACGCGCTCGCCGCGAGCACGACGACGCGGGCGCGCACGTGGCGGTCCTCGCCGGTGAGCTTGTCCACGTACGACACGCCGGTCGCGAGCCCGTCGGTGCCGACGGTCACCTCGCGCGCCATCGCGTTGGTGATCAGCCGCAGGTTGCCCGTGCGCAGCGCCGGCGCGATGAGGACGTCGGGGCTCGAGAAGTTCGCCTTCACCGAGCAGCCGCGGCCGCACTGGCCGCAGTAGTGGCAGGCGGCGCGGCCGGGCTTCGGCTTCGTCAGGATCGAGAGGCGCGA
>DATMHT010000106.1:0-3981 GCA_035554795.1 Gemmatimonadaceae bacterium | reverse complement strand
ACGTTCGCGCCCACCGCCGACCGCCTACCGCTTCCCGCCCACCCGTCGTATACAATTATCCATGTCTCTCTCCCTGCACGGCATCCACGCGCCCGTCGTGACGACGTTCGGCGCGGACGGCGACGTGGACCTCGAGGCCTTCGCGCGCAACGTGCGCGCACATCTCGACGCGGGCGTGGACGGGATCGTCGTCGCCGGCTCGACCGGTGAGGCGCCGCTGCTCGACGACGCGGAGCGCGGCCCGCTCGTGGAGGCGGCGCGCCGGGTGGTGCCGCGCGACCGCGTGCTGCTCGCCGGTGTCGGGTCGGAGTCGTCGCGCGAGACGATCCGCCGTGCCCGCACCGCCGCCGAGCGCGGTGCCGACGCGGTGCTCGTCGCCGCGCCCCACTACTACGCCGCGGCGGCCACGCCTGAGGAGCGCACCCGCCAGCTGCGCGCGCACTACCGCCACGTCGCCGACGCGAGCCCCGTCCCCGTCGTCCTGTACAACATCCCGAAGTACATGCACTTCGCGATCGACCCGGCGCTCGTCGCCGAGCTCGCCGGGCACGGGAACGTCGTCGGGATCAAGGACAGCTCGGGCGACGACGCGCTGCTCGCGTCGTACCTGGCCGCCGAGGCGGAGCGGTTCACGGTGCTGACGGGGAGCGGGTCGGGGCTCGCGGCGGCGCTCGAGGTGGGCGCGCGCGGCGGGATCCTCGCCGTGGCGCTGTTCGCGCCGGCGCTCGCGCGCGAGGTGCGGGACGCGCACGTCGCCGGCGACGCGCACCGGGCGCGGGCGGCGCAGCGGAAGCTCGCGCCGCTCGCGCGCGAGATCGTCGGCGCGATGGGCGTGCCGGGCGTGAAGGCGGCGCTCGACGCGATCGGCCTCGACGGCGGCGAGCCGCGGCTCCCGCTCCTGCCGGCGGTGCCGGCCGAGCGGGCGCGCGTCGCCGAGCTGCTGGGCGAGGCCGGTCTGCTCCCCTTCGGCGAAGCGCGCCGCGCGACCGAGACGCCCTCGGAATCCATCACCTGACGCGCTCCGTAGGACGCGTCGCCGATCCGGCCACCGTCCGCCGCCGCCCGACCGCGCTCGCCGTCCGGATCGCGGCGGGGTGCGCGAGCGGCGACTCTCCACCGCCTAACGAGGAACCGTGGACGTCATCCTGTTCGCGCTCGCGCTGCTGGCGTCGCTGCTGATCATCCCGCTCGGGCTGCCGGGCACGTGGCTGATGATCGTCTCCGCGATCGGGCTCAACCTGCTCACCGGCGACACGCGCATCGGCACGGTGAGCCTGATCGGCGTGAGCGTGCTCGCGATCGTCGGCGAGCTGCTCGAGTTCTCGCTCACCGGCCGCTACACGCGGAAGTACGGCGGCTCGCGGCGCGCCGGCTGGGGCGCGATCATCGGCGGCATGGTCGGGGCGATCATGGGGGTCCCGGTGCCGCTCATCGGATCCATGATCGGCGCCTTCCTCGGCGCGTTCGTGGGCGCGCTCGTCTTCGAGTACACGCGTCAGGGCGCGGACCACCGCACGGCGACGCGCGTCGCCACCGGCGCGCTCCTTGGCCGCGTCGCGGCGGCGGCGATGAAGGTCGGGATCGGCTTCGTGATGGCGGTCTGGCTGCTGTTCGCGGCGTGGACCTGAGCGTCTCGCCGCCGCTGCTGTGGAGGCCCGAGGACGTCCGCGCGATTGACTCTCCCACCCGCCGCCGTAGATTGAACCAACGCCCCGCGCGAGCCGCCGGGGCGTTTTTTCTTGCCGGTACGGAGCCAGTCAGGAGCCACATGTTCGATTCGAAGACGCGCACCGTCGTCGTGGTCGGCGCGCAGTGGGGGGACGAGGGGAAGGGGAAGCTGGTGGACGTGCTCGCCGAGCGCGCCGACTGGGTAGTGCGCTACCAGGGCGGCGCGAACGCCGGCCACACCGTGCACATCGGCGACGTCTCGACCGTGCTGCACCAGATCCCGAGCGGCATCCTTCACCCCGGCGTGCGCTGCGCGATCGGCAACGGCGTCGTCCTCGACCCTGACACGCTCTTCGACGAGATCGACGAGCTGGTGAAGGACGGCGTGGACGTCGAGGGGCGACTCTACGTCAGCGACCGCGCCCATCTCGTGCTCCCGTACCACAAGCTCGTGGACGGAGAGAGCTCGGCGAGCAAGCAGATCGGGACGACCGGGCGCGGCATCGGGCCGGCGTACGAGGACAAGGTCGCGCGGCGCGGCGTCCGCGTGCTCGACCTGCGCCACCCCGACCGGCTGCGCACGCTGGTCGAGCAGGGCGTCGAGCACGCCAACGCGCTCCTCGCGTCGTTCGGCTCGGCCAAGCGCGTGAGCGTGGACGAGACGATGGCGCTCCTCGAGCGGCTCGCGCCGCGGCTGCTGCCGCTGGCGGAGGACGTGGGGCTGGTGGTGTGGCGGGCGACGCGGAGCGGCGCGGCCGTGCTCCTCGAAGGGGCGCAGGGCTCGCTGCTGGACATCGACCACGGCACGTATCCGTTCGTGACGTCGAGCAGCACGACGTCGGGCGGCGCGGCGATCGGTGCCGGCATCGCGCCGACGCTGATCGGCGCCGCGCTCGGCGTCGTCAAGGCGTACACGACGCGCGTCGGCAACGGCCCGCTGCCGACCGAGCTCGAGGGCGAGCTGGGGGAGGAGATGCGCCGCCTCGGCAACGAGTACGGCGCGACCACCGGCCGCCCGCGCCGCTGTGGCTGGTTCGACGGCGTCGTCGTGCGCTACGCGGTGCGCATCAACGGGCTCAGCGACCTCGCGGTGACCAAGCTCGACGTGCTCGACACGCTCGATCGGATCGGCGTCTGCACCGGCTACGAGGTCGGCGGCGACGTGTTGACGGAGTTCCCGGGCGACATCGCCGCGCTCGACCAGCTCACGCCGCGCTACGAGTGGTTCGACGGCTGGAAGGAGTCCACCGCTGGCGCCCGCACTCTGGCCGACCTGCCGGCCCAGGCGCGCCGCTACCTCGACCGGATCGAGTCGCTCGTCGAGGCGCCGATCAAGTACGTGAGCGTCGGGACGCGGCGGGATCAGATCATTGGGTTGTAGCGGGGACTCGAGGCTCGGGGATCGCGGCCGGTGGAACGCGTCTGGTTCGAAACGGCGGCGGAGGGGCGGGGCATCCTGAGCCACGCGACCTCCGAGCCCCGAGTCCCGAGCCCCGACTGGTCCGTCGCCTGCTTCTGTAATCGCCCATGACTAGCAGCGTAGACCTCGCCATCGTCGGTGCCGGCCCCTGCGGGCTCGCGGCGGCGATCGCGGCGCGGAAGGCGGGGCTGTCGGCGGTGGTGTTCGACCGCGGGTGTCTGGTGAGCGGCATCGTCGGCTATCCGACCTACATGACGTTCTTCTCGACCGCCGAGCGGCTCTCGATCGGCGGTGTGCCGTTCTCGGTGGCGAGCGACAAGCCGACGCGGCGCGACGCGCTCGCGTACTACCGCACGGTCACGCGCCACTTCGAGCTGGACGTACGGCAGTACGAGCCGGTCGAGGACGTGGTGCGGCTGGACGGGGCGGGCGGAAGGCCGGAGGGCCGGGGCGCGATCGAGCGCACCCGCGAGGCCGGGGGGGCCCCCCCCAGCGGGAAGTTGCAAAGAAACGCTGGCGAGAGCGCCACCGAATCGTCGCCAGCCGGTGCGCGACGGCGCCCGGCCCGCTTCGTCGTCCACTCGCGCACGCGCGACGGCGTCCTCCACGAGACGCTCGCCCACGCCGTCGTCATCGCGACGGGCTACTTCGGCCACCCGAACCGGCTCGGCGTGCCCGGCGAAGAGCTGCCGCACGTCACGCACCTCTTCAAGGAGGGGCACGAGGCATTCGAGCAGCCGGTGGTCGTCGTCGGCGGGGGGAACTCGGCGGTGGACGCAGCGCTCGACCTGTACCGCGCCGGCGCGCGGGTGACGCTCGTCCACTTCGGGCCGACGCTCGACCGCAACATCAAGCCGTGGGTACTCCCCGACATCACGAACCGGATCGCCGAA
>DATMHT010000105.1:0-19039 GCA_035554795.1 Gemmatimonadaceae bacterium | reverse complement strand
TGCACCGCTTCCAGCACGCGGCTCGGCTGGAACGGCTTGACGACGAAGTCCTTCGCGCCGGCCTGGATCGCCTCGACGACGAGCGCCTGCTGCCCCATCGCGCTGCACATCAGCACCTTCGCGTTGGGGTCGAACTTCGTGATCTCGCGGACCGCGTCGATCCCGCCCATGTCGGGCATGACGATGTCCATCGTCACGAGGTCGGGACGCAGCTGCTTGTACTTCTCCACCGCCTGCAGGCCCGTTTCGGCCTCGCCGACGACCTCGAAGCCCGCCTGCTGCAGGATGTCGCCGACCATCGTCCGCATGAAGATGGCGTCGTCGCAGATCAGAACCGTGTGACTCAACGTATCCCCCAAAAAATTAAGCCAGGACTTGCCCGAGAATCGTATGCACATCGAGGACGACGACGACCTCGCCGTCCAACTGCCCGCTGCCATGATAGACGGCGACGCCGCCGCGCGCGGAATCCCCGCTCGCCGCGTCGCCCGCCGCGACCGACACCGCCTCCAGCTCCGCCGACGCGACCGCCTGAACGTCGCGCACCTGATCCACCGCCAGGCCGACGACCTTGGAGCCGTACTCCACGAGGACGACCGAGCCGCCTTCGCGCGACGTCGCGTCCGCGGCGGCGCTCGGCGTGTCCTCTCCGGAGCGGCCACCGGCGAGGCGGACGGCGAGGTCGACCACGGTCACGAGCGTGCCGCGCAGGTTGATAAGGCCGCAGACGAACGGCGGCGCGCCGGGGAGGCGCGTGCAGCGGCGGAAGGGGACGATCTCGCGGATGACGCCGATGTCGGAGCCGTAGATCCGCCCGCCGGCCGCGAACAGGAGGAGGCGCCGCGCGTCCTCGCCCTCGGCGGCGACGACGCCCTCGGCGCCGCCGCGCAGGGGCGCGGCGGCCGGAACGTCAGACGCGACGAGGCTCCCCGGGGCCGGCGTCGCCGTCGGCTGGGGATCGAGCGCCGGAGTCTGCGTAGAAGCCAAAGTAGTCGAGCGGATCTGGGTGAGACAGCAACTCGGGCATGCCCGCCACGGTGGCGAGCGACTGCTTCAGGTCGTCCGGCAACGGCGAGCGCAGCGACACTTCGTGCCCCGTCGCCGGGTGACGGAAGACGAGCCACGCCGCATGGAGGAAATGCCGCCGCGGCGGCAGCGCCACCAGCCGCCGTCCGCCGCCTCCCCCGTACGTGTCGTCGCCCACCACCGGATGCCCGATCGACTGCAGGTGCACGCGAATCTGGTGCGTCCGCCCCGTGTGCAGGTGCGCCCGCAGCAGGTCCGCCGAGTCGAAGCGCGCCAGCCGCGCGAAGTCCGTTTTCGCCGGTCGGCCACTACTGACGATCGCCATGCGCTTTCGGTCTCGCGGGTCCCGGCCGATCGGCGCGTCCACCGTGATGGCGTCCCGGTCGAGGTGCCCCCAGGAGAGCGCCGCGTAGCGCCGAACGACGCGGCGGTTGGCGATGGCGTGGCTCAACGAGCGGTGGGCGCGCTCGGTCTTGGCGACGAGGAGCAGCCCCGAGGTGTCCTTGTCGAGCCGGTGGACGATCCCGGCCCGGTCGGGCTCCCCGCTCTCGTCGGCGAGGTCGCCGCCACGGCCGATGAGCGCGTTGACGAGAGTGCCCGTCCAGTTGCCCGGCGCCGGATGCACGACCATCCCCGCCGCCTTGTCCACCACGAGGAGGTCTTCGTCCTCGTAGACGACCGTCAGCGGGATGGATTCGCCGACGATCTCGCGCGACTCGGGAGTCGGCACCCGCACCTGGACGCCGTCGCCCGCCTCGGCGCGGTAGCTCGCCTTCTCGCGCCGGCCGTTCACCGTGACCCGTCCGTCGGCGATGAGCGTCGCCGCCTGCGTCCGCGACAGGTCGAGCCGCTGCGCCACGAGCAAGTCGAGGCGGACATCGCTATCCGCCTCGAGCGTGAACTCGTGGACCTGCTCCTCGCGCCCCGCCGGCGGTGCGGCCGCGTCCGACGGCGGCCGTCGCCGGCCGCTCACGGCGATGCGGCGGCGTCGCCGGCGGGCGCGGCCGAGCGGAGCGCCGCGGCGTCCGCGGCCTCGCGCCGGTCCTCGCCCCAGAGCACCCAGGCGAGCAGGAACGCGCCGACGCTGACCGCCATGTCGGCGACGTTGAACGTCGGCCAACGCCACGCCTCGCCCCAGCCGACGTCGATGAAGTCCACGACGCCTTCCGCCGAGCGCACGCGATCGATGAGGTTCCCGATCGCGCCGCCGCAGACGAGGCCCAGCGCGAGCGTGCGCCACAGGTCGCCGGGCCGCGTCGCCCGGTAGAGGCGCCCGAGCACGACGAGCGCGCCGATCGTGAGCGCCATGAAGATCCAGCGCGACAGCGCCCCGAGGTTGAGGCCGAAGGCCGCGCCCGGGTTGTGGACGAGCGTGAATCGCAGCACGTCGCCCACGATCTGATGCGGCACGTGCTTCGGAACGAGCGCCCGCACCGCCCACGCCTTCGTGATGACGTCGCCGACGATGACGCCGGCGATCAGCCCCCAGAACAGCGGGGCATTCGACCGCGGGCGGCCCTCGGCGAGCGCCGTATCGCGCGCCGGCTCGCTGCCGGCACCATCCACGGGCGTCACTTCTTGCCGTCCTCCTCGCGCTGCTTGCACGCGATGCAGTAGCGTGCGTGCGGCAGGGCGTCGAGGCGCTCGAAGGCGATGTCCTCGCCGCAGTTGTGGCACTTGCCGAACGTCTCCGGCGAGCGGTAGAGCCGGCGCAGCGCCTCGTCGATGTGCCAGAGGAAGCGACCCTCCTGACTCGCGAACAGGAACGCCTTCTCGCGCTCCATCGCGTCCGTGCCCTGGTCCGCCATGTGGAAGGAATAGGAGCTGAGGTCGCCGTCGGCGTCCTGCTGCGTCGCGCCGAAGGTCTCGCCATGGTGGCCGAGCTCCTTGAGCACGCGCTTGCGCTCCTCGAGCAGCCGCTTCTCGAAGTGGCCGAGCTGCTTCTTGGTCATGGGCTTGCCCTTCTTGTTGGCGCCCGTCGTAGTCGGCATCGTCAGTGTTCCCTGGTAATGGCGATGGTGGCGGCGAGCCCATCCAGCTCCACCGCCTGCATCGCGTCAAAGGTCTCCGGCGGGGGCGCCGCGCCGTCGCGTCCGACGCGGAGCTCGCGGGCGAGCACCTCGTCGGCGATCCACTGGCGGCGCTCGCGCGCCGCGTCTTCCACCTCGGCGTCTCCCCAGATCGCGAGCGTGATGCGGTCGCTCACCTGGAGACGCGTATCCTTGCGAAGCTTCTGGACCCGGCTGACGAGCTCACGGGCGAGTCCTTCGCGCCGCAGCTCCGGCGTCACCGTCCGGTCGATCGCCGCCACGTAGCCGTTGGCCTCCTCGACGAGGAGGTCGCCGGCGGCGCGACGCACGATCGTGACGTCTTCAGCGTCCAGCGCGTGCGTCTCGTTCCCGACGCTGATGCCGAGCGGCTCCCCGTGCTCGAAAGCGAGCAGGTGCTCGCTCGACAGCCGGGTCACGGCCTCGGCCGCGAGCTTCGTGTTCTTGCCGAACTTCTTGCCTAACGTGCGGAAGTTTGCCTTCGCCTCGAGCGTCACGAGCGCGTCGGCCGACGAGGCGAACTCGATGGCCTTCACGTTCAGCTCGGCGCCGAGCAGCGGCAGCAGGTCGCGGGTACCGGCCTCGAGCCCCCGGGGCACGACGCAGACCATGCGCGCGAGCGGCTGCCGCACCTTGATGCCGGCCTCCTCGCGCGCCGCGCGGCCGAGCGTGGCGAGCGCGCGCACGGCGTCCATCGCCGCCTCGAGCGGCGCGTCCACGTGCGCGTCGGCGATCGCTTCCGGCCGCGCGTACGGCGCGAGGTGCACGCTCTCGCCGGTGAGCTCGCGGTGGATCCAGTCGGTGACGAAGGGCGCGAACGGCGCGAGGAGCCGGCAGGTGACCGCGAGCACCTCGTGCAGCGTCGCGAACGCCGCCCGGTTGTCGTCCCCGTCCACGTCGTAGAAGCGCGGCCGCGAGAGCCGCACGTACCACTTGGAGACGTCCTCGTCGAGGAAGTCCATGACGAGGCGCGCCGCCGCGGTCGCGTCGAAGGCACCGAGCAGCCGATCGGCCTCGCGCTCGACGGTCGCGAGGCGCGACAGCACCCAGCGGTCGAGCGCCGGCCGGTCGGCGACCGCCGGGTCGCGCTCCGACGGCGCCCAGCCGAAGTTCGCGTAGAGCGCGAAGATGCCGCTGTAGACGTTCTTCAGCGTGACGAGGAAGCGCCCCGCCGTCTCGCGGATTGCGTTCTCGTCGAACCGGCGCGGCACCGAAAGCTGGCTCGACGCGACCAGGAACAAGCGCGCAGCGTCCGCCCCGTGCCGCTCGACGACGTCCCACGGGTTGACGACGTTGCCCTTCGACTTCGACATCTTCTGGCCGTCGGCGTCGAGCACGAGATCGTTGACGACCACGGCGAGGTAGGGCGCGGTGGGCGGTTGGCGGTTGGCGGTTGGCGACTCGCGAGTCTCGCGGCCCGCGCCGACCGCCGACCGCCCACCTCCGACCTCATTGTTCGGCAACGCCTCGCCCAGCCCCGTCGCGATCGCGAGCAGCGAGTAGAACCACCCGCGCGTCTGGTCCACGCCCTCGGCGATGAAGTCCGCCGGGTAGTAGCGCGCGACGAGGTCGCGGTGCTCGAACGGGTAGTGCCACTGCGCGAACGGCATGGACCCCGAGTCGAACCAGGTGTCGATGACCTCGGGGACGCGGCGCATCGTGCCGTCGCACTGCGCGCACGGCCACGTGTACGCGTCGATGAACGGCTTGTGGGGATCGAAGTCGGCCGGCAGCGGCGCGCCGCTGCGCTTGGCCAGCTCGGCGTAGCTGCTCACCGCCTCGGCGTGCGACGCATCGGCGTCGCACAGCCAGAGCGGAAGCGGCGTGCCCCAGTAGCGATCGCGCGAGATCGCCCAGTCGATGTTGTTCTTCAGCCACTCGCCGAACCGCCCCTCGCCCACCTGGGGCGGGTTCCAGTTCACGGCGGCGCTGCGCGCGATCATCTCGTCCTTGAACGCCGTCGTGCGCACGAACCACGACGTGCGCGCGTACTGCAGCAGCGGCGTCCCGCACCGCCAGCAGTGCGGGTACGAGTGCACCTCGGTGCTCGCCTTCCAGAGCACGTCGCGTCGCCGCAGCTCCTCGACGATCAGCGGGTCGGCCTTCTTCACGAACAGCCCGCCGACGACGGGCATGTCCCGCGGGAACTCGCCGCGCGCGTCCACCGGCTGCGCGAACGCGAGCCCGTGCCGCTGCCCGGCGGCGTAGTCGTCGGCGCCGAACGCGGGCGCCATGTGTACGATGCCGGTACCGTCGGTCGCCGTGACGAAGTCCTCGGCAACGATCACCTCGCTGGTGCCGCCGGAGAGCTCCACCCAGTCGAGCGGGCGCCGGTAGCGGAGGCCGGCGAGATCCGAGCCCCACATGCGGCGCACGAGATCCCACCGCTCGTCGTAGCCGGCGCCGAGCACCGCGGCCGCGCGCTCCTCGGCGAGGATCACCGTCCACTCCGCGCCCGACTTCTTCCGCAGCTCGACGTACTCGAGCGCCGGGTTCACCGCGAGCGCGACGTTCGCCGGCAGCGTCCACGGCGTCGTCGTCCAGACGAGGAGGCGGCGGCGGAGCGACGTCGGTTGGCGGTCGGCGGTTGGCGCGTGGCGCGTGCTTTCGCCGACCGCCGACCGCGCACCGCCGACCGTCTCCTCCAGATCCAGCGCGATGTACACGCTCGGATCGTCCACGTCCTTGTACCCCTGCGCGACCTCGTGGCTCGAGAGCGCGGTGCCGCAGCGCGGGCAGTACGGGAGGATCTTGTGACCCCGGTACAGCAGGTCGCGCCCGTGCAGCGTCGCGAGCGCCCACCAGACGCTCTCGACGTAGTCGTTCGAGTAGGTGACGTACGGGTGCTCGTAGTCGAGCCAGTAGCCGATGCGCGCGCTCAGCTTCTCCCACTCGCCGCGATACTTCCACACGCTCTCGCGGCAGAGCTGGTTGAAGCGCTCGACGCCCAGCTCCTCGATCTGCTGCTTGCCGCTGATGCCGAGCTGCTTCTCGACCTCGATCTCGACCGGCAGGCCGTGCGTGTCCCAGCCGGCCTTGCGCGGCACGTGGAAGCCCTGCATCGCGCGGTGGCGGCAGAACAGGTCCTTCACCGTGCGCGCGAAGACGTGGTGGATCCCCGGCCGGCCGTTCGCCGTCGGCGGCCCCTCGTAGAACACGAACTCGGGCGCGCCGTCGCTCTGCGCGAGCGTGCGCGCGAACAGCCCCTCCTCCTCCCAACGGGCGAGGAGCTCCTCCTCGACCTCGGCGGGCTTGCGGTCGGCGGGGAGCAGGGCGAAGCGCTGGGTGGCGCGGGGATCGACGGCGGTCACGAGTGGTGGTTCCTCACAGCCGCGCGACGACGCCGCTCACGAGCTCCGTGAGCTTCGGCTCGGCGCGATTCGCCACGGCGACGATCTTCTCCATCGTCGCCGGCTCGAGCGCGTCGGGCAGGCACTGGTCGGTGATGATCGAGAGGCCGAGCACGCGCATGCCGCCGTGTACCGCGACGATCACCTCGGGCACGGTGGACATGCCGACGACATCGGCACCGAGCGCGCGCAGCATCCGGTACTCGGCGCGCGTCTCGAGGTTGGGGCCCGGCACGGCGACGTACACGCCCTCGCGCAGCGTCAGTCGCTGCTCGAGCGCGACACCGCGCGCCAGCGCGCGCAGGCCGGCGTCGTACGGCTCGGACATGTCCGGAAAGCGCGGACCGAGCGAGTCGTCGTTCGGCCCGATCAGCGGGTTGTCGCCGAGCAGGTTGATATGATCGGCGATCAGCATCAGGTCGCCCGGTGCCCAGAGCGGGTTCATCCCGCCACAGGCGTTCGACACGACGAGCGTGCGCGCGCCGAGCGCGCGCAGCACGCGGATCGGGAAGGTGACCTGCTGCAGCGAGTATCCCTCGTACCGATGGAAGCGCCCCTGCATCGCGACGACGGTCCTGCCGCCGAGCGTGCCGCAGAGCAGCCGGCCGGCGTGCGTCTCGACCGTCGAGAGCGGAAAGCCGGGGATGTCGCCGTAATCGATGACGGCGTCCGTGCGAATCTGACGCACGAGTCCACCGAGCCCGGTGCCGAGCACGATCGCGACGTCCGGCGTGCCGGTGAAGCGCTGCCGGATCACGCGCAGCGCCGCCCCGATTCGCTCGGTGGAGTGCTCGAGCGGCAGGCGACCGATCGGCCGCACCGCGCGGAACTCCTGCGTCGGCGTGAGCTGCAGCGGATTGCCCTCGTCGCCATCGAGCTGCGGCGACGCGCCGGAGACGCGGACGCCGCCGGTCGGGCGCGGGTCGCGTCCGGTGTCGTCGGGCTTGCGTGAGTCGTTCGTCATGAACCGCTCCCTCCCCTCACTCCTTCACGAGCGAGTCGAGCCACGCCGGCGTCGGCGTCGTGGACGTCGGGCGCGGCTCGCGCGGGCCCGCGGTGGCGCTGCCGCCCGGCGGCGTGCGCTCGGCGGCTCCGTTGCCGGACGGCGCGCTCGGCGCGCTGATGGCATGCGAGCCCGCCGCCGGCGTGTACGGCGCCGACGCCGCCGCGGCGTCGATGTCGGCCAGCTGCCGCTCGACGAGGGTGCGCAGCTGCGTCAGATACGACCGGCGCGCGCGCTCGAGCCCGTCCAGCTCGGTCGTGAGCCGCTGGATGTCGTCGCGCGCCGCCTGGACGATCCGGTCGGCCTCGGCGCGGGCCTCGCGCAGGATGAGCCCCGCCTCGCGGTCGGCCTGCTCGCGCATCTCGGCGCGTAGCTGCTGCGCCGAGATGAGCGCGTCGTTGAGCGCCTTGTCGCGCTCGCGGAAGGCGCGCAGCTGCTCGTGGAAGCCCTTCGCCTTCGCCTCCAGGTCCGCGTTGAGCCGCGTCAGCCGCTCCAGCTCGTCGGCGACCTGGTCGCGGAAGTGGTCAACGCGCTCCTTCTTGTAGCCGCGGACCGCCGTCTCGAAGTCGTAGCGGCGGACGTCGAGCGGGGTGAGGTAGAAGCCTTCGTCATTCATCGGGCTCATGCGTCTCTCGCTCCAAAGAGAACGGTGCCGAGGCGCACGAGCGTGGCGCCCTCCTCCACCGCAACCTCGTAATCGTTCGACATCCCCATCGACAGCTCGTCGGCGGGATGCCCGGCCTCGCGCAGGACGTCGCGCGCGTCGCGGGCGCCGGCGAAGGTCGCCCGCAGCACGCGCTCGTCCGCGCCGAGCGGCGCCATCGTCATCACGCCGCGGACACGGACGCCCACCAGCGTCGTCAGCCGCTCGGCCTCGGCTCGCAGCTCGTCGGGCGAGAAGCCGCCCTTCGACTGCTCCCCCGACGCGTTCACCTGTACCAGCGCGTCCACCGCCCGCTCCCGCGCCACGCCCACCGCGCAGACCGCGTCGGCGAGCCGGGCGCTGTCGAGCGCGTGGAAGAGCGCGAAATGGTCGAGCGCCTTCGCCTTGTTTCGCTGCAGGTGGCCGATCAGGTGCCAGCGCACCGGAACGTCCACCGCCTCGATCTTGCCCAATGCTTCCTGCACGCGGTTCTCGCCGACATCGTTGACGCCGGCGGCCCACGCCGCGTGCACGGCGTCGGGACCATACGTCTTGGTCACCGCCACCAGCGTCACCTCCTGCCGGTGCCCGCCGCGCGCCACCGCGGCGGCGATGCGCGCCCTGACGTCGGCGACGCGCGCCGGGAGGTCCTGAAAAGGCATAACAGCCAAAATTACCGGCGGTTACAGCGTGAATCAAGTAAAACGGTGGCCGCCGAATCTGGAGTCGAGCCCGCGATTTCGATAGGCGGCCGGGCTTCCTCGCCCCGTCCCGCGGCCAGCGCGAGTGCGGGACAGCCGAGGAGCTCGTGCATTGCTTGGGTCGCGCCGTCGGGAGAGGGCCGCGGCCGCTCGGCGACGATCCCGCCGAGCCGGCGCGCCACCGCCGCCGTCACCGCCGAGTCCTCCGGGGTGAGCCAGGCGGCGGAGGCGCCATCGCCCCCCGAGCTCGCGGCCGGCCGCGCGACGTACGTGAGGCCGCGCAGCGACCAGCCGGTTCCCGCTTCACCGGCCGCCGCGCGCTCCGCCGGCGGCAGCGCGACCGAAGCAGTGACCGGCCGGCCGGTGCGCCGCGCCGCGCTCGCGATCGCGCCGATCACGCGCGCTTCCCCGCCCCAGCCCGCCACGTCGCCCGGCGCGAACAGCGAGTCGCGTCGCGCCAGCTCGGCGCGGTACCATCGCGCCGCGAGCAGCGGGACGGTGATCACCGTGACGTCGCGTCGCTCGCCGAGCGCGAGCTGCGCGTACCAGAGCGGGTAGCTGTCGTTGTCGCCGGCCGTGAACAGCACCGCGCGCGGCGGCGCCGACCGGAGCATCTCGACGCCGAGCGCTCGCGCCGACGACGCTTCGGGTTCAGAACGGCGGCTCGTCGCCCGCCAGTTGAGCGCGACCGGCAGCACCGCGAGCGCGGCGGCCGCGCGCCACGCGCCGCCGCGCGCGGCGAGCCGCGCCGCGCCGAGCCCGGCCCACGCGCCCCACGTCCAGAACGCGAGGACGAAGAAGTAGTCGCGCTCGCGCGCCTCGTGCGGCGCGTCGGCCGGGAGGATGCCGGCACCGAACGACGGCCCCGCCTTCAGGTTCAGGTAGAGCGCGACCCCGACGCTGCCGCTCAGCAGCAGCACGAGCAACGCTCGCCACGACCGGCGATCGAGTCGCAGATGCTCGCGCGCGCCGAACCCGCCGAGCAGCCCGAAGAGCAGTGTGATCGGCGTGCGCCACCAGCTCGGCTCGACGCCGCCCGACAGCCCGAGCGCCCACTGCCAGTCGGCGTACTCGAACAGGTTGCCGAGCTGGAGCCAGAGCGGCGCGCGGCGCGGCAGCAGCCCGACCTTCTCGTACTGGTGGCGACCGACGACGTCCACGAGCCGCGCGAGCGTCGCGGGGTCGCCCTGGTCGAGCGCCGGATCATGGCGCGCCCGCACGAGCAGCACGAGGAGCGCGCTCGCCCCGACCAGACCGAGCGCCGCGGCGGCGACGGTGCGGCGCCGCTCCGCCGGCGACGCGCCGGCCAGAGCCAGCCCGGCGTAGCCGAGCGCGGCGGCCGCGACGATCGCGGGCGAGGCCGTTCCCACGCCGGCCGCCAGCACGGTCGTCGCGCCGAGCAGCGCGCCCTCGCGCCACCGCCCTCCTCCGCCGCGTCGCGATGCCGCGAGCACGATCGCCGCCGGCGCCGCGACGAGCGCGCTGAGATGCAGCGCCGGCGCCAGCGCGAACAGGTAGGCGAGCAGCAGCGACCAGCGGCCGCCGCTCGCATCGTCGTCGTGCCGCGCGCGACGCTCACCACACCAGAGCATCGCCGCGCCGAGCAGGAGCGACGCCGCGTACACCTCGGTCTCGGTCGCGTTCGCCCAGACGCTCGACGCCGTGCCCGCCACCAACGCGGCCGCGACCCCCGCGCTCGCCGATCGCGTCCAGCGCGCGACGAGCGACGCGAGCAGCGCGCCGGCCGCCGCGGTACAGGCGGCCGAGAAGAGCGCCGCGCCGACGGCCCACGAGGTGAGGTGTGGCGCGCCCATCGCCCGCGCCCAGACGTGTGCGGCCGCGACGTACAGCGGCGTGCCCGGCGGGTGCGGGATGCCGAGCGTCGCCGCGGCCGCGGCCAGCTCGCCCGCGTCCCAGAACGTGACGGCCGGCGCCAGCGTCGCGGCGTAGAGCGCGGCGAGCAGCACGCCGGCCGCGACGCCCGCCGGGAGCTCGTGGCCGGCCGCTCCCGCTCTCGCCTCGGCGCGCGGGTCTATGCGCCGAGCCCGATGGCGGGATGCTCGGCGGTCGCCGGCCGCTGCGCGCGACCACCGAGCAGCTCGCGCAGCCGCGCCGGGCTGACGTCGCGCACCAGATGGCCGTCCGACGCCACCGAGATGCGGGCGCTCTCCTCCGAGACGATGATGACGAGCGCGTCCGTCTCCTCGCTCAGGCCGAGCGCGGCGCGGTGTCGCGTGCCTAACGAGCGGTCGGCCATGACGCGCTGCGTCAGCGGCAGGATGCAGCCCGCGCCGACGATCGTGTCGCCACGCACGACCACCGCGCCGTCGTGCAGCGGCGAGTACGGCGTGAATATCGTCTGGAGCAGATCCGCCGACACCTTCGCCTGCATCTCCGAGCCGGAGGTGAGGTAGTCGGCGAGCGGCACCTCGTGCTCGATCGCGACGATCGCGCCGGTGCCGGATCGGCTGAGCCGCTCGACGGCCTCCGCGATCTCCTCCGCCACCTCGGCGTCGCCCATGCGCCGCAGCAGCCGCGACACCGGCGACTGGCCGAGGTGCGCGAGCGCTTGGCGCAGCTCGGGCTGGAAGATCACGAGCACGGCGAACACGCCGTACGTGAAGACGAGGCCGAGCAGGTAGGTGATCATCGTCAGCTTCGCCGCCCACGCCACGCCGTAGACGACGACGAGCAGCCCGATGCCGACGAGCATCTGCAGCGCGCGCGTGCCGTGGATCAGCAGCAGGGCGCGGTACAACACATACGCGACGAGCGCGATCTCGACCGCGTCGCGCCAACCGGGGTGGAGCAGCCGGAAGATCTCGATGCCCGTCACGAGGCGCCCGCTCCGGCGCGCACGATCCCCCACGCGACGTCGAGCGCGTGGCGGGCGGCGCGAACGTCGTGGACGCGGAAGAGCCGCGCGCCGCGCGTCAGCGCGACGACGTTCGCTCCCGTCGTTCCGTGCACCCGCTCCGCCGCCTCGCTCACGCCCGTCAGCTCTCCGATGAATCGTTTCCGCGACACGCCCACCATCACCGGCCGCCCCAGCGCCGCGATCCGCGGCAGCTCGGCCAGCACCCGCAGCGAGTGCTCGCTCCGCTTCCCGAAGCCGATGCCGGGGTCCACTACGATCGCCTCCGCCGGCACACCGGCGACCCGCGCCGCGGCCACCCGCCCGGCCAGCTCGGCCGCCACCTCGCCGACGACGTCGTCGCCGTAGGACGCGTGAGCGTAGGTCCCCATGTCGCTCACGCCGCCGCGCGAGTGCATCAGGATCACGCCCGCGCCGGCGCCCGCGCAAATCTCGCCCATCTGCGGGTCGAGGCGAAAGCCCGAGACGTCGTTCACGACGTCGGCGCCCTCGGCCAGCGCCTCGGCGGCGACGACCGACTTCACGGTGTCCACCGAGATGAGCGTGTCGGGAAAGCGCCGCCGCAGCTCGCGGACGACGGGCCAGACACGGCGCGCCTCCTCGGCCGCGCTCACCGCCTGCGCCCCCTGCGGCCGTGTGGACTCGCCGCCGACGTCGAGCGCGTCGGCACCCTCGGCGACCATCCGCTCGGCCTGCGCGACGGCCGCGTCCACGTCAAAAAAGCGACCCCCGTCGCTGAAGCTGTCGGGGGTCACGTTGAGTACGCCGAAGATCAGGGGCCGGTCGAGCCGGACCGTGCGCCCGCGAACGAGCCAGGCGCCACCAGCCTCATTCCTCATTCCTCGTTCCTCTCGGCAGTGGGCCAATTATAGCATCCGCGCGAGAGGAATGAGGAATCAGGAATCAGGCGCGCTCAGGCCGGCGAAGGCTCCGGCCCGCCGAGCAGCCCCGGGCTCGCGCGCCGCGGCTCGCGCTCGGGCGTGGTGACCGGCGCCGACGCCGACGGCGGCGCGGAGATCGGGCGCGGCGGAATCTTCTCGCCGCGCATGAGGAACGCGATGTCCTCGCGCGTCAGCGTCTCGCGCTCGAGCAGCGCGTTCGCCACGGACTCGAGCAGCGGGCGATTCTCCTCGAGCGTGCTCTTGGCGCGCTGGTAGGCCTCGTTGATGATCCGCGAGACCTCGGCGTCCACGAGCTGCGCCGTCTTCTCGGAGACCTCGCGCCGGTGCTGCAGCTCGCGGCCGAGGAAGAGCTCCTGCTCGTTGTCGCCGACGAGGATCGGACCGATTGCGTCCGAGAGCCCCCACTGCGACACGTAGCGACGCGCGATCCCCGTCGCCTGCTGGATGTCGCTCGCCGCGCCCGTCGTCACCCGCTCGCGGCCGAAGACGATCTCTTCGGCCGTACGGCCGCCGTACGCCATGGCCAGGCGCGCCTCGATCTGCTGGCGCGTGACCGAGACGCGGTCGTCCTCGGGCAGCGTGAACGCGAGGCCGAGGGCACGCCCGCGCGGCACGATCGTGACCTTGTGCAGCGGATCGTTGCCGGGCACGAGCAGCGCGCACACGGCGTGGCCCGCCTCGTGGTAGGCGGTGAGCCGGCGCTCCTCGTCCTTCATGACCATGCTCTTGCGCTCGGCGCCGAGCATGACCTTGTCCTTCGCCTCCTCGAGGTCGGTCATGTAGACCTTGTCGTGGTTGCGACGGGCGGCGAGCAGCGCGCCCTCGTTGACGAGGTTGGCGAGGTCGGCGCCGGACATGCCCGGAGTGCCGCGGGCGAGCGTCGTCACGTGGACGTCGTCGGCGACGGGCACCTTGCGCAGGTGGACCTTGAGAATCCCCTCGCGCCCCTTGAGGTCGGGCGCGTCCACGACGATCTGGCGGTCGAAGCGGCCCGGGCGCAGCAGCGCCGGGTCGAGCACGTCCGGACGGTTCGTCGCGGCGATGAGGATCACGCCGTCGTTCGACTCGAAGCCGTCCATCTCGACGAGGAGCTGGTTGAGCGTCTGCTCGCGCTCGTCGTGTCCGCCGCCCAGGCCGGCACCACGGTGGCGGCCGACGGCGTCGATCTCGTCGATGAAGATGATGCAGGGCGCGTGGGCCTTGCCCTGCTCGAACAGGTCGCGGACGCGGCTCGCGCCGACGCCGACGAACATCTCGACGAAGTCGGAGCCCGACATCGAGAAGAAGGGACGCCCCGCCTCACCGGCGACGGCGCGGGCGAGCAGCGTCTTGCCGGTGCCCGGCGGGCCGACGAGGAGCGCTCCCTTCGGCAGGCGGCCGCCGAGGCGCGTGAACTTCTGCGGGTCCTTGAGGAACTCGATGATCTCCTGCAGCTCGACCTTCGCCTCGTCGGCGCCGGCGACGTCGGCGAAGGTGACCTTGGGCGTGTCGCCCGTCAGCAGCTTCGCCTTCGACTTGCCGAAGGAGAACGCCTTCGCCCCGCCGGCCTGCATCTGCTTCAGGACGAACAGCCAGAAGGCGATGATGAGGATGAGCGGCAGCCAGTTGATGAGGATCGCGCCGAACGGCGGCCGCGACTCGGCGGCGTCGATGGCGACTCCCTTCTCGCGCAGGCGCTCGAGGTCGGGCGCCGAGTTCTCGATCGGCAGGCGCGTCGTGAACCGCTTCACGTCGTGCCCCTGCACGCTGACGCGGCTCTTGAACTCGCCGACGATCTGCTCGCCCGAGTTGATGGTGACGTGCGCGACGTTGTTGCGCGCCAGCTCCGCGTCGTACTGCGAGTAGCTGACCGTCGACGGCTGCTCCCCGCGGTTCCCCTGGAAGGTCAGGAACGCGACGGGGATGAGGATCAGGAGCACCCAGAACGAGAGCGTCTTCGAGAAACGCCCCCAGTTGAACGGCTTCTTGGGGCCCTGCTGATTCGAGTTGAGCGGCGGGACTGGTGGCATTTACTGCAAGCTCGCGATGTACGGCAGGTGACGGAAGTTTTCCGCGTGGTCGAGGCCGTAGCCGACCAGGAACTCGTGCGGCGCGTCGAAGCCCACGAACTTCGTGGGGTAGCGCAGCTCGGCGGCGATGTTCTTATGAAGAAGGGCGCAGATCTCCAGCGACTTCGGCCGGCGCTCGCCGAGCAGGTCCATCAATCGGTTGAGCGTGCGGCCGGAGTCGACGATGTCCTCCACGAGGAGAATGTGTTTGCCCTCGAGTTCTGTTTCCGGATCGTACACGAGGTTCACGACACCGCTGGAGACGGTGGCGTCGCCGTAGCTCGACGCGACGATGAAATCCACCTGCAGCGGCCGGCGGATCTCGCGAACGAGGTCGCTGAGGAAGATGAAGCTCCCCTTGAGGAGTCCGAGCACGAGGAGCGGCTCGTCCGCCGGGTAGGCGGCGGCGATCTCCTCGCCGAGCGAACGCACGCGGTCGGCGATCGTGGCGGCGTCGAAGGCGACGCGCTTGACGGCGCGTCCTTCGAGCCGCGGGTCGGCGGCGGCCTCGGCGACGATGCGCTGCTCGGCGCTCGCCGTCCGCGCCGGAGCCGTGGTGCGTGCGTTAGCGGTTGGTGGGTTCACTGACCGTGCGACAGGTGAGCCAGACGCCCGGTCGGCCCGACGGGGCGGGTGCCGCGTGCGCGCGGCGTACTCCAGGGATCCAGACAATCTCGCCGTCCGCGAGCACGACCGGCCACCCCGCCCGGTCCACGCCCGCGACGCCGGCGTCTCCGAAAAAGCGTTTCACACGTCGTGCCGCGCCCGTTCCGGGGGCGCGCATCCGGTCGCCGGCGCGCCAGGGTCGCGTCGTCGCGACCACGCCGATCGGCAGCCAGAGCGTCCACGGCGAATCGGTCTTTCCGTCCGTCGAGCGCGCCGCTTCGGCATCGAAGCGCCACCGGTCGAGAACCGCGCCCGGCGCCCCGGGCGCCGTCGGCAGCGTGATCTCGAGCGCGGCTCCCGCGTGACGGGATGAAGTATGACGGGGCGGGCGCCTGAGCACAAACTCGCCGCCCCGCCTCACGACCTCGACACCACCCGAGAGCTGGATCAGCCCGCCCGATCGGCCCGTCATAGTAAACTCCGCGAGACGGCGGGTTCCGCGCCAGTCGAGAGTCACCCCGGCGCGCGCGGCGAGCGCCGGCCAGAGCACCGTGAGCGACGCGCCGTCCAGCTTCGCGAGCGAGGCCGCCTTCACGCGCAGCTCCGCGTCACCCTTCGATGGTGACGCGAGCGCCGCGACGCCGTCCGCGAGCAGGCGCTCGGCCAGCGCGTCCGCCGCCCGTCGCCACGCCGCGGCACGCTCGCCGACGGCGAGCAGCTCGACACGGAACCCCGGACGCGCCCGCTCGAGCGCCGGCAGCAGATCGAGCCGCGCGCGATTGCGCAGGTGGCGCCGGCTCGCATTCGACGGATCCTCCACGTAGGCGACGCCGTGCCGCGCCGCCCACCGCCGCAGCTCGGCGCGCCCGAGCGCGAGGAACGGACGGACGACGTCGGGCGACGGAGCGGCGAGGCCGGCGAGGCCACGCGCACCGGCGCCGCGCAGCGCGCGCAGGAACACCGTCTCGACCTGGTCGTCGGCGGTGTGGGCGGTCACGATCGCCGCCGCGCCGGCGCGGCGGGCCACGTCGCGCAGAAACGCCCAGCGTGCCGCGCGCCACGCTGCCTCCGTGGCCGCGGCGCCGGCCGGTGCCGTGCCAACCTCGCACGGGAGCCCGAGCGCCCGCGCGCGCCGCGCGACGGCGGCGGCGGCGTGGGTGGCCGCCGGACCGGTGCCGTGGTCGAAGGTCGCGACCGTCGCGATCGCTCCGGGCGTGGCCTGCGCCGCGGCCTCGAGGAGGACCATGGAGTCGAGCCCGCCGGAGACGGCGAGCACGACGCGACCGCCCTGCCCGCCGAGCAGCGACCGCTCGGCGAGCGATCGCGTGACCGCGCGGCGCACGGCGTCGCGCCCGGGACCGGCACGCGGCGCGCTCCTCGCCGGCACGCCGGCCGGCCGCTTCGCGGGCGTCGTCGGTGGGCGCATCATCGCCTCGCTCATCGTCTGCAATGTATCGCCCCCCGTGCCGGACGACGACCGGCGCGCCCTCTGGCCCGGCGCGTGCGCGGGCACTAGCTTGGGAGCGTTCGCGATCGCGCCGGAGCCAGGGCGCGGACGCGAGAAGGCTCGCGAAACGCGACACACACACTGTACCTCGAACAGGAGCACGCTGTGGAAGGCTCTGTCGGTCCCCTCGGAACGCTGTGGGTCGGCCTCGGCCTCGGCGCGTTCTACCTCGCGCTGACTTGGATCAACGTGCTGCTGGGGAACTTCCTCACGCCGCTCTTCCTGATCCCGCTCACCTGGCTGCAGGACGCGGTCACGGGCCACGGCCGCCCCGTCGCCCGCGAGACCGTCCGCACCGACGGCCGGACGCGGTAACACCGCACCGTCGGCGCGCGACCCACGGCGCGCCCGACGACGCGGCGCCCGAAACGCGCCGCGGGAGCGAATCGTATTGAGCGGGGCGGAGGCGCGACATGGTCGCCCTTCGCCCCGCGGCTTCTTTCAGCGTGTCGATCCAGCGGTCGCCGGACCGAGCACCCCGGGGCGATGACGCCCGTCGTGCCCACGCCGCCATGCAGCCACCGCGCGCGTCCGACGACGCCGCGCGGCGCCACCCCTTCCCTCCCTGCAATGGCCTTCATCGTCCTGCTCGTCCTCGTCGTCGTGGTCGCGCTCTGGTTCGTGAGCGTCTACAACGGCTTGATCAGCCTCAAGAACCAGGTGGTCAACGCCTGGAAGCAGATCGACGTGCAGCTCAAGCGGCGCCACGACCTCATCCCCAACCTCGTCAACACGGTGAAGGGGGCGATGAACTTCGAGCGCGAGACGCTCGAGGCGGTAGTCTCGGCGCGCAACAAGGCGATCAGCGCCGGCGCGACCGGCAACGTCCACGCGACCGCCGAGGCGGAGGGTCAGCTCACCGGCGCGCTCTCGCGGCTGCTCGCGGTGGTCGAGGCGTACCCGC
This sequence comes from Gemmatimonadaceae bacterium, assembly GCA_035554795.1. Classification (GTDB taxonomy): domain Bacteria; phylum Gemmatimonadota; class Gemmatimonadetes; order Gemmatimonadales; family Gemmatimonadaceae; genus DATMHT01. The sequence continues at coordinate 1,426 of DATMHT010000105.1, read as the reverse complement.
AACTCAAGGCGACGGGGAACGTGGGGCAGCTCCAGGAAGAGCTGACGTCCACCGAGAACAAGATCGCCTTCGCCCGCCAGCTCTACAACGACACGGCGACGCTCTACAACACGCGCCAGGCGCAGTTCCCGGCGAGCCTCGTCGCGAGCGCCGCCGGCGCGCACCCGGTCGAGCTGTGGGAGATCGCCGACACCGCCGAACGCGCGGTGCCGACGGTTGACCTCTCCTTCGGCGCGAACAAGCAGTAGGAAGAGCGGCTCTCGGCTCTCGGCTCTCGGCCGTTGTCGGACAGGATGAACAGGATGAACAGGATGGGTCACCTCCAGTTCATCCTGTTCATCCTGTCGATCGTCGAGAGCGAGAGCCGGGAGCTGACAGCCGAGAGCCGCCCGTGACCGACACTCCGACCAATCTCTTCGCCCAGCAGGAGGCGAACCTGCGCCGGTCGCGCTGGCTCGTCGCCGGCTTCGTGCTCTTCTTCGCCTGGCTCGGCTTCGGCGGGGACTGGCTCGCGTACGAGTTCACGCGCGGCGCGCCGGCGGGCGAGTACCACCACCTCTTTCCCTGGTTCGGCCTTCTGCTCACGGGGCTCGGCGCGAGCATGGCGGTGTGGGCGTGGAAGTCGGGCCCGGAGCGAGTCCTCTGGAGCACCGGTGCGCACCTCGTAAGCGATCTGACCGACCCCGACCAGCGCCAGTACGTCAACGTCGTCGAGGAGATGGCGATCGCGGCTGGCCTGCCGTGCCCGCGCATCTGGATCATCCCCGACGCCGACCCGAACGCGCTCGCCACCGGTCGCGACCCGCAGTCCGCCAACATCGCCGTCACCGAGGGACTGCTGCGGCTCTGCACGCGCGACGAGCTCCAGGCAGTCGTCGCGCACGAGCTCGGACACGTGAAGAACTTCGACGTGCGGCTGATGACGCTGCTCGCCGGCCTCGTCGGCGCGGTGGCGCTCATCTCCGACGGCGTCGGCCGGACGATCTTCCGCGGCGGGATCCGCGTCGGTGGAGGGGGCGGTGGCGGTGGTGGCTCGAGGGGCAGGCGCGGCAAGGACCTCGGGCCGCTCATCTTCGTCCTGCTCGCGCTCTGGCTCCTCAGCTGGCTGCTCGCCCCACTCGTGACGCGCCTCCTCGCGCTCGGCGTCAGCCGCAAGCGCGAGTATCTCGCCGACGCGATGGGCGCGCAGTTCACACGCAACCCGCTCGCCCTCGCCAGCGCGCTGGAGAAGATCGAGCACGCCGACGCGCCGACGACGTCCATCAAGGGCGGCGCCGCGCACCTATGCATCGTCGACCCGCTCGGCCGCGCGTCGTCGCTGCGTGAGGGGCGGCTCGCCGACTTCCTCGGCACGCACCCGCCGATGGCGCTCCGCGTTGCCCGGCTGAGGGCCATGGGATATCAGGAGCAGAAGCGGGCGGGGACG
>DATMHT010000104.1:0-33001 GCA_035554795.1 Gemmatimonadaceae bacterium | reverse complement strand
TTCGACAGCCACGTGGACACGTTCATCGTCCCGCGCTTCGGATCGCTCACCGCGCGGACATGCTTCACCGACTTCGTGGGCAGCCCGATCCTCATCCACTGCCACATCCTCGACCACGAGGACATGGGGATGATGACGAGCTTCGCGATCGCGCCGGCGGCAACCGTGGTCGCCGCCGGTTAAGTCCTCCTCAGCACCAGCGCCGCATTGATCCCGCCGAAGCCGAAGCTGTTCGACAGGACGTGCTCGACGCGCGCGGCGCGGCCTTCGGCGGGGATGTAATCGAGGTCGCAGCTGTCGTCGGTGCGCTCGAGGTTGACCGTCGGCGGGAGCCATTCGCGCGCGATCGAGAGAGCGGCGATCGCGGCCTCGATCGCGCCCGACGCGCCGAGGGCGTGGCCGTAGTAGCCCTTCGTGCTGCTCACCGGCATCGCGTAGGCGCGCTCGCCGAAGACGCGCTTGATCGCGAGCGTCTCGGTCGGGTCGTTGAGCGGCGTCGAGCTGCCGTGCGCGTTGACGTAGCCGATCTCGCCCGGCCCGACGTGCGCGTCGTCGAGCGCCATCCGCATCGAGCGCGCGGCCTGGCTGCCGTCGGGCCGCGGCGCGGTCATGTGATGCGCGTCGTTCGACGTGCCGAAGCCCGCGACCTCGGCGTAGATGCGCGCGCCGCGCGCGACGGCGCGGTCGTACGACTCGAGCACGAGCACCGCGCTCCCCTCGCCCATGACGAAGCCGTCGCGATCCCGGTCGAAGGGACGCGAGGCGCTCGCCGGATCGTCGTTGCGCGTGGACATCGCGCGGATGATCGAGAACGAGCCGAAGCAGAGCGGCGCGAGCGGTGCCTCGGCGCCGCCGGCGAGCATGACGTCGGCGTAGCCGTCGCGGATCTGCCGGAACGCCTCGCCGATGGCGATCGTCCCCGACGCGCAGCTCATCGCGTTCGTCGAGTTCGGGCCCTGGATGCCGAACTCGATGGCGATGTTGCAGCTCGCCGCGCCGCCGAAGACGGCGAGCGCGAGCGTCGGGTCCACCGCCTTGAGCCCCTGCGTGAGGAAGACGCCGAGCTGGTCCTCGGCGTAGCCGACGCCGCCGAGCGCCGTGCCCATCATCGCGCCGATGCGCTCGCGGTCCTCGCGGGCGAGATCGATGCCCGCGTCCTCGAGCGCCATGCGGGCCGTCGCGACCGAGAAGTGGCCGAAGCGGTCGAGCCGCTTGGCGCGCTTCGCCTCCATGTGGTCGCTCGGCACGAAGTCGTCCACCTCGGCCGCGTTGTGGCTGCGGAAGATCGAGGGGTCGAAGCGCGTGACCGTGCGAACGGCGGAGCGCTGGCGGCGGAGTCCGTCCCAGAGCCCCTCGCGCGTGAGGCCGATGGGGGTGACGGCACCGATTCCGGTGATGACGACGCGACGGCGATCGGGCACGACGGACTCCTTCCTGGAAGAATGACGACGAGCGACGGTGGAACGGTTGGCGTTAGGCGGTGGGCGGCCGGCGCGGACAGCGTCGCGCGGAATACCGCTCACCGTTCTCAATCATTTGGGACGCCCGCGCGTTCCGCGACGCGGGCCAGCCCGGCCAGCGTACGCTCGGCGATGCCGTGGACGAACACCGGGCCGATCACCGTCGTCGCGGCGAAGACGCCGACGAGCGGCCAGCGCGGCCCGTCCCACGCGTGCACGATCCGGACTCGCGTCGCCGCCGCGCCGCCGCCGGGCCCGGTGACCGGCGTGAAGCTCCACTCGACGTCCATGCCGGCGGTGATACCCCCGACGTGCCGGAAGCGCACCGACGGCGCGCGCTCGTCCACGCTCATCTCCGAGAGCCACCAGGTCGGCCAGCCCACCGGTCCGAAGGGGCGATAGGCCGACATCTCGACCAGTCCGCCGCCGTCCGCGCGCCGCTCGCGGAACCGCACGAACCGGTAGTGCGGCAGCAGCGCCGGCCACTCCTCGACGCGGCGCGCGAGGGCGAAGATGGCGGCCGGTGCGGCGCGTACGATCCGCTCGTCCACCGTTTCCATCGGCCGGCCGAGCGGCATCGGCCCGAGCTGGTAAGGGGACGCGTCGGAGGAAGGCATCGTACGTGGGGAGAGGAGTGTGGGTGACCGGTGCGGCGCGTCGTGCCTCCATCTACGCTAATCGCGCGCCGCGGTCCTTTATTCCCCGTCGGCGCCGGAATCGTTGGCGCCGCCAGGCGGTGTCCGCCGCGGCGCCCAGCTCGCGGTGACGCGGGCGATGGCGCGATAGCGCACGGACGGCTCGCCGCCGACGGTCTCGCGCACCCATGCGCGCAGCTCGCGCTCGGTGAAGCCGCGCATGACCGAGACGACGCCGTCGTGGCGGCTCACCGGGTGGAAACCGAGCGGGAAGGACGCGATCCAGATGCCCGCCGCGGCCGGCAGGCTCCGACGCAGATCGCTCACGACGACGCGCATGCGCGCGACGCGATCCAACTCGGCGATCAGGGCGCGCGCGTCGTGCTCCACGAAGTGGTGCAGCACCTGGGAGCAGGTGACGACGTCCACGGCGCGGTCGCGGAAGGGGAGGGCGAGCGCGTCCCCGCAGACGCTGTGGGTCGTGCGGCAGCGACTCGCCACGGCGAGCTCGCTCGCCGCGTCGAGACCGACCGTCGTCAGCGCGACGCCGCTCGCGCGCGCGACGTCGCGAGCACGGGCCGGGATGTCGCCCATGCCGGTGCCGACGTCGAGCAGCGTCGCCTCGCGTCGTCCCGCGGCGCGCAGCGCGGCGAAGACGGGCCCGAGCTCGGCGAGCACGGCGCGCGTGCCGCCGAAGAGCCGGTTCGCGAGCGCGACGTCGCTGAGCGAGCGCGTGACGATCGCGGGATCGACGTCAGGCGCGTCGAGGTACTCGACACCGCGGCGGCGGCGGGGGGCGGGGAGGGGCAAGGGGACGTGGGACGGGGGACGGGGGACGGGGAGACTGACGTGGTGAGCGGAAAACGGTAAGCGGTAAGCGCGAGCCTCGGGTCCGGCATTGGTGCGCGGGGGCCCCCCCACGTCAGAGTCTATGGTGCGCGCCCATCTTCGCGTCATCGAATCGCCGCCAGCCGCATCGGTTCGCGCTTACCGCGTCCCGCCTACCGCGTCCCGCCTACCGCGTCCCGCCTACCGCGTCCCGCCTACCGCTCCAACTGCGCGTACCCACCCCGGTAATACAACAGCGGCCGCTCCGCGCGTGCCGTCGCGACCTCGACCTCGGCGACCACGATCGTGTGGTCGCCGCCGCCGTGGATGCGTACGATGCGGCACTCGAGCGCGGCCAGCACGTCGTCGAGCAGCGGCGCGCCGGTGAGGCCGCGCGCGTAGCCGATGCCATCGAAGCGGTCCGTGTCCTTGCCCGAGAAGCGGCGCGACAGCGCTTCCTGGCCGGCGGCGAGGATGTTGATCGCGAGCGACGCGCCGGGCACGAGCAGCGGGTGCATGGACGCATTGTGGTCCACGCAGACGAGCACGAGCGGCGGCGACAGACTGAGCGAGCAGAACGCGCTCACCGTCATGCCGTGGTCGCGCCCGGCGTCGTCGCACGTCGTGACGACGGTGACGCCCGAGGCGAAGCGACCGAGAACGGCGCGGAAGGTGTCCGGATCGAGAGGCATGGGTGGGGGGGCGGCGTACCTGATTCCTGGTTCCTGGCCCTCTGGCTGGCCGCTCTGGGGGGCCAGCATTAGCAGGCAGGAATCAGGAATCAGTTAGGAACCACGACTCAGGGAGGAATTGTACTCTACCCGCCGAGCAGCCGCAGCACGTAGCCGACGCGGAGGACCTCGCGCGCGGGAACGAAGTCGCCGGTGACGCCGACGAGGAGGTCGGCCATGTCGCGGCGCCGGGAGAGGGCGCGGGCGGCGCGGTTGATGAGCGACGGGAAGGCGACCGTCGCGCCGACGATGCGCTCGACCGCGCGCTTGCCGCGGAACTCGTCGCGCAGCGCCCGCGCGTAGCTGGCGAGCGCGCGGTCGGCGGCCGCCGTGTCGCCGCGCCGCATGGCCCGCACCGACTCGGCGGCCCGCGGCGCGAGCAGCTCGGCGCCGCGCAGCGCCGCGTAGATGCCCTCGCCGGTGAACGGGTCGAAGAAATCGGCGGCATCGCCGACGAGGGCGGCGCCCGGTGCCCAGGCGCGGCGCGCGTGCGACGCGAACGGTCCCGTCGCGACGACCGGCGTCGTCCGCTCGGCGCGGGCGAAGCGCGGCGCGAGGTGCGCGCACGACGCGATCCAGCGCGCGAGGAAGCCGGGTGCGTCCCCGCCGATCTCGCGCGCGCGCGCGATAGGAACGACGACGGCGACGTTCGCCTCGCCGCCGCCGACGGGCGCGATGCCGAGGTAGCCGCCGCGCTCGACGTGCATCTCGCCGTGCTCGCCGAGGCCCGTGATGCCGCGGAAGTGCGTGACGAGCGCGATGCGCCGCGGCCAGCGCGCGTGCCGGGCGACGCCGAGGCGACGCGCCACGACCGACCGCAGCCCGTCGGCGCCGACGACGAGCGACGCGGCGATCGTGCGCGCCTCGCCGCGCTCGACGACGCACACGCCGACGACGCGACCTCGGGCGTCGCGCGCGAGGTCGGTCACCTTGACGTCCTCGCGCACCTCGGCGCCCGCCTCGCGCGCGCAGTCGAGCAGGATCGCGTCGAGCGTCGTGCGGCGCAGCGCGAGCCCGCGGTCCCGGAAGCCGCGGAAGCCGTGGCCGGCGGCGAACTGTCCGTGGATCACGTCACCGCTCGGCGCCCGGACCTGCATGCCGCCGAGCTGCGCGCCGCCGGCGCGCTCGACGCGATCGAGCGCGCCCATCGCGGCGAGGATGCGCGACGCCTGCGGGCTCAGATACTCGCCGCACGGCTTGTCGCGCGGAAAGCGCGCCCGATCGAGCAGGAGCACCTCGATGCCCTCGCCGGCGAGCGCCCACGCCGTCGCCGCGCCTGCCGGTCCCCCGCCGACGACGATCGCGCGCGCGTCCACCGGCGCGCGTCGCGCCGGCGCCGGCGTCACGGCGTCGTCCCCGCCGGCGGGCCGACGAAGATGTAGGGCACCTCGTCGAGGAAGAGCGTGCGACCGCTCGCGCTCGTGCTGTCGATGCGGACGGCGAAGGTCACCGTCGTGGTCCCTGTCGTGTCGGTCGGCGTGCCGAACGGAGGATTGCCGGCGACCGGCGGAAGTCCGCCGCCGCTCGTTCCACCGCCGCCGACACCGGCCGGCAGCAGATTCACGGAGAGCGTCGCGCCGGTGAGGCTCCAGGTCGCGTTCGTCGTCACGCCGCTCGAGAAGCCGGTGGCGAGGATGCGCGCGACGACCGAGCGAGAGGCCGTGCCGTCGGCGCGGAACTCCCACGTCGTCTCCGACGTGCGCACGCCGGCCGAGTCGGTGAAGGACACGAGGTGGAACCACTGCCCGACGAGCGCGGCGGCGTCGGCCGACGACGCGCCCGCGGCGCCCCCACCGTTCGTGCCGATGACCGGCGTGTGCGGCGCGAGCACGCCACTGCCCGCGTCGGTCCCGCAGGCCGCCGCGGCAACGGCGAGAGCGAGCGTACTCGCGATGGCCACCACGAGCCGACGGCGGCGGCGGGTGCGCGGGGCGGGAGCCGGGTGGCTGACGGAGCGTGAGGACATGCGGACCTCCAGCTGGAGTGGACTCACGGTGCCCCGCGCGCGGCGACGAGGAGGGCCGCGACCGCGGTCGAGAGAGCGGCGCCGGCTAGGGCGCTCGCCGCGTTGACGGCGTCGTTGTCGAGCCAGCCGACGCCGCCGGCGGGGCGCGTGCGCGTGCCGCAGCCGTGCACCTCCCGCTCCGTCCCTCTCTCGCAACGGTCGCACCACCGCCGAGCCTGGAGCGTCGCCCCAAGCAGCGAGTCCACGAGCGACCCCGCGACGCCGCCGACCAGCGCGCCGACCGCAGCGAGCCGCCCGAAACCGACGAGGGCGGCCAGCGCCGCGACGAATCCGGCGCCGGCGATCGAGGCCGCGGTACCGAGCACGGTCACGCCGCCCGAGGTTCCCGGCGCGACGGGGCGGCCGGTGCGGATCGAGCGTGGCGGATGCCCCGCGAGCGTGCCGATCTCGGTCGCCCACGTATCGGCCGCGGCGGCCGCGAGCGCGCCGGCGCCGGCCGCCACCGGCCAGATCGCGCCGGCGGGTGCGGCCAGCGACAGCAGCGCAGCCGCGGCGAAGAGACCGCCGTTGGCGAGCACCTGCACGGCGTCGCGCTGGCCGCCCTTCGCGACGACGTCGCTCGTGCGCGCCTCCTTCAGCGTCTCGCGCCATCGCGAGAGCGCGCTCGAGACGACGAAGTAGGCGATCAGCAGACCGCCCCATCCCCAGCCGGCGGCGACGCACGCCGCGCCGACGGCGGTCGCCGCGACGGCGCCGCTCGTGGAGAGGGAGTGCGCGCGGCGCGCGACGAGGGCGATCGCCGCCGCGACGAGGAGCCCCGCGCCCGCTCGGCCGAGCGCGTCGCTCACGCCCGCCGGCGCGAGCGGTCGGCCGGGCGCGGGCTCGACGTCGGTGGCGCCGGCGGCGGCGACGGATCGCGACGCGCGCCGGCCCGCTCGAGCTCCGCCAGCGTCAGCGCGCGGTGGATGCGCGCGCGGAGCGACGGCGGCGCGGCGTCCTCGTGGGCGCGGGCGGCGCGGGCGACGACCTCCAGCAGCGCCCGGTCGCCGGCGACCCTACGCCGGCAGCCGCCGCACGCCGCGAGGTGCGACCGCACCGCCGTCGCGAGCGCCGGGGCGAGCTCGCCATCGAGGTACTCGAAGGCGCAGGCGCAGACCTCCCGGCAGGGATGGCGCCGACGTCCCGCGCTCGCCGCCGGCGCCGCGGCGGCGGGAGCGGTCGTGCGGGCAGCGGCGTCGGCGGCGTTGGCGAGGTCCAGCGTTCTCGTCATGAGGGGGTGGTGCGGTCGGTCGCGGCCTGAGCGGCGGCGGCATGTCGGCGCGGCGAAGATTCGAGCGCGACGGCGCCGACGCAAGGTGAAGGCGCGAGGTGGGGGCGGGGTTCCAGCGCCGAACGCTCTCCTTGAACCGCACCCTGCACCCCCGTTAGCTTCGCAGCCCGAGCATCACGCCGCCCGATGAGCGCCATGTCAGCCACGGTAGACGCACTTCTCCCCCTCAGTCTCCTCGAAGCGGTCCGCACGGTCGACACCCCGGAGGGGGACGTCGAGACGGAGTACGTCCCCGAGCTGCGCAACAAGCGCCTCGGGCTGAGCGACACCGTCTACCTGCAGATCCGCCGCTACACCGACGCGGTGAAGCGAAAGCAGCGCACCGCGCACGACGAGGCGGTCGCGCTCGCGCGCCTCATCGGCCGGCGGAGCGACGCCGAGGCGGTGTTTCGCGCCGCTGGCCGCTATCTGGCCAACGAGGCGTATCTGACGCTCTCCGCGTCGCGCCGGAGGATGATGCACGTGTTGCCGGCGATCCTCGCCCGGCCGCTCGCCTTGCGTCAGGCGAAGAAGATCTGCGCGCGCTACTTCGACGGCCACCTCGCCCGCGTCGGCTCGTCGCTGATCCTCGACGTCCCAGTGTCCGTCACCCTCGACGCCGCGCCGCGCGACGCCGGGTGCGCGTACTACGAGGCCGGCCTCCGCGAGCTGGTACGTCTCCTCGTGAACACGGGCGGCGCGGTCGAGCACGTGCGATGCGCCGGGCGGGGCGAGGGCAGCTGTCAGTGGCGGGTGGAGTGGCGTACCTAGGGTGGAGCATATAGGGGGTAGGGTGTAGACCTGCCTCGCGATGCCTTCGGAGCGGCCCGTCTACACCCTGCACCCTCTACCCTTCACGGTCCCATGCTCTCTCCCGACACACTCCCCCGCTTCCAGTCCGCCCTCGCCGAGCTCTCACTCGACGGCTGGCTCCTCTTCGACTTCCGCGGCGTCAATCCGATCGCCAGCGGGTTGATCGGGCTCGAGGGGATGGTGACGCGGCGCGTCTTCGCGTACGTGCCGCGCGAGGGGAAGCCGGTGGCGATCACGCACGCCATCGAGCAGGTGCAGTGGTCGCGCTGGCCGGCGGGGTGGGGGCGCGAGGTCTACAGCTCGTGGCGGGCGCTCGAGGAGACGCTGCGGACGCTCGTGGGCGGCAAGCGGGTGGCGATGGAGTACTCGCCCGGCGACGCGGTGCCGTACGTGGACCGCATCCCGGCCGGCGTGCTCGATCTCGTGCGCGCGGCCGGCGCCGAGGTGGTGACGTCGGGCGAGCTCGTCTCGCGCTTCTACGCGCTGTGGACGCCCGAGCAGCTCGCCGAGCATCGTCGCACCGCGGAGACCGTGGCCGAGATCGGGCGGTCGGCGCTCGCGCTCGCCGGCGAGCGGGCGAGCGCCGGGCGCGTGATGACGGAGTACGACGTCATGCGGTGGATCCTCGAGCGCTTCGACCGCGCGGGCCTCGAGACCGACCACGGGCCGAACGTCTCGGTCGGCGCGAACGCCGCCAACCCGCACTACGAGCCGACCGCCGCGCAGTCGCTGCCGATCGAGCGCGGCGCGATCCTGCTCATCGACATCTGGGCGCGCCCGAAGGGCGGCGGCATCTGGGCCGACCAGACGTACATGGCCTCGCTGGGTGCGCCGAGCGCCCGAGCGCAGGAGGTGTGGAGCGCAATCCGCGACGCGCGCGACGCAGCCATCGCGCTGCTGCGCGAGCGCGTACCGGCGGGCACGCCGGTGCGCGGGGGCGACGTGGACGACGCGGCGCGTCGCGTCATCGAGTCGCGCGGCTTGGGCCGCTACTTCACGCACCGCACCGGCCACTCGATCGACTCGCGCGACCTGCACGGCTCCGGCCCTCACCTCGACAACCTCGAGACGCGCGACGAGCGCCTGCTGATCCCCGGCGTCGCCTTCTCGATCGAGCCCGGCGTCTACGTGCCCGGCGAGATCGGCATGCGGACGGAGGTGAACGCGTACGTGGGGGAGCGGGAGGTGGTGATCACGCCGACGGACGTGCAGCGGGAGTTGATGGTCGTGTAGGTCGGGGACGGGGGACGGGGGACGGGGGACGCGCGAACGTACGTGGGGCCGGCTCCCGAGGTGGGATGCCGGCCCCGTCGCGATCTCTAGCTCGCGCCTACCGCCTACCGCTTACCGTACGACAGTCGTCCACACCGCCGGATCCTCCAGCCCGAGCCGCCAGAGCGAGATCGTCCGCACGCCGGAGCGGCGCACCTCGTCCACGAGCGTCGCGAGCAGCTCGGCGTCGGTGACCCAGAGCTGCGACGAGTCGGCGCTGACGGCGCGCAGCGTCCCCGAGGAGGGCTCGCGCGTCAGCGGGACGCCGATCGTCGTCGAGATGCGGCGCGCGTCGTCGAAGCTCACGACGTCCGTCACGCCGTCGCGGCGCCAGTGGTAGCCGTAGAGCGGCAGCCCGGCGACGAGCCGGTCGGGGCCGACGTCGGCGATGCGCGCGGCGAGGCGCTGCCCGACCCACTCGGGCGACGCGATCGGGCCGGCGGGCGAGCTCGCCCAGTGCTCGTCGTAGAGCATGACGAGGAGCTGGTCGGCGCCGGCGTCGAGCAGCGCGCGCGACGGATAGGCGGCCGTGTCGCCGGCGGGGACGGCGACGACGACCGGACGCACTCCGCGTGCGCGCGCCGAATCGGCGATCGCCTTCACGACCAGCACGAGCTGACCGACGTCCGGCGCGGCGTGGGCCTCGAGGTCGAGCACCAGCCCGCGAAAGCCGCCGCCCTGCGCGGCGCGGGCGATCGTCCCGGCGGCGTCGGCGAGGATCGGCGCCGAGGCGGCGAGCGCGAGCACCGTCTGCGGGTGGAAGCGGTCGCCGGCGTAGCTCGTGACGAGCATCAGCCGTCGCCTGCCGGCGGCGGCGCGATTGGCAGTGCTGTCGGCGAAGAGCGCGTAGGGGCGGCCGGTGACGGTGTCGAACGTCGTCCAGCCGGTGACGACCGCGTCGAGCGCGTCGGCGTGCCGGATCGCGCTCGCCGCGCTGCGCGCGTCCCACGGCGCGGTGAAGCCCCAGAACTCCGTGCGCCCGCGTCCGACGAACGGAATGGAGGCGCAGCCGGCGGCGAGGAGTCCCGCCACGACGACGCCGAGCGCGGAGATGGGGCGGGCCGCCCGGCGGCGGGGCTGCGGGCGACTCGGACGGGCACGGCGGCGCTCGGTCATGACGTTCGGGTCGGGGTCGGTTCGACGCGGGCGGTGGATGGGCGAGTCAATGTTGGTGCCAGGCTCGGCTCGGTGCCCAGGCCGCCGCGAGCGGAACGAGTTTCGCACCGGCAGCGGGTCCGTCGCCAGAGCCAGCGACCACGCGCCACCGCGCGCCGCCCACCGCTCCACTTTTCGGCGACGCCTCGTTAGCTCTCGACTTCGCTTCGACCGCCGCCGCCGGCGACCCACGCCCACCCGCCGTATCGACCTTGCACGACGCAAACGCCTTCCACGCGCGGCCGACGCCGGCCGCCCCGCACGTTCCGACCTCGCCCGCTTCGCGCCGCGCCGGCCCGGGCGCCGGCTCCCGGCGGCTGATCCTTCCGCTCGTGCTCTCGCTCTCGGCGGCCGCCGGCTGCTCGCGTTCGTCGAAGGCCGCCGCCAACGCCCGCGATTCGGCCGCCCGCGACTCCGCCGCCGCGGCCGACGCGCCGTCCGACGCCCCCCGGGCGCCGATCTCGGCGACCGGCTACGCGCCGGGCGAGACGTCCGCCGTCGGCAGCGTGCGTGGCAGCGTCGAGCTCTCGGGCGATGCGCCCGCCGACAGCGTCGCCCGCCCGACGAGCGACCAGGAGGTGTGCGGCGACTCGCTCTCCGTGCGCGCGATCGAGCACGACGGAACGCACCTCGCCGGCGTCGTCGTCTGGCTCGAAGGCGTGAAGCGCGGCAAGCGCATCCCGCTCGAGCGCCGCTTCGACCTCAGCATCGAGGGGTGCCAGATGACGCCGCGCGTGCAGGCGGTGCTCGCCGGCGGCACGCTCAACCTCCACAACACCGACGCCCTCGTTCACCGCGCGCGCTTCCTGCGCCAGGGCACCCGCGCGCCGGTCGCCAGCGCCAGCTACAGCGACGAGGGCCAGGTGGTGCCGATGACAACGCCGCTGCGGAAGGCGGGCCTGCTCGAGGTCCGCTGCGACGTGCACCCCTGGGCGCGCGCGTGGATCGCCGTCTTCGACCACCCGTACTTCCGCACGACGGAGCGCGACGGCGCCTTCACTCTCGACTCCGTTCCCGCGGGCCGCTACACCCTCGTCGCCTGGCACCCCCGCCTCGGCGTCGTCCGCCAGGAGGTGACGGTGGAGGCGGGGAAGGAGGCGGCGGTGACGGTGACGATGAAGGCGAAGTAGCGGGGGAGAACGGGTCGGGGGTCGCGGGTCGGGCGTCGCGGGTCGGTTGCTCGGCAGTTGCCGAGGACAAGCCCCGACCCCCGACCCGCGACCCCCGACCCCGTTTCAGCCTACCCCGCCGCCAGCCGCCGCTCCTCGCCCCGGAACTGGCCGCGATACAGCCGCGCGTAGATGCCGTCGTGCGTCATCAGCTCGGAGTGCGTGCCCGTCTCGACGATGCGGCCGTGGTCGAGCACCGCGACGCGGTCGGCGCGGAGCACGGTGCTCAGGCGGTGCGCGATGATGAGCGTCGAGCGTCCCTCGAGCAGCTCCTCCATCGCCTCCTCCACCAGGCGCTCGCTCTCGCTGTCGAGCGAAGACGTCGCCTCGTCGAGCACGACGACGGCGGGGTCCTTGAGGAAGACGCGGGCGATCGCGAGCCGCTGGCGCTGGCCGCCCGAGAGCTTCACGCCGCGCTCTCCAACGCGCGTCGCGAGCCCCTCCGGCAGCCGCTCGATGAACTCCCACGCATGCGCCGCGCGGGCGGCCGCGATCACCTCGTCGTCGTTCGCCTCGGGGCGCGCATAGGCGATGTTGTCGCGCACCGTGCCGCTGAACAGCGCCGGCTCCTGCGGGACGATGCCGACCGAGCCGCGCAGGTCGTGGAACGAGAGCGCGCGCACGTCGTGCCCGTCGAGCATGATGCGCCCGTCGGTGACGTCCCAGAACCGTGGCAGCAGCGACGCGAGCGTCGTCTTGCCCGCGCCGCTCGGTCCGACGAGCGCCACGACCTCGCCCGGCGCGAGCCGGAGCGACACGCCGTCGAGCGCCGGTGGCAGCTCGGGATTGTAGCGGAACCCGACGCGGTCGAAGACGACCTCGCCGCGCACCGGGCGGACGAGCGGCTCCGGCCGCTCCGGCTCGGCGACCGTGGGCTGCGTGTCGAGCAGCTCGAAGACGCGCTTGGCGGCGCCGATCGCCTCCTGGTAGCTGCCGAAGAGCGACGCGAGTGAGCCGACCGCCGCCGCGACCGTGATCGCGTAGAGGAGGAACGAGACGAGCGCGCCCGGCGTCAGCACGCCGGCGAGCACCAGCCGGCCGCCCTGCCAGAGCACGGCGACGACGCCGGCGAACGCGATGAAGCCGACGACGCCGAAGAAGAGCGCGCGCAGCATCGAGCGCCGCACCGCCGCGCTCACGACGCCGGCGAGCTGGGCCCGGAAGCGGCGCGTCTCCTCGTCCTCGCGGACGAAGCTCTGCACGGTGCGGATCTGCGAGAACGCCTCGTCGGCGCTGCCGATCGCCTCGGCGATCCGGTCCTGCACGCCGGTGCTCGCGCGGCGCAGCATCCGCCCGAAGAAGAACGCCGCGCCGATCACCACCGGCGTCACGGCGAGCGTCGTCGTCGCGAGCTGCGGGTGCTTGTACGTCAGCAGGAAGACGCCGCCGACGAGAAAGAGGATCTGCCGCGACATCTCCGAGATCCACGTGCTGAGCAGCGACTGCAGCACGCCGAGGTCGGAGGAGAGTCGGCTCGTCAGCTCGCCGGTGCGGCGCTCGGTGAAGAAGCCGGGCGAGAGGCGGACCATGTGCGCGAACACCTGCTCGCGCAGCTCGGCGACGACGCGCTCGGTCGTGGACGAGAGGAGGAAGACCTGCACGAAGTTCATCACCCCCTGCAGCGCGAACAGCGCGAGCAGCCCGAGGGCGATGCGGTTCAGCAGCCCGGCGTTGTGACGCTCGAACGCCGAATCGAGCAGCCCGCCGACGACCGCCGGGAACGCGAGCCCGACGCCGGCGGCGACGAGGAGGCAGAGCGCCGCGACCGCGAGCCGGCCGCTGTAGGGACGCAGCAGCGGTCCGAGGCGGCCGAGCGGCCTGGGGGACTGGAAGCGACGGCGCGACTTGGGAGGGACGAGCTCGGCGCCGGGAGGCGTGGTCATGTACGACGAGGTTGAAGACGGGTTCCCAACCTGATTCCTGGTTCCTGCCTGCTGATGCTGGCCCCTCTGAGTGGCTGGCACTAGCAGGCAGGAACCAGGAATCAGGTCAGGTACCCAACCAGTTTCGGATTCGGTGCATCTCCTCGCTCAGCCGGCGGCGGTCCCGGTGGGCGCGCTCGAAGGTGGCGAGGAGGTCGGCGGCGCTGGACGTGTACTCGAGCGGTCCCGCCGTCTCGCCCTCGGCGAAGCGGAACTCGCGGACCTCGACGACGTCGTCGCCGTGGCGGCGCGAGAGCACGAACAGCCGCTCCGGCTCGCCGTGGCCGCCCTGTACCTGCACCGAGAGCGACTCGGCGCGCGCGTTCGCTGCGTCGTTCATGGAGAGTCCGGGGAGGGGAAGGGTCGGGCGCGGCGGTCGATCACCGCGCGAGCTGGCGGTCCACGACCATCGCGACGAAGAGCAGCGCGAGGTAGAGGAGCGAGTACTTGTACACCGACCACGCCGCCTTCGTCCACACGGCGCCGCGGCGGTCGAGCGCGCGCACCCGCAGCACACCGATGAGGAGCCAGGCGCCGAGGAGGAAGGCGCTGATCGCGTAGACGGCGCCGAACGCGCCGAACGCCGCCGGCAGGAGCGTGATCGGGACGAGGATCAGCGTGTACCAGAGCATCTGGTCCATCGTCTCGCGCTCGCCCCAGACGAGCGGCGCCATCGGGACGCCGGCCTTGCCGTAGTCCTTCTGCTTCAGGAGCGCCAGCGCCCAGAAGTGCGGCGGCGTCCAGTAGAAGATGATGAGGAAGAGATACGCCGCGACGAGGTCCACGCCGCCGGTCACCGCCGCCCACCCGACGAGCGGCGGGAACGCGCCCGCCGCGCCGCCGATGACGATGTTCTGCGGCGTCGAGCGCTTGAGCCAGCGCGTGTAGATGAAGACGTAGAAGTAGAAGCCGGCGAGCGCGAGCATCGCCGTCGCGACGTTGGCGAAGTGCGCGAGCAGGAACGTCGCCGCCGTCGCCAGCGCGACGCCGAACGCCACGACCGACGTCGCCGCGAGACGCCCGCTCGGGATCGGGCGCAGCCGCGTGCGCGACATGACGTCGTCGATGTCGCGGTCGAGGTACATGTTGACCGCGTTGGCGCCGCCGGCCATGAGGTAGCCGCCGACCGTCACCACCAGCACCAGCCACCAGCTCGGCCGCCCCGCGACGAACATCGGCGCGATCGTCGTCACGAGCAGCAGCGAGATGATGCGCGGCTTCGTCAGCATCACGAGGTCGCGGCCGAACGACCGCGTCACGGCGGCCGCTGCCGGCTCGCTCGTCGGCGTCGCGGCCGCCGGGCGCTCGGCTGGTGGCGCACCGGTCGCGGACTCGTCGCGCGCGTCGGTGTTGCTGGTGGTGCTCGCGGTCGTTCCCGCCGCGGCGGCTCTCGTCGTCAGATCCTTCACTCCCACTCCAAGCTTAGAAGTCAGCGCCGCGCGCCAGCAGCACGGCGAGCGTCGGCGGTCGTCGCGGACGGCGCGGCAGCGGCGTGAGCGTGGTCTCCGCAGGCGCGTCCTCCGCCAGCCCGCCCTCCGCTGGCGCACCCTCCGCCACCGATTCGGTGCCCGCCGCCATGGTGACGGCCGCGCCTTCCGCCGTCGTCGTCTCGCCGGGCGCGGCCGCGTGCACGTCGTCGAGCATCGCCTCGTCGAAGATCGCTTCGTGCGCGACGGGACGCTCGACGCCCGGCTCGAGCTCCGCCTCGATCTCCGGCTCGACGTCGGATTCGAGCTCCGCTTCGACGTCGGGCTCGATCCCGGACGCGTCGGCGCGCTCGAACACGCTCGCCGGCAGCGGCCCGTCGATCACGAGTTCGTCTACGTCCATGTCGTCGAGCGCGGAGTCGTCGAGCGCCGAGTAGCGTGACACCGGCTCGTAGTCCGGCACGTCCATGAGCTCCGCGGCGCCGGGGAAGAGCTCCTCCGTGTCCGGCGCCTCTTCGTCGGCCTGCTCGCGCTCGTCGTGCTCGACGTCCGCGACGCTCGGTGCTTCGCCGACACGTACCGGCTCGACGGCGGCCGCTGTCTCGAGCGGCGCGTGGGTGACGTCATCCGCCACGACATTCGCGACGACATCGGTATCGGGCGCTACCGCCTCGGCCGCGGCGACTTCCGCCGCGACGATCTCGGGGACCTCCACCGCGGCAGCTTCCACCCCGACCGCCTCGGGCTCCGCCGCGATCGGCTCCGCCGCGATCGGCTCCGCCGCGATCGGCTCCGCTGCGATCGGCTCCGCTGCGATCGGCTCCGCTGCGATCGGCTCCGACGCGACGTCGGCGAGCGTGGTGCTGTCGGCTGGCGCTGCTTCGGCGACGAGCGCGGGCGTCGCGAGCGGTGCGTGCTCCTCACCAACGGCGTCGGGGAGCTCCTCCGTGGTCGCTCCGATCGGCTCCGCGACGGCGACGCTCGAATCCGCGCCGAGCGACACGTCGAGCGGCACTTCCTTCTCGTCGAAGGCCGCGGGTTCCGTCTCGGCGAAGGCCGCGGGTTCCGTCTCGGCGAAGGCCGCGGGTTCCGTCTCGGCGAAGGCCGCGGGTTCCGTCTCGGCGAAGGGCGCGGGTTCCGTCTCGGCGATCTCCGCGACCGCGACCGATTCGTCCTCGACCGCGTCCTCCAGCTCCGCCGCGATCGCGACGTCGGAACTGCTGACGCTCTCGATCTCCGCGAGCAGCGGCGCGTCCTCGGCCGGCGCCTCGAGCTCGATCACGCGTGCGACGTCGTCCGCCGAGGTGACGTCCGCCGAGGCGGTCACAGCCGCCGGCTCGATCTCCGCCGCCGCCTCCGCCGCGAACACTTCGATCGCCTGGAGCGGCTCGGCCTCGTCCGCGACGGCGCTCTCGTCAGGCGCGGGCGCTTCGGCCGCGGGCGCGACCGGCGCGGCACTCGGCGCGACCGTTGGCGGCGTGGATGCGGCGAGCGGGAATGCCGGAAAATGGAGCGGGCGCTCCTCGAGCGTCTCCTCCGCCGCCGTCGTCTCCACGATGGTCGGCGCCGGCGTCCCGAGCGGGGCCGTGACGACCAGCGCAGCGGGAGCTGCGGTGGCCGCGGCGACGGGCGCGGCGGCTGCGACCAAGGGGGCGAGCTCGGTGGCCGCCACCGAGTCGGCGGCGGCGGCAGAGTCGGTGGCGACGACCGGAGCTGGGCCCGCTGCTTCCACGTCCGGCGGCGTCGTGGTCGCGAGCGCGGGCGCGACGACCGCGGGCACGAGCGCCGACGCGCGGTGGACGAGCGTCGCGGTGACTACCAGCGCGAGCCAGACGAGCGCGCCGAGCGCCTCGTGCATCGTGCGCGCGGCGCCGGGCAGCGCGAGCGCGGCGAGCGCGCCACCGACCGCGAGCTGCAGGAGCAGCGTGCCGAGCGCGATGCGGCCGGCGCGACCGGCCTCCGTCGCGCGCCACCCGTCGCGCGGGGCGAGGACGCCGACGGCGCTCGCGACGATCAGCACCAGCAGCAGCGCGACGACGACCGCCAGAGCGCCGCCGCCGATCGGCGGCCCGAGCAACACCGACAGCGCGGCGAGCAGCGCCGCCGCGGTGGTGGCGAGCGCGGAGCGGCCGCGCGCCTCGCCGGCCGCCTCCCCGTCGGCGCCGACCGTTGCGTCCGACGCGTCGGTGGCGCCGAGGCCGCCGGCCCGCAGCGCCGCGACCGAGATCGCGCCGACGAGGGCGAGCTGCAGCGCGGTCGCGATCGTCCCCGGCGTACCGCCGACGCCCGTCAGCGCGACCGTCGCGGCGCCGACGCCGACCGCGAGCGCGCTGGCGCGCAGCACGCCCCCGCGGCCGGCGACGCCGGGCTCGCGGCGGCGGAGCAGCGCGGCGCCGAGGAGGGCGAGCAGCGCGACCCCGGCGCCGAACGCGAGGCCACGCTCGGCGGCGGCCAGCGCCGCGCCGGTCGAGGAGCGGATCGCGTCGCCCGCGGCCGACGCGGGGCCCGGCTCGAGCGCGCCGGCCCGCCCCGCGCTCGCGGCGACACCGGTCGCGCGAGCGACCGCGCCAAGGACGACGCGCGAGAACGCGAGCGCGAGGCCGGCGTACGCGAGCCGGCGGAGCAGTCTCATCGCGTCGCGAGGGGAGATGGGCGCGGCCGCGGCGTCAGACGCCCGGTGCGCTGGCGTGAGGCGACGACTGGCCGTCCACCGTCGTCAGCGCCGGCGACGGTGCGCCGCCGCGCGCGACGGGGTGCATCGCACGCCAGGTGAAGACGAGCAGCGCGGCGAGCGCGATCGCGGGAAGCACCGCCCACGCGACCTCGACGGCGCGCCGCAGCGGCGGCAGCGTGGATCCCGGCGCGGCCGGCATCCCTCTGGTGAAGAGGGCCGAGCGGAGGATCGCCACCTGGGCGAACGCGCAGAGCGCGGCCGCGATCCAGAAGAGCGCGTCGGAGAGCGTCGAAGGCATCAGGGAAAAGTGGTCAGGAGCGGGGCTGTATTCAAGGAATTGGGTATCGGGACTCGGGTCTCGGGGCTCGCGGGCCGTCGTCAGCGTCCGGTTCGCGAACGCCTGCGGGGAGGAGCGTCGCGGGGCACGCGAGCCCCGATCCCCGAGCCCCTTGTCGGTTACCCGTTACCCCTTGCCCGTTTCCCGATTTACTGTTGTCGCATGCCAGACACCTCTCCGCGCACTCTCCCCCGCCGCGTCGGCCTGTGGAGCGCGATCGCGATCGTCATCGGGTCCATCATCGGCTCGGGGATCTTCCGCTCTCCGGCCGGCGTCGCCGACCGTCTCCCGGGGCCGCTGCCGATGCTCTCGGTCTGGGTCGTCGGCGGGCTCTTCGCGCTGTGTGGCGTGCTGACGCTGGCGGAGGTCGCGAGCGCGCTGCCGGAGACGGGCGGCCTGTACGTCTTTCTGCGGGAAGGGTGGGGAAGGCTCTCGGCCTTCCTCTTCGGCTGGTCGGAGCTCGTCATCATCCGCGCCTCCGCCATCGGCGCGATCGCGACGACGTTCGCCGAGTACCTCGTGCGGAGCACCGGGCGCGACCCGCTCGTCGCGCCGTACGACCGCTACGCCCACTGGATCGCCGCGGTGGCGATCGCGGTCACGGCGACGTTCAACATCGTCGGCGTGCGCTGGGGCTCGGCGGTGCAGGTGGTCACGACGCTGGCCAAGTTCGGCGGCCTGCTCTTCATCGTCCTCCTCGCGGTCGCCGTCGGGCTGCCCGCGACCCACGCGACGCACTTCACCCCCGCGATCCCGCCCGGCAGCTTCTCCATCGCGCCGTTCGGCCTCGCTCTCGTCTCGGCGCTCTGGGCGTACGACGGCTGGGCGGACCTGAGCTTCATCGGCGGCGAGGTGACCAACCCCGAGCGGAACCTGCCCCGCGCCCTCATCGGCGGGGCGCTGGCGGTGCTCGCCATCTACCTCCTGGCGAACGTCGCGTATCTCGTCGTGCTCCCGGTCGAGGAGATGCGCCACTCGCGCCTCGTCGCCGCCGACGTCGCGCAGAAGCTGATCGGGCCGGCGGGGGTGACGTTCGTCTCGCTCACCGTCCTGTTCTCGACCTTCGGCGCGCTCAACGGTGCGCTGCTGACGACGCCGCGGATCTTCTTCGCGATGGCCGACGACGGGATGCTCCTGCGCAAGGTGGCGAGCGTCCACCCGCGCTACCAGACGCCGTGGGTCGCGATCGCCCTCGCCGCCGCCCTCGGCATCGGCTTCGTCCTGCTGCGCACCTTCGAGCAGCTCGCCGACGCCTTCGTCACGGCGATCATCCCCTTCTACGCGCTCAGCGTGGCGTCGGTCTTCGTCCTCCGCCGGCGCGGCCGCGGCACGACCGGGATGCCCTTCCGGCCGGCGTTCCGGACGCCCGGCTACCCGGTGGTCCCGGCGCTCTTCATCCTCGCGACCATCTACCTGCTGGCCAACGCCATCATCGACCCGTCGAGCCGGTGGGCGACGCTGGCGACGCTCGGCCTGGTGGTGCTCGGGGCGCCCGTCTACTGGCTGCTGTTCGGGCGCCGGGCCGCCGGCCGGCGGGTCGAGGTCGGCGACTGACCGGCACTCGCGGCGTCTGCGGCGGCCGAGCGGCGGGGCCGGGCGGGGAGGATGGCGACGGTGGCCCGGCCGGGCGATCCCGGGCCCCTTCGGCCCCCGGCCGAATACCGCCCGTTTCAGAAATTTCTTGACCCGTTGGCGATCCTGCCTAGCTTTGTCGCGTCCCGGACCTCCTCCCCGTTCGGGCCTTATCTCTTCCTGAGGGATTCCAGCCACATGAGAATGTTCCGTTGGAGCTTGACAGCAATGATGCTGTCGGCGTTGCTGGCGGGCGTGCGCCCCGCCCGGCTCGACGCGCAAGGCACGACGACGGGCGCGGTCACCGGCACGGTGACCGACGAGGGCGGCCAGCCCGTCGAAGCCGTGCAGATCGAGGTGGTGAACCAGGCGACCGGCTTCCGGACGGGCGGCATGACGCGCGCGAACGGGCGCTACTTCGTGCAGAACCTCGAGGTTGGTGGCCCGTACCGCGTGACCGCGCGCCGCATCGGCTTCGCGCCGGTGACGAACGACGCGATCCGCATCACGCTCGGCGAGGCGACGCGCTTCGACGTCGTGCTCCATCAGGCGGCGACGCAGCTCACGAGCGTAAAGGTCACGGCGACGGCGAGCGGCGCCGACTTCGCGCCGACGCGCCAGGGCGCGCAGACGATCATCGGCGACACGCTGCTCCGCCGCATCCCGACGCTCAACCGCGACGTGACGGACCTCGCGCGCCTCTCGCCGCAGGTCACCACGAACACGTCGGGCGGTCCGAGCGCCGCCGGCGGCTTCAACCGCTTCAACAGCTACACGATCGACGGCTCGAACCAGAACGACCGGTTCAACCTGAACAGCACCGGCGGCACGCCGGGCGGCTCCACGGGCGGCCGCATCGTGCCGATCGACGCGGTGAAGGAGGTGCAGGTGCTGCTCAGCCCGACGGACGTGCGCTTCGGCAACTTCGTCGGCCTGAACGTGAACGCCGTCACGCGGAGCGGAACGAACACGCTCACCGGCGGCGCGACCTACACGTTCCGCAACCCGAGCCTCGCCTACGACACGACGTTCATCAAGTCGGGCAACCTGCGCCAGCAGCAGTACGGCTTCTACCTCGGCGGCCCGATCATCAAGGATCGCCTGCACTTCTTCACGGCGACCGAGTGGCAGCAGCGGTCGAACCCGAACAGCGGCGCCTCGATCGTCTCGGCCTCCGACGTGAGCGCCGGCATCGGCCTCGCGCAGATCGACTCGGTCATCAGCATCTCCAAGTCGAAGTACGGCTTCGACGCCGGTAGCGCCGGCGTGCTCCAGCTCAAGACGCCGCTGACGAACTTCATGGGCCGCCTCGACTGGCAGGCCACCGGCAACACGCGCGTCGTCTTCCGCCAGCTCATCAACAAGGCGGAGCAGGTGGACTTCTCGCGCAACACCTTCAGCTTCAGCACCGACCCGTCGTCGCAGGGCTCGGGCGTGCGCCTGACGTCGAACCAGGTGCCGCGGACGAACGACAACTATTCGTCCACGCTGCAGATGTTCAACAACTTCGCCAGCGGTCTGTCGAACGAGTTCTCGGCGGCCTACAACACGGTGAAGGACGTCCGCAACCCGCCCCTCAAGACGCCCGAGATCAGCATCAAGAGCGGGTCGTCGCAGATCACGCTCGGCACCGAGCAGTTCTCGCCGGTCAACCTGCTCGACCAGCGGATCTTCGAGCTGATGGACAACGTGACGATGCCGCTCGGCGCGCACACGGTCACGGTCGGCGCGCGCTACGAGTACAACAAGTTCCTCAACGACTTCGAGCAGCGCGTCTACGGCGCGTACAAGTTCAACAGCATCGCGGCCTACGACAGCGGCAAGGCGCTGACCTACTCGGTCGGCTTCAGCAACGGGGCGCAGCTCGCGGCGCGGTTCCGCACGAACATGTACAGCACGTACGCGCAGGATCAGTGGGCGGCCCGCAGCGGCCTGACGCTCACGTACGGCGTCCGCGTGGACGTGCCGAGCATGCCGGACACGCCCGCCGAGAACACGCAGATCGCCGCGCTGTTCGCGGCCAAGGGCATCGACATCAGCACCGCCACGAAGCCGAAGACGCGGGCGCTCTTCTCCCCGCGCGCGGGCTTCAACTGGGACGTCCTCGGCAACCAGACGCTTCAGCTCCGCGGCAACGCCGGCCTCTACACGGGCCAGCCGCCGTACGTCATGATCGGCAACGCGTACCAGAACACCGGTATGCAGCTCGTCTTCCTCAACTGCGGCGGCAACGTCACGGGCACCACGGCGCCGGGCTTCACGACCGACGTCAGCGCCCTTCCGACGTCGTGCGCGGGCCAGCCCGCCCCGGCGCCGGGAACGGCCGGTACCGCCGGCGTCAACCTCAACGACCCGAACCTCAAGTTCCCGCAGCGCTTCGTCAGCACGCTCGGGTTCGACAAGGCGCTCCCGGGCGGCGTGGTGTTCACCGGTGAGGCGCTCTACGGCAAGGACGTGAACGGTCTCTTCATCCGGGACCTCAACCTCCTCGGACCGAAGATGGCCGGCGGCGTTCCCTACACGGACCGCAACGGCCGCATCATCTACGCCGACTCGATCAGCGCCTCGAACGCGCCGATCATCTTCACGAACTCCGAGACGCGCGTCATCACGAAGTTCAACAACGTGAACTTCAGCGAAGGCGCGGTCTACCTCACGAACCAGTCGAAGGCGTACAACTACTCGCTCACCGGCCAGCTCAAGAAGCGGTTCGGTGAGACGCTGAACGCCTCCGCCTCGTACACGTACGTCCGCGCCTACGACGTCCAGAGCCTGACGTCGGATCGCGCCGTCTCCAACTTCCGCAACGGCCGCACCTACGCCGGGCTGGAGAGCGAGCCGAAGCTCGGCACCTCGGCGTTCGAGCGCCGCCACAACATCAAGGCGTTCGGCACCTACACGGCCCCGTGGAAGAAGTTCGCGACGGACTTCTCGCTCGACTACTCGGGCGTCTCCGGGATCGCGCTCACGTACACCGCCAACGGTGATCTCAACGGCGACGGCGTGACGAGCAACGACCCGATCTACGTCCCGAAGAACTCCTACGACCCGAACGAGATCCGCTTCAACGGGACGGCGCAGCAGGTCGTGAACCAGCAGGCGGCGTTCGAGCGCTTCATCCAGAGCCAGCCCTGCCTGCGCGATCAGCGCGGCCAGATCATGGCGCGCAACAGCTGCCGCGGTCCGTGGCGCAACCTGTTCAACGCCTCGATCCGCCAGTCGCTGCCCGAGATCGCGGGGCAGCGCTTCACCGCGCAGCTCGACATCTTCAACTTCGGCAACCTGCTCAACAAGAAGTGGGGCCACCTCGACGCGCCGACGCTCTCCTCGAGCTTCCCGCAGCAGGCGGTCCTCGTCGCCCGCGGCCGCACGGGCACGGCGGCCAACCCGGTCCCGCTCAACCAGCAGCAGGTGATCTTCGACTTCTCGCCGACGTCGATGAGCCGCGGTGCGTTCAGCGTGCCGGACAACTCGATCTCGTCGCTCTACCAGATGCAGCTCACCTTCCGCTACTCGTTCTAAGCTCACAGAGCGGAAAGCAGAAAGCGGAACGGCCCGGGCGAGTGATCGCCCGGGCCGTTCACTTTTCCACGTAGGAGCCTTTCGCCGCGGATGAACGCGGATGAACGCGGATACTACGCCTCTCCTCGCCGTCGCCGTACTTTGCTTGGCGTCGTCCTACTTCGCTTCTCCGTCATCCGGAGCGAAGCGAAGGATCGCTCCGACGGACAGCGATCCTTCGGTCGCTAGCGCTCCCTCAGGATGACAACTGAGGATCCGCGTTCATCCGCGTTCATCCGCGGCGAATACGCTCTTGCCGCGCACCTAGCGCCTCAGAAGATGCTCAGGTTGACGTACTTCTTCGGGTGCGTCTTGAAGTCCGCCGTCACCGAGTCGAGTCGCGACGTCAGCCGGCGCAGGTCGTCGTAGAGGCCCGGATCGTTGATCAGCTTCCCGGCCGTTCCCTCGCCCTTGTCGATCTTGGCGAGCAGGGAGTTGATCTGGTTCGACGTCTTCTGCAGGTCCGCCGACAGCGCGGCGACGTTGGCGGTCGTCGTCTGGAGGTTGTGCACGGTCGAGTCGATCGCCGTCGAGTCGAGGGCGGCGGCCGTATGCCGGAGCTGGACCATCGTCGCCGAGAGCTGGCGCGACTGCTCGGCGGCGATGCCGCTCAGCTGCGCGACGAGCGCGTTGGTGCGCATCAGCGTCTGACGCATGTCGGCGATCCCGCCCTGCTGCACCATCTGCACCTCGAACGCCTTCGTGACGTCGGAGATGCCGCGGCTCACCGTGTCCACGCGCATCAACAGCTGGTCGATGGAGACCTGCGTCGGGCCGCTCGGCAGGGTGTCGCCCGGCGGTACGTACTGGTCGATCGGCCGGCGGTAGTCGGGGGTGAGGGCGATGGACTGGTCGCCGAAGAGGCCGACCGCCTTCACCGTCGCCGTCGAGCCCTGCGGGACCTTGTAGTCCTTGTTGACGTTCAGCGTCACGAGCAGCGTCCCGTTCTGTCGCAGCTCGATGTCGGCGACGTAGCCGACCTTCGCGCCGGCGAGCAGCACCGGCTGCCCCTGCGTGAGCCCCGCGCCCCAGGGGACGACGGTGTAGAGCGGATAGCCCGACGAGAGGCCGCCCCGCACGAGCCAGAGCGTGCCGAGGACGCCGACGATCGTCGCCGCCACGAGGAGGATCCCCACCAGGACTTCGTCGCGTCGTTTCATGCGTACCAGGTTCGTGGGTCGGCGCCTTTACGACAGCGGCGCCGCGGATTTCCGCGGATGCGCGCGGATACTGCTGCTCTCGGGATTGCGCCGCAGATCAACGCAGATCGCCGCGGATACTGCGCTTTCCTTCACAGCCAACGCTGGATCTGCGTTCATCTGCGTTGATCTGCGGCGAACACGAAGAGAGAAGGCCCATCCGCGTCCATCCGCGCGGATCCGCGGCGCCGCTTCTCGCAAAGTCAGGTTCCCGCCGAGATGAACGGGGCGAACAGCGCGGCGATGATCGCGTCGAGGACGAGGATCGAGACCGACGCGATGACCACCGCCTTCGCCGTCGAGCGGCCGACGCCCTCGGCGCCGGCCTCCGTGATGTAGCCCTCGTACGAGCAGACGAGGGCGATCGCGCCGCCGAAGAAGAAGGCCTTGATCAGGCTGTAGAAAATCTGGAACGGCACGAACGACAGACGCAACCCGTCGATGTAGTCCTTCGTCGTCACGTCGGTCGCGAGACGGAGCGTCAGCCACGCGCAGGCGATCGCCATCGCGTTGGCCAGCATGACGAGCGCCGGAAGCATGACGAGTGCCGCGAGGAAGCGCGGCACCGCGAGATACGCCACCGGGTCGTAGGCGAGCGTCTCGAGGGCGTCGATCTGCTCGGTCACGCGCATCGTCCCGATCTCCGCGGTCATGCGAGCCCCCACCCGCCCCGTGAGCACGAGCGCCGTGAGCAGCGGCCCGAGCTCCAGCACGATGCTGCCGCGCACGAGGAGCCCCAGCACCGAGAGCTGGACGCCCCCGAAGAGCTGGTAGCGCGCCTGGAACGCCGTCACCGCGCCGAGGAAGCCGGCGACGATCAGCGCCAGCGGCAGCGAGTCCACGCCGATGTTGCGCATCTGCCGGATCGTCTCGGCGACGTACGTCGCCGGGTCGCCGAAGGCGCGGGCGATGTCGCGCAGGAAGAACGCGTATTCGCCGATCGAGGCGAACAGGTTCGTGTAGCCCCGCGTGGCGCGGCGGAAGAACCGGATCCCCGTGCGCTGCACGACGGGGAAGGTCTCGGTGGGGTTGGCGGGCGAGGGGGTCGTCACGGGTGGTCCGGAGTGCGGGGGCGCGATGCGGGTCGGGGGTCGGGGGTCGGGGGTGATGCTCGGCAGGTACGCAGAGCAGGCCCCGACCCCCGACCCCCGACCCTCGACCCGGCCGTCGTCACGTCCGCACCCGCGACAGCAGCCACGTCCCCACCACCGCGAAGACGACGTTCGGGATCCAGGCCGCCAGGTCGGGGGGGATCAGTCCCTTGCCGCCGATCGCCTTGGTGAGCTGGATGAGCATCAGGAAGATGACCGTCGTCCCGAGGCTGATGCCGACGCCGTAGGCCGAGCCGCCGCGCTGGGTGCTCGTGGCGAGCGGCGCGCCGAAGAGGGCGATGACGAGGCACGTCACCGGGATCGCGATCTTGAGCGCGCGCTCGACCTTCAGCTCGTTCGCGTCGCCTCCGGAGCGCTCGAGCGCGCGGATGAAGCGCGTCAGGTCGCGGTAGCCCATCTCGGCCGGGCTGCGCGGCACGGCCATGAGGTCCGCGGGCTGCTCGCGCATCTGCCGGTCGCGCAGCGAGTCGAAGGCGAAGGCGATGTCCGGGCCGCTGTCGGGGATGACGTGCAGCATGCCGCGGCCGACCGTCCACGCCTTCCCCTTCGGGTTGTAGGTCGCCCGCGCCGCCGACACCACGTAGCTCGGGTAGTCGGCGCCCTTGCCTTTGCGCTCCAGCTCCAGCGACTCCATCGTCCCGCGCTCGACGCTCAGCGCGCCCACCTTGTACACGCGCCCCTGCTCGGCGGCATAGGCGAAGTTGTAGCGCTCCGTCCCCTGCTTGTACTTGTTCTCCTGCAGCAGCTCGAGGCGCTTGGCGTTCGTGATCGGCACCACCTCGCCGAGCGCGAGGCCGAAGATCGCCGCCAGCACCGCGCCGGCGTACACCGGAAGCACGAGCCGGTAGAAGCTGATCCCCGACGCCTTGGCGGCCGTGATCTCGGAGTGGCGCGTGAAGCCGCCGATCGAGAAGACGGTGGCGAACAGCACCGCCGCCGGCAGCACGAGGAACATCGAATCGGGCAGCCAGTAGAGGTAGCTGAGCGCCACGTCCGCGCGCGGCAGGTTGCGGCTCAGGTACTTCTGCAGGTTGTCCGTGAGATCGATGATGATGACGAGGATCGGGAAGCCGAGCGCGAAGGCGACGAAGATCTTCCAGAACTCCTCGAAGACGTAGCGGTCGAGCGGGTGGATCAGCGAGCGGCGTCGGGTCATGGGGGCGGCGGCTCTCAGGTGGCGGGGGCGCGCCGGTCGACGCGAAGGCCGACGCGCCGCAGCTGTCGCTTGAGGAAGAGGCGGAGCTGCTCCACGAGCTCGCCCGTGTCTCCGCCGCGCGACGTCCCGCCCTCGCGCCCCATCCGCGCGAGCAGCACGAGGCCGATGAGCGTGAACAGGACGTTGGCGGCCCACATCGCCCAGAAGGGCGGCATGAACCCGCGATTGGCGAGCTCCTCGCCGGCGATGAGGCACACGTAGTACAGCGCGAAGACGCCGAGGCTGACGCCGATCGTCAGCCCGACGCCGCCGCGCGGGAAGCGCAGCGCGATCGGCGCGCCGAGCAGCACGAAGACGATGCAGGCGACGGCGAGCGCGAACTTCTTCTGGATCTCGACGTCGTAGCCGTTCATGCTCTGCTCGGTGTCCTGCATCCGGATGCGCGCGGCGTCGAGCTCCGCCGTCACCTGGTTGACCGCGAGCGATGCGTCCATGGTGCCACCCATGGCAGCGCCCACGGTGCCGCGAGCGCCCGCGCCGTAGGGAAGGGCAGGCGGACGGCCCTCGGTCGCGACGCCCGCGGACGGGGGCGGCAGCAACGGCGCGGGCATCCTCCGCGGCGGCGGTCGCACCGGCGCCGCTGCCGCCGCCTTCCGCGTGGAGTCGGCGCCCCGGCGGATGCCGCTGCCAGTGACCGGCCGGGCGGGAGTCGCCGCCTGGGCGACGGCCGCTTGCGGGGCGAGCGCGGCTGCCGCGGCGCTGGCGCCGGCGCTGGTGAGACCGGCGACGGTGGTCGTCGTCGCCTTGCCGCTCGGAAGGCGCTTCGCGGCCCAGGCCAGCGCGCCGCAGTAGAGCCGGGCGACGCCGAAGGGCGGCCTGGCCGCGGCACCGGTGTCGGTCGTCGTCGCCGCGGCCGGCACACCCGATGGACTGCTGGCCGACGGGGGCACGTGGGCGGAGGCGGGCGGCGACGTCGGGCGGACGACACGCTCGCCGGTCGCGAGGAGATGCGCGGCACCGCCGAGGGCGTCGGCGAGCTGGCGGCGCGAGGTCTCGTAGTCGCGGCGCGAGCTGGCGAACGCCTGCTCCATCTCGCAGATGGACATCTCGCGGTCGCCCTTGAAGTCGTCATGCTCGGACTGCTCGAACGAGTTGCCGACGCCGCGGACGCGGATGCGGTCGGACGTGTAGAACAGGCGCTGGAGCTGGGCTGGGTCGTTGCGCTGGACCTCGCGCATCTCGCCGCTCCAGAGCGTCAGCTCGAGGTCGCTGGCGCCCGCCATGAGGCGCATCGTGCCGCTGTCGGCGTAGATGGTGCGCCGGCGCGTCGGGTCGCCGAGGTCGTAGATCGTGACCTCGCGCATGATGTTCGACGACTGGTCCACCTTGTTCGCGCGCAGGTAGAGCTTGCCGCTGGCGACCTCGTTGATCACCTGCTCGCGGAGCGCGAACGTCGGCTTCTTGCGGGCGATGTCGCCTTGCAGGACGCGGAGCTCGTGATTGGCGCGGGGGAGGATCTGGTCGTTGAAGCCGACCATGAGCGCGGCCAGCATGGTCGCGCCCCAGAGCACCGGGACGAGCACGCGCACGAGGCTCACGCCGCTCGCCTTGAGGGCCGTGATCTCGTTCTCGCTCGCCAGCCGGCTGAAGGCGTAGAGGACGGAGACGAGCACCGCCATCGGCAGCGTCATCGCGACCGTGAACGGGATCGAGAGGACGAAGAACTCGACGATCACCGACCACGGCAGCCCCTTGCCGACGAGGTTGCCGAACTGCTTGGCGATGTAGTTCAGCAGGAGGAGCGACGTCAGCGCCGTCAGCGAGAACGCCAGCGGCCCGAGATGCTCCTTCAGCACGTACCGGTTGAGAATCTTCAACGCTGATCTGGTGTAGGGCGCGATGGGCGGTAAGCGTGAAGCGGTAGGCGGTCGGCGCAGACCGATACGGTCGGCGCCGATTGGATCACGAGAAAGCCGCGACGCGCCATAGACTCTGACGTGGGGGGGCCCCCGCGCGGCGTCCGCCGAGAGGGTTCGCGCCCACCGCCAACCGCCCGCCACTTACCGCTTTTCTCTTTGCGTCTGCTCTGACCCGCTCGGTATATTGCTCCCCTGCCGGCCACCCGACACTAAGGTAACCTCGCCGTCGGAGTGAGGCGACGCGGGCGCCGCGCGCGGGGGTGCCCACGGGCCGCCGGCGCGCGCTCGCGGTCCCGTCGCGCCCGGTCGCCGAGCGCGTGTCACCGCTGCCCGTCGTCGCACGGCGGCGGCGATGCGCCCGCCCGTCTCGCCGCTTCTACACCCCGTTCGGGGCTTCGGTGCGCTCCACTCCGTCTCTCGCAGCTCACGCGGCCGGCGCCTGCGCCGCCGGCTCAGCTCCGACGTGCCCGCCGGCCGGCGCCGCCGCCTCTCGGCTGGCGTGGCGGCTGCTGGCCACCGGCGCGGCGCTCGCCCTCGCGGCGGGCGCGCTGCCGGCCCAGGACCGGCGCCCGCCGGTCGCGTCGCCGCCGACGGCCCGCGACACGGTGCGCCCCCAGCCGCGCGACACGGTGCGCGACACGACTCGCGCGACGCCGCTCGTTCCGACGGCCGAAGGGCAGCAGCTGGCGCCCCCGCCGAGCGGGCTGTTTCTCCGCTACCCACCGCGGCGCGACACGACGCTCTTCCGCTTCAATCCCGGCACGGGCTTCTCCCCGTTCGGCCAGTTCACCTTCGCGAGCGAGGTGAGCGCGGCCGGCGGCGTCGAGGGGCTCGCGGCGGCGCGCGCGGCGCGGCTTCAGCAGCTCACCCAGGCGCGCGTCCAGGCGCTCTGGGGGCAGACGGCGACGGCGAGCCTGACGCCGGGCGCCGCCGCCCCGGCCGACGCGACCTTCGCGTCGCGCGACGTGCGCGACCGCCAGCGCGGCACCCAGCCGCCGCCGGCCGGCGTGCCGACGCCGTTGCCGCCCCCCGCCGCCGCGCCTAACGCGGCCGCGGCCGGCGTGGCCCCGCCGCGCGCGGTCCCGCCGACCCCGGCGACGCCACCCGACACCGGCGACGCGGCCATCATCGCCGCGCTCCAGCGCGAGGTGACCGACTCGATCGCCCGGGTGCGCGGCAAGGCGCGCGACACCACCGGGACGGGGCTCCTCTCCGGTGCGGCGCGCGACAGCGCCGCCAAGGCGGGCGGCCTCCTCAACGGGCCGGTGGACCTCTTCGGCGATTACGCCGATCTCAATCTCGACCTCAACGCCCGGCTCGAGACGAAGCTCGAGCGCAGCCGGAACGAGCGCTGCACCTCGAACCTCTACTTCGTCAGCGGCGCCAACTGCCGCGGCGGGATCCAGCCGAACTTCGACTTCCAGTTCAACGTCCGCACCGGCGGCGTCGTCGCCGACCGCGTGCACGTGAACGTGGACTACGACTCGCAGCGCGAGTTCGACGCGTCGAACAACATCTCGGTCTACTACGAGGGGAAGTCGGACGAGCTGATCCAGCGCCTCGAGGTCGGCAACGTCAGCTTCGTGCCGCCGCCGTCGCGCTTCATCACCGCCGGCATCCCGAGCGGCAACTACGGCGTCCAGGCGATCGGCCAGCTCGGGCCGATGCGCTTCCGCACGATCGTCGCGCAGCAGAAGGGGAACGTCGTCAAGGACCGCGTCTTCACGGTCGGCGACCGGTCGCTGCAGAACGTCACGCTCGACCTCGAGGACTACAAGATCGAGGCGCGGCGCTTCTTCTTCACCGTGGACCCGCGCCGCTTCGGCGGCTACCCGTCCATCGACATCCTGAACCCGCAGGCGATGGCGGCCGCGGCGGCGCAGCTCCCCGATTCCGCGCGGCCGACGAAGGTCTACATCTATCGCCTGCGCTTCGGCGAGCAGCCGGTCAACCCGAACGGTCCGCAGTTCATCGTCCGTGGCTCGCGCAACGGGCAGAACCGCGGCCCGGTGTACGAGCTGCTGCGCGAGGGGGTGGACTACTACGTCGATCCGTCGCAGCTCTGGTTCGCGCTCGTCCGCCCGCTCTCGCTCAACGCCGAGCGGCTCGTCGTCGCCTACAACGTCCACTACGCCGGCGGCGATCGCAGCGTCGCCGGCGGGACGCCCGACCTGCAGTTCACGCAGGCGCCGCAGTACGCGAACCTGATCTACGACCCGCTCGTCGTGCCAGGCGACACGGCGTTCTTCCAGGAGATCCGCTCGGTCTACCGCTTCGGTGGCGAGGACATCCAGCGGCAGACGGTCGCGGTGAAGGTCGTCACCGGCAGCAGCGGCGACCAGGAGAAGCCGGTCGCCGGCGGCTTCGATACCTACCTGCAGATGCTCCAGCTCTCGCAGGCGAACAACAGCTCGACGTTCGACATCGACAACCACCTCTGGCCGCGGCCGTCGGACCCGAACTACACCTCGGGCGGCGGCGGCGGGAAGCTGATCAAGGACAACTTCCTCGTCTTCCCGTCGCTGCGCCCGTTCGCGACGCGCGACTCGGGGCTCGTCTCCGCCGGCAACGTCGCCAACGACACGATCTACAAGACGCCGAGCGAGGACCTGTTCTCGCAGCGCCACCCGCAGAGCGTCTACCACATCCGCGCCAAGTACGAGGCCGCGGGCGGCGGCGACGCCGGCTCGCTCGCCCTCGGCTCGGTGCAGGTGAGCCGCAATTCGGAGCGCATCCTCATCGGCGGCGTCCCGCTCAAGCGGGACGTGGACTACACGGTGGACTACGAGCTCGGGCGCGTGACCTTCCTCCGCCCCGACACGCTCTTCGCCTCGCCGCGCCAGGTCACGGTGCAGTACGAGGAGAACCCGCTGTTCGCCGCCGCGCCGACGGCGATCTTCGGCATCGCGTCGCAGTTCCCGCTCACCAACGGCTCGGTCAACTTCACGGCGATCTCGCAGTCGCAGAAGACGACCTTCAACCGGCCGCCGCTCGGCTTCGAGCCGGCGAGCTCGCTCGTCGCCGGCGTCAGCGGCAACTTCACCTTCGAGGCGGACGCGCTCTCGCGCGCGCTGCAGCGGCTCCCGTTCTCGCAGTCCACCGCGCCGTCGCGCGTGGACGTGAGCGGCGAGTTCGCGACGAGCCGCCCGCAGCCGAACGCCGCCGGCCAGGCGTACGTCGAGTCGTTCGAGGGCGAGGGCGGCACCACGGTCACGCTCAGCGATCCGGCGTGGTACTACTCGAGCCAGCCCGCCGATGGCCACCTCGCGACGCAGGTGCCCGGGCTCGTCCTCGACAGCACGCACGCCGCGACGATGGCGTGGCAGAACAACGGCGTGGACGACCGGAACAGCCCCGTCCTGCTCAACATCAACCAGATCGACCCGCTGGTGAACATCACCGGTCAGGGGCTCCAGCAGGCGGAGCAGATCCTCTGGCTGACGCTCTACCCGCTGAACATCGGCGGCCTCCGCGTGCCGGGGAGCGACGCGAAGTTCGACTGGCTCGTGCCGAACGCGCCGACGGGCCGCCGCTGGCGCTCGATCCGTACCTCGTTCGGCGCGACCGGCAGCGACCTCTCGCGCGTCGAGCAGCTCGAGTTCTGGTCGTTCGTGGACACGTCGGAGGTCGGACGCCGCGCCAACCCGACGGTCGTCTTCGACTTCGGCGAGATCTCCGAGAACTCGCTCACCTTCTCGCCCACGAAGCTCTGCGTCGGCTGCGACGCGGCGAAGGCGGTCGGCGTGGACTCGCTCTACACGGGGAAGCAGGCGGCGGGGCTCGACACGATGAACACCGAGCGCAACCCGCTCTCGCGTGGCTTCAACGTCGGCACGGACGACATCGGGTTGCCGGGCGACCGCGTGCCGTCGCTCGCGATCACGACCCCCGGCGGCGCGACCGTGGACACGTCGAACTTCGCGACGTGCCAGGGCGGGAGCACCACGCTCCAGCGCCTTGGCGACGCGCGCGCCAACTGCACGGTGCTCAACAGCCGGCTCGACGAAGAGGACCTCGACCTCGACGCGCAGCTCAACCTGCGCCAGGCGCAGCGCAACGACGAGAACCTCCTGCGCTACGTCGTGGACATGTCGAAGGACAGCACGTACAACCGCGTCGGTCAGTGCTACAACTACGCGACGGGTCTCGGCGCGCCGAACAAGGTCCGCTGCTGGGTGCTCTTCCGCGTACCGTTCCGCGTTCCCACCGACTCGATCAACAACCCGAACCGGCGTCGCGTGAACGGGCTGCGGCTCACCGTCGTCTCCGGTGAGGCCCAGCCCGACGACCAGTTCACCGAGGTGCCGCTGGCGCGGCTGCGGCTCGTCGGCTCGCCGTGGCTCAAGCGCTCGGAGCGCGCGGTGCAGGGGATTGGCGGCGAGGCGCCGGGGCTGGCCAACAGCTACGTCGTCGCCGGCATCATCGGCACGCAGGACTCTACGGCGACGCTCGTCTACGACTCGCCGCCCGGCGTCACCGACGCGCCCGACCAGAAGCAGACGGGCCTGGAGACGAACCGCGTCCAGATCAACGAGCGCTCGATGCGCCTCACCGCGGGCAACCTCCGCAGGTACGACCGCGCCGAGGCGTATTACCGCTTCCCCGAGGGGCAGCGGAACTTCATGGGCTACCGGACGCTGCGTGTCTGGGCGAAGGGGCGCGGCAACGGCTGGGGCGACGCCGGAGAGCTCAACTTCTACCTGAAGATCGGCCGCGACGCCGACAACTTCTACGTCTACCGCACGCCGGTGCAGGCGGGACGCGGCAAGGCGGCGTGGACGGAC